>NZ_JBHSMP010000006.1:0-311833 GCF_042655705.1 Paraburkholderia denitrificans | reverse complement strand
TACACGACAAGCGCGTGCGGATGCTCGGCGACTTCCGGGTCCAGATTATTCTGGATCATGCGATAAGCGGCTTCCGCAAGCCAGGTCTTGCAGACCTTTTCGCTGCCACGCGGTGCGCGGATCGTACGGGTCGGATCGAGGCGGGGATCAGTGAAGCTGGGATGGTTCATAAAGCCCTCGGAATGGTTATTGTTCGGATGCAAACTTGAACGGACTGTGGCTGGCAATCGTGCCGTTCTGCACGAGTTGCGTGACGGCTGCGATATCGGGCGCGAAATAGCGGTCCAGGTCGTAGTGCGGCACTTCGCTGCGTACCGACTGCATCACTTTTTGCAGCGCCGGGCTGGTGGCGTGCGGCGCCCGCAGGTCCACGCCCTGCGCGGCGGCGAGCAGTTCGATGGCGAGGATGTTGGCCGTGTTACCGGCGATGTCGGCGAGCTTGCGCGCGGCGAAGGTCGCCATCGACACGTGGTCTTCCTGGTTCGCCGAGGTCGGCAGCGAATCCACCGAAGCCGGATGCGCCAGCGTCTTGTTCTCCGAGGCGAGCGCCGCCGCCGTCACGTGCGCGATCATGAAGCCCGAGTTCACGCCACCGTCCTTCACGAGGAAAGGCGGCAGACCCGAGAGCGTCGCATCGATCAGAAGTGCTATGCGGCGCTCTGCCAGCGCGCCGATTTCGGCGGCGGCCAGCGCGAGGTTGTCGGCCGCGAAGGCCACCGGCTCGGCGTGGAAGTTGCCGCCCGAGATGACTTCCTTCGTGTCCGGGAAAATCAGCGGATTGTCCGAAACCGCATTGGCTTCGATAAGCAGCACTTGCGCTGCATGGCGCATCTGGTCGAGGCACGCGCCCATCACCTGCGGCTGGCAGCGCAGCGAGTACGGATCCTGAACCTTGCCGCAGTCGCGGTGCGAGAGGTTGATCGACGAGCCGTCGAGCAGTTCGCGGTAGGACGCTGCCGCGTCGATCTGGCCTTGATGCCCGCGCAGCGCGTGAATGCGCGCGTCGAACGGCTTCACCGAACCCGCCGCCGCATCGACGCACAGCGCGCCCGAAACGAGCGCCGTGCGGTACAGGTCCTCGATGGCGAACAGGTTGTAGAGCGCAAGCGCGGTGGACGCCTGCGTGCCGTTCAGGAGCGCGAGGCCTTCCTTCGCCTGCAGCGCGATCGGCTTGAGACCGGCGAGACGCAGCCCGTCGGCCGCACTCACGCGCTCGCCCTTCGCAAACACTTCGCCGATGCCAAGCAGCACCGCCGACATGTGCGCGAGCGGCGCGAGGTCGCCCGAGGCGCCCACCGAGCCCTTCACGGGAATCAGCGGCAGCACGTCGGCGTTAAAGAGCGTGATGAGCGCGTTCATCACCTCACGACGAATGCCCGAATGGCCGCGGCCGAGACTCGAGAGTTTCAGCGCCATCAGGAGGCGCACGACCGGACGCGCCATCGGCTCGCCCACGCCCACGGCATGCGAGAGCACCAGATTGCGCTGCAGCAGTTCGAGCTGATCGGTCGGGATATGCGTGCTGGCGAGACGACCGAAGCCCGTGTTGATGCCGTAGGCGGGTTCGCCCTTGGCCGTGATTTCGGCGACGGCGCGCGCGCCTGCGTCGATCGCCGCGAAGCTCGCGGTATCGAGTTCGAGCTTGACGCTGCTGCTGTCCGATGCGCGCGCGATCTGGCGCAACTGGGATAGGGTCAGATAGCCGGGAGTCAGGGTAATCATCGCAGTAGAAGTTGTCTGGACAAGGAGATATCAGGTTATAGCATTCATGTTGTCTATACAAGTTAACCGCACTCCACGTATACCCTCTCCCGCCCCGCCTAACGCCGGAATGGCGGGGCCCTTTAATTAAGGTGCAGCCAGCCCCCTAGTGATAACCCCGATTGCCGATCACCCGATGGAATCATTAATTTGTATAGACAACTTACCCCCTTGCAGCATACCCCCGATGGAGATGTCATGAAGAAACTTGCCCTGTGTGTCGCACTCACCTTTGCGGTCGGTGGCGCTTACGCGAAAGACTGGTCCACCATCCGTTTCGGCACGGACGCCAGCTATGCACCGTTCGAGTCGAAAGCACCCGATGGCAAGCTGGTCGGCTTCGACATCGACCTCGGCAACGAGATCTGCAAGCGCCTCGACGCGAAGTGCGTGTGGGTCGAGCAGGACTTCGACGGCATGATCCCGGGCCTGAAGGCCAAGAAGTTCGACGGCGCGCTCTCCGCGCTCACAGTCACCCCGCAACGCGAGCAGCAGATCGCCTTCTCCGCGAAGCTCTTCAACACCCCCACCCGCCTTGTCGCGAAGAAGGGCTCGCCCCTGCTGCCGACGGTCCAGTCGCTCAAGGGCAAATCGGTGGGCGTCGAACAGGGCTCGACCCAGGAAACCTACGCCAAGCAGAACTGGGCGACAAAGGGCGTCAACGTCATCACCTACCAGAACCAGGACCAGGTCTATCTGGACCTGAAGTCGGGCCGTCTGGACGCCGCGCTGCAGGACGAAGTACAAGCCGACCTCGGCTTCCTGAAAACGCCGCGCGGCGCGGGCTTCGCATTCGCCGGTCCGGAATTGCCCACGGGCGCGGCCGCCATCGGATTGCGAAAGGATGATGACGACCTCAAGTCGAAGATCGACAAGGCGATTGCCGACATGATCAAGGACGGCACGTACAAGAAGATCGAATCGAGGTATTTCGACTTCGACGTGTACGGCGGCTAGGCGCGACTCACTACGCGTCGCTCACCGCGCTCCCGTCTTCACCCGCATCAATTGCTTTGCATGGCACGGGCCGCGTCGACGCGCGGCCCGTGCCATGCCATCGAAGGAAGTACGATCATGTTTTTTCAAGGTTTCGGCCCGCTGCTCCTCGCGGGCACGTGGGAAACCGTCAAGCTCGCGGTGCTTTCGCTGGCCGCGTCCTTTCTGCTGGGCCTCGCCGGCGCTGCTGCGAAGCTCTCGCCCAACCGCGCGATTTCGCGCCTCGGCACCCTCTACACCACACTGATACGCGCGGTACCCGACCTCGTGCTGATGCTGCTGCTCTTCTACAGCATCCAGATCTGGCTGAACCACCTGACCGACGCAATGGGCATGGACCAGATCGACATCGACCCGTTCGTGGCCGGCGTCATCACCCTCGGCTTCATCTACGGTGCGTACTTCACCGAGACGTTCCGCGGCGCGTTTCTCGCCGTGCCGCGTGGCCAGATCGAGGCCGGTTTCGCGTACGGAATGACCGCCTCGCGCGTATTCACGCGCATCCTGTTCCCCCAGATGATGCGTTTCGCGCTGCCGGGCATCGGCAATAACTGGCAGGTACTCGTGAAAGCGACCGCGCTCGTCTCGATCATCGGTCTCGCCGACGTGGTGAAAGCCTCGCAGGACGCTGGCAAGGCCACCCAGCAATTCTTTTTCTTCACGCTCGTGACCGGCGCGATCTATCTCGTCATCACCACCGTTTCCAACCTGGTATTGCACCGCCTCGAAAAACGTTACTCGACTGGTGTGCGGAGGGCCGCGTTGTGATCCAGCTCATTCAGGAATACTGGCCGAACTACCTGTACAGCGACGGCTTCAACTATAGCGGTCTCGTCATCACGCTCTGGCTGCTGGTCATCTCGATCGTGCTGGGCTTCGCGCTTGCGGTGCCGCTCGCCATCGCGCGCGCTTCGCGCAACCCGTGGATTTCTCGACCCGTCTGGCTCTACACCTACGTGTTTCGCGGCACGCCGCTCTATGTCCAGCTGCTGCTCTTCTACACGGGCATCTACAGCCTGCACTATGTCCATACGCACGCACTGCTCGGCGAATTCTTCCGCAGCGCGATGAATTGCACGCTGCTCGCGTTCGCACTCAACGAATGCGCCTACGCCACGGAAATTTTCGCGGGCGCGATCAGGGAAACCGCGTACGGCGAGATCGAGGCAGCGCTTGCCTATGGCATGCCGAAGACCAGGCTCTATATGCGCATCATCCTGCCCTCGGCATTGCGCCGCGCGCTGCCCGCGTACAGCAACGAAGTGATCCTGATGCTGCACGCCACGACGCTGGCGTTTACCGCGACCGTGCCCGACATTCTGAAAGTGGCACGCGACGTGAACTCCGCCACCTATATGACCTTCCATGCATACGGCATAGCGGCCGTGCTTTACGCAACCATCGTCTTCGCTCTGATCTGGGCCTTCCGCCGCATGGAAACCCGGATGCTGGCTTACCTGAAACCGCAAGGGCACTGAACGCGTTCAGCGCGCTGATGGAGTATTGAGAATGTACAAGCTGATTGTGGACGACCTGCACAAGAAGTTCGGCGAAAACGAAGTATTGAAAGGCGTATCGCTCAAGGCGAAACCCGGCGACGTGATCAGCCTGATCGGCTCCAGCGGATCGGGCAAGAGCACGTTCCTGCGTTGCATCAACTTCCTCGAATCGCCCGGCTCGGGCCGCATCACCGTGAACGGCGAGGAGATCCGCACGAGCCACGACCGCACCGGTTCGCTGCGCGTGAGCGACCCGAAGCAGTTGCGCGCAATGCGCACGCGCCTCTCGATGGTGTTCCAGCATTTCAACCTGTGGGCGCACATGACCGTGCTCCAGAACATCATCGAGGCACCCGTGAGCGTGCTGGGGTTGAGCCGCAGCGAAGCCGAAGCGCGTGCGCGCAAATACCTGGCCAAGGTCGGTCTCGCGAATGGCGTCGAGCACAAGTATCCGTCGCATCTCTCGGGCGGCCAGCAGCAGCGCGTGGCGATCGCCCGCGCGCTGGCCATGGAGCCCGAGGTGATGTTGTTCGACGAGCCCACCTCCGCGCTCGACCCCGAACTCGTCGGCGAGGTGCTGCGCGTGATGCAGGCACTCGCGGAGGAAGGCCGTACGATGATCGTCGTTACGCACGAAATGGGCTTCGC
This sequence comes from Paraburkholderia denitrificans, assembly GCF_042655705.1. NCBI lineage: Bacteria > Pseudomonadati > Pseudomonadota > Betaproteobacteria > Burkholderiales > Burkholderiaceae > Paraburkholderia > Paraburkholderia denitrificans. The sequence goes on along the minus strand of NZ_JBHSMP010000006.1, from coordinate 306,929 downwards.
GCGCAATGTGTCGAATCACGTCGTCTTCCTGCACAAGGGCAAGATCGAAGAGCAAGGCGATCCCAAGGAAGTGCTCAATACGCCGCGCAGCGAACGGTTGCAGCAGTTCCTCTCTGGGCGCCTGAAATAAGATGCGAACCCGCGTCGCGGGTGCCATCGGCGTCAGGTCTTAACGTGCGGTGGGCTGTCCGGTGAATACGGCAATCGCCAGGTCGGGCGCCTCCGGCTGAGTCTTGTCCGGGAGGCGTAGTGACCGTCAATCATCGTCATCCTCGTTGTCGCCTCGATGACGCCAGCCGTGATGCCAGCCATGGTCATGCCAGTGGCGACGGTAGCGATATTCCTCGTCGTAGTACGGACCGTAGTAGACAGGCGCCGGCCCGTATACAACAGGCGGCGATTCGTACACAACGGGCGGCGGCGTTTCAATCACCGGCCCCGGAAAGCCGAAGAACACGCCGACATCGGCATGCGCAAACGCGCTGGCAGAAAGGCACGCCACAGCGCATCCGATGGCACCGGACAATAGAACTCGCCTCATGCTTCTTTCACTCCCTTTACAGCAATTCCGGCGACCGTCCAATCAGTCGATCCAATAGCATCGTACGTCGCACAGGCCGCGCCAGTGATACCGCGCTGTCGCTCGTGTAACAATCGGTAACGTCGCATGATTCGAGTCGGCTTTGGTGCGATCGAGACGCTTTTCGCCGAACGAGAGTTTCCACGCTGGTTATCCGCAGCCTCACAGCTCTATGACGGTTACGCCCGCGTTATCCTTTCCGGCCAGAATCAGAATTAGCTGACCGGCCTCTCATGGTGGAGACGCAGAGTGTGTACCGCTCGTGGCCATGATCAGAACTGGTGTTTGAAGCCGACGGCGGCGACCACCTGTTCATTGCCCGGGGACGGATCCAGGGTGGAGATACTGGGGGCGAACGCCCCGTTGCCGTTCGCGCCGCCGACCCGTTGGTAGATGCCCACGAGATAGATGTCCGTACGCTGCGAAAGCAGATAGTCAGCCTGAGTCATCACTGAGTTCCAGTGCGGCCTGGCCGACGTGAAGCCCTTTGACGCGCCGCCAAAGCCGCCGGTCGTGTACGTGTACGCCGCGCCAACGCTCAAGTCCGGCCGGATGAAATAACGGCCGTTGATTTCAAAGTTGTCGAACTTGACGCAGCGACCGCCGAGTGCGCCGGTGGTCGTGCTACCGGCTTGCCAAATGCCCGTCACATCGTAGGTGATCGAATGGGTCCATACGAGACCTAGCGAAGCGTTAGCAACCTTATACTGCGCACCGGCGCCAAAGATCTGCTGACGAGCGCCCGTGGTCAGCTGATCGGCATCGCGCGTGCTCGCCGCACCGGACGCATTGGCCAGCGCGGGCTGCGCCGGACGGTTGACCTGCAGGTACGCACCACCGAAATTGAACGGGCCGTAAGAATAACTAGCGCCGAAACTGTAAGCGCTATTGTTTGCAAAGGCGCCTGCCGCCCCCGAGAAGGCATACATCGCGCCGGTCTTGAAGCCGTTGAACGAGACGCTGCTGAACTTCACCGAGTTGTTCAGGCGCATTTCGTGTTTCAAGTTATCGTTGTCGAACACGTGCGATGCAAGTTTGCCGGCAAATTCCGAACTGGTCGCGCTCAACGGTGCAACGTAGTCGGTCAGAAAATCGTATTGACGGCCAAGCGTCAGCGTGCCGTACTGGCTCGCGCGAAGACCGATCCACGCCTGCCGGCCGAACAGATCGCCGCCGTTCCTGAAAGCGCCCGTGCCGACATTGAAGCCGTTTTCAAGCCAAAAAACGGCGCTCAGGCCGCCACCGAGATCTTCGTTGCCACGCAAGCCCCAGCGTGACGTGCGTATGTTTCCGTCTTGCATCGACCACAGGCTGGCTCCCGGCGACGTCGCGCGCGACGGGGTCCTGCGTGCAGTGTTCTGATAGACGATCCCCGTATCAATCAGGCCGTACAGCGTTACGCTGCTTTGAGCATGCGCCACTCCAGTCACAAGGATCGCCACAGCGGCGGCACGCGTCTTCATATTCACCCGTTCCTTTTCTGTTTCAGTATCTGCTGCCATCGTTCGAAGAGCCAGACTATCGTGTTTCGGCGGCGTGTCCAAATATGAAAAAGCGCAAAAATTATTCTGGTCCCTTGGATTGCATTGTTATAAAAATGCAAAGAACGCGCGGCGGTGGTGAAACGTCCTCCCGGGTCGAGTCCCGCTCATGTACTGTCGTACGGCAGTGACGGTCGGTCCAATCCCTCATTGGCGCAACTTGAACTTCCGCCTACCTGCGCCCCGTGGAGGTACGCCAGTGACTATCCGAGCTTGCCGACGAGCGGCACTGCCCCTGCGCAATTACCAGTTCGGCTGTGACGGGAATTCGTAATCAGTTATCCATAAGGATAATGAATGTCTTTACACTCAATCACTCAACTCATTTGAGGTAATGCTCATAAGCGTTTTGATCGCTGCGGAGAAGTGCGGCGTAGGCAAGTCCACGATCGCCCGTGATCTGGCCGTCCACCTGGCATATCACAGCATTGATGTCGTGCTCGTCGATACCAATGGGCAGGCGATACGCGCTCGATTCGTTGAGCGTCGCGACGGTGTCAAACGCAATCCCAACTTGATACAGCGCAGATATCCATTCATACGCTCGACCTTCCCCCTCGTCTTTGTCCGGCATCGCTCCCGACTGCCAGAGATCATCACGACGCGTTCAACGTATCACCGTCGACGTGAACCCGCTCGCCGACGACCAGCTGAGGCGGCGTCGAATAGGTGAAGCTCCGGTAACTGCCATCCGCCATTCGCACCTGGACCTGGTAGGTGGTGGATCTACGCACCTCATGTTCGATGCCGTTACCCGCGAGCCCGCCGCCAATGGCTCCTGCGATCGTGGCGAGCGTGCGGCCACGCCCCTGACCAATCTGATTGCCGAGTAGCCCGCCAGCGACGGCTCCGCCCACAGCACCGATGCCGGTCGTCGGCTCAGGCGTCTGAATCGGACTAATGGAGACTATTGAGCCTGAGTTCGGATCCACAGCCGCCTGCCTCAGCGCCGTGGATTCAGTTGTACCTCGATAGGTACTGGCATTTGCATGGCGGGGAGCCGACGCAGTCTGGGCGACATGGAAATGACGGACTCGCTCCTGCCGCGCCAACTCTTGCGTGACAGAAGGCTGATGGACATCCGGGCCCACAACGCGCGGCACCGCGGTATCGACTTGTGCAGTTGTGGGGGCCGTACTCGCGTGTGTGGTCGGCAGCACTCCCGTCATGGCGGCAATGCCGGTAGCGCTCGCAAGGATCACAGCGACGGCCGCACCCGCGACCAGCGGATGAATTCTGGCACGCGGCGACACATTGGGGCCCAGGTTCGGGTTTGTGTTCATATGCAAGCTCCAGTGAGGTGTGGCGATGGCGACTCGTATTCGTGCAGCCTGCATCCTCAACGACATTAAGGCCGACACCGATTACGGAGCACGTGTGACTTTTGCAAGCAAATGTTGCACAACCGGACTTTTAGCGACGCCGGTCTGCATGGGGCAACGCATGAGCACACGGCAGTCGTCGGCAGACGTTGCCGGTCGTCATGCGAATCCGGACGAGCGGGCAAGTGGAGTCGGCCCTGTGATACCGGACACAGCTTCAGCAGTCCATGCACGCGCATGACGCGATAGATGCGCTTCGCGTTAAACGGCAACAGATCCCTACTCGGCTTGAATTTGTCTCTTTAGGTGCTCGCCATGTCCCAGAGCAGTGATCGGTGCAGGATCAGGCCATGCCATTGCTTGTACGAAAAGTCCTCCAGATCGGTGTACTTCTTGAGATCAAAGCCTTCGAGGTGCTTGTCGCCGATAAGTGGATTGCTCATCGTTGCAGGGCTACAGATGGCGGTGAGTGAAAACGCGGCGCGGTTGGAAGCCGTGAGCTGCCCGTAAATGTTCAGTGGCCGACGACGACACTGTCTCCTGGGTGTTTGGCCCATCGTCAGCGTCGCCCGCGCAGCCGAGATCACACAACAACGCAAAACGGCCTGGCAATCGCCAAGCCGTTTCTTGTCCAAATCCGGTCCAAATCTGAGCCTGGACGGTGGACGAACTGAACCAGGAACCCGGTTACGAACTATCGCAACGTCAACTAATGCACCTCGGCGAGAGTCGATTAAATCCCGGATTTAGCGGGGATTTTTACTCCCACTCGATTGTCAATCTCGTCGCTCGGGCCTTTGGGGACGGTGTTTCCGCCTGGTCATGCGGCGTCGATACCGTCAGCAATGCAGAAAATCATGCCCGGTAGTTGATGGCTGTTATCGGAACGCACCGGACATCAATGCTCGTTTTGTTTGAAGGATCGCGAACACTGGCCGCCCCAAGGTGATTTGTGACTGCAATACCGTCGCCGATACCGTCAGCATCTTTAGAACGCGGTCCTCGATACCGTCACAGCCGCAATGCGGCGCCAAGATCGTCGTGCTCGAAGGCACTGGCCATACGTGCCATCTCTGCGCGTGCGCAACCAACTTCCTGAGCAACCGCTTGCCACGTCCGGGTCACGTCGGCCACCGCCCGGATCGTGGTCCGAGCCTGTTTCAGCGACAAGCCGAAAAACTCTGCCGCATTTTCAAGGAGGCCGACCGAACACGTGCCCTCGTCGAGATCTATGTTAGTCGTGAGGATGCGCGCCTTGACGTCGGTTGGCGTGGGATTGAGGTCGTAGGCCGGTGACAACACCCAGCCGTCGCGGCCCGCCCAAAGGAAACCGTGATTGCGCAAATGGTCATCGACATTGGAAACCAGAACATTGAAGGTCACACGGCGATACAACTGTGCGGCATCGGCCCGCGCCTTCGCACCGTGTTGTGTGAGTGCATCAACCAGTTCAGGATAGCTGCCGCGTTGGCCGTCGCGCGATCCCGTCATCGACATGGCCGAGAGAAAGGGAATACGAACGCTTCCCTTCCGGTCGAAGCGACGCGACAACAGCACAGGCTTGCCCGCTACCTGGAGCAGTTCATGATGCGGGGTGGAAATGCCGGCGCGTTCAGCCAATCGCAGGGCGATTTCCTCCCACGTTTCGATGCTGTATTCGTCGGTCTCCTTCGGGAATTTGGCTATCGACAAATGACCGTACTGGTCGATGACCGAGGCCTTGGGACGTGCGCCACCGAGTGACGATCCAGGCGCGAAGATCAGTTGCAAATCCTCATCGGTTTCCTCGTCGCGCAGGATGCGCTCGGTGATTTGCAGCAGCCGCCCTAATTCGATCAGCACGGGGACACCAGCGGGCACGGATGCCTGGAATTCATCTTCTCCGCTCCAGCGAAATCGCAGCGCACCCAGGCGCGTTTCGTCAGCTACGCCCAGCAGATAATCCAGTTCACCAAGCGTCCGGATTCGCCGACCATCCCGTTCGGCCTGTCGACGCTCCGCGCGCTGCATGAGTCGGCGCCCCCACGTATCGGGCGCCGAATCGCCGATCGAACCAAAGATGGGTTGATCGGGCAACGGTGGAAAAACGCCGCGCGTCAACGCCAGTGCCGGCTCGATCGAAAAGCGCTCGTCGTCGGCCAGCCACGTCTCGTCATATTCGAACGTGACCGTTTCCTCCCGACGCGATGCATGGCGTCTGAGCAACCCTACCGGTCGCAGCGTGCCATCGAGATCGATGTATACCTCGACATCAGCCATGATCGCCCCTCCCTCCGCCGCCACGAGGCAACCGGATGCGCTGAGGCAATGCGGCGGTTGCCAGCGACTGCCCCACTGCATCCCGGGCGACGTCGGCAACCTCCAGTAGTCCATCCAAAAGCCCAAGCGCCTGTAGCACGGCCGCGTAGATGCCGATGCTCACGCTGGGATCGCCCGCCTCGACGCGCTGCAAAGTCGCTCTCGACGTAAAGGCCCGCTCGGCGATCACTGCCATGGTCAGCCGTCGGCGACGGCGTGCGTCGTGAATATCGGCGCCTAATTTGCGTAGCGCGCGCCGGACGCCGGCGGAGGGAGCGTGAGGGGTCGGCATTTTGCCACCTTCATAAGTCTTTACACCAGTTAAGGTATCACGAAGTTAGCATTTTCCCCAACACACCTGAATTGGCTGGACAGCTTGACGTCGTACGGACATGGAACGCGCTCACCGCGAGCGAGTTTCCTTAAAACCATGACCTTACGTGCAACGGGCGGCCGAGCCGTAGTTGCCCGCGCCCTCACGAAGGCGCAGGCATGTCCGCCGATGCTTCGTCGGCCGCCTTTGCGCTGCAAACACTGCTTGCGCTAACGGCGGGAGGGAATGGTCCGCCCGCCCGAACGGCGAATGAGTCTCGTTGACCCGTTGCTGCCGGTCGCCGTCGTGCGACCCCGGTGACGCATTTCGGGGGTACAGCAGCCACTCGCGGGACAAATTTGCGTGCAGCAATGGACGCGGTAGCGCTGGAAGATGTGCGCGCGATAGAGTTGCACTTAAGTTACAAATCTGTAAATCGATAGGATAATTCCCCTCCACCCTGCTCGCAGTTGGTGGAGGGCAATCCTGACGACTTGCGATCAATCTGGAGTTTCTTGTGTAACAAGGAGATTTTGGTTTATGGCAGAGCGAAAACGCGGAACGATTCTCTATTCCGACTCGGATATTTACGACTGGTTGGCCGATCAGAAAGGGGCTAATCACCTTCTCGACAAGTTCGGTCTTGAGTTTGAGCGGCGAGTCCTGCTGGGCGACCGAGCAACTGCGCGGATGTCTATTTCTTACGTCTCTCCGCACACAGAGGGGAAGTGGGCTGGTAAGGAGCGGCGCTATAGCTGTGGGACGTTTCCGACTGACTCGATCGAAGGTGCGCATCGCCAGATTGAAAATATGGACGCGCTGCTGGCGAAGGGCATCGACCCGAACGATGAGCTGGATGGGGGCCGTCCGAGAGTGGGCGACGGAATGGGTCCGGAGGGGAGGAACGGCGGCGGCTCTGGTGAATGATATCGTCCGGGATGTATGACCGCTTGCTGTTGTGGAGCGGTCATGTGAACGTCCGAACGCCGCATCCGAGGAAGGTCGTGTCATGGCCGCTATCTGCCCGATGTCTATTGACGTAGGCTCGATCTGACATGGCGTCTGGCTTGCGAAGATCAAGGTGCGAGCAAATCAACTCTCAATAAGCTATGTCATCCTAATTTATGATCCGACGACAATCCGGCGCCGTGGTCAGAAGCCAGCTCCCGTAAAACCAGCTACTGACACGTCGGTGTCCCGGCAATCAAGCCACTGTCGCACGGTTCAAGATACCGCCACATATACCGTGAACGCCGCTGACGGTATTGGGCAGATCTCTTGCGTACCCCCCCCCCCGTATACCGTCAGAAATACCGTCGAATTGGGCCCTCTGCAACTCCGCACGACGCCGATTGAAATGAAAAAATCCCCATATGGTTCAATAGGTTAGAAATCAACCTGGCAATCTATAATCAAGCACACGTTATTTACCAGTCGACGCAACCAGTTGATTCCGCAGAGGATTTTTTCACCCCTCACTCCCACTCAATCGTCGCGGGCGGTTTCCCCGAAATGTCGTACACGACACGGTTAATCCCGCGCACTTCATTGATAATCCGGTTCGACACATGCCCGAGCAAATCATGCGGCAGATGCGCCCAGTGCGCCGTCATGAAGTCCTGCGTCTGCACGGCGCGCAGCGCAACGACATACTCATAGGTGCGGCCGTCGCCCATCACGCCGACGCTCTTCACCGGCAGGAACACCGCAAACGCCTGGCTCGTCAGGTCGTACCACGACTTGCCCGTTTCACGATCGATGGTGTTGCGCAGCGACTCGATAAAGATCGCATCGGCGCGGCGCAGCAGATCGGCGAACTCGCGTTTCACTTCGCCGAGAATCCGCACGCCGAGGCCAGGGCCCGGGAACGGATGGCGATACACCATCTCGGGCGGCAGGCCGAGCTTCACGCCCAGTTCGCGCACTTCGTCCTTGAAGAGTTCGCGCAACGGCTCGAGCAGCTTGAGGTTCAGCGTCTCCGGCAGGCCGCCGACGTTGTGGTGGCTCTTGATCGTATGCGTGGCCTTCTTGCCCTTGCCCGCCGATTCGATCACGTCCGGATAGATCGTGCCCTGCGCGAGCCACTTCGCGTCGGTGAGCTTGCCCGCTTCGGCCTGGAATACTTCGACGAATTCCGCGCCGATGATCTTGCGCTTCGCTTCGGGATCGGTCACGCCCGCGAGCTTCGTGAGGAACGCCTCGCTCGCATCGACGTGGATCACCTTCACGCCGAGGTTCTCGGCGAAGGTCGCCATGACCTGTTCGGCTTCATTCAGGCGCAACAGGCCGTGATCGACAAACACGCAGGTCAGCTGGTCGCCGATCGCGCGATGCAGGAGCGCGGCCGCCACCGACGAATCCACGCCGCCCGAGAGACCCAGAATGACGTGCTCGTCGCCGACCTGCTTGCGGATCGACTCGACGGCTTCGTCGATGTAGTGCCCCATTTCCCAGTCGGCCTTCGCCTTGCAAATGCCGAGCACGAAGCGTTCGATCATCGCGCGGCCCTTCAGGGTGTGCGTGACTTCCGGATGCCATTGCAGGCCGTAGAAGTGGCGTGCCTCGTCGGCCATCGCCGCAATCGGGCACGATTCGGTCGACGCCATCAGCTTGAAGCCTTCAGGCATTTCGGTGACCTTGTCGCCGTGGCTCATCCAGACCTTGAGCATGCCGTGGCCTTCAGACGTCTCGAAGTCCGAAATCCCTTCGAGCAGGCTCGTGTGGTTGCGCGCACGCACTTCGGCATAGCCGAATTCGCGCACGTGGCCGACATCGACCTTGCCGCCGAGTTGCTCGGCCATCATCTGCATGCCGTAGCAAATGCCGAGCACCGGTACGCCGAGTTCGAACACGACTTGCGGCGCACGCGGCGTGTCGGAAGTCGTGACCGAGTTCGGGCCGCCCGAGAGGATGATGCCTTTCGGTGCGAATTCGCGGATGAATGCTTCGTCCACGTCGTACGGGTGGACTTCCGAGAAGACGTGCGCCTCGCGCACGCGTCGCGCGATGAGCTGGGTGACTTGCGAACCGAAGTCGAGAATCAGGATTTTGTCGTGCATGGCTGCGGACTAGACCTAAGAAAGAACGGATACGGAACGCCGCGCAAGCTGCACGGCGTGAATTCTGGATGCGGTTGTGTGGTGCTCTTCGTCGTGCTTTTCCGCGCGCCACGGTTCGGACGCAAGGCTGCCGGGTGCTGGCGCGGCTCAGCCATGCAGCGGTGGCCGCGGCGCATCGGCCGCCTCATCGCGGGCGGCCAGACGGGCCTCCTCGGCAGACAGCGCGGTGTGCTGCGCGGCGTCCTCCGCCACAGGCTGCGGTCGCGCCGCCTGAGCCTGTGCGCCGCCGCCAGCGGGCTCTGCGCCCGAGAAAACCGGCTCCGCATAAGTAACCGATTCCCGCCGCGGCTCGCTCTTTGCGCCGCGCTGCGTCGCCGTGGCTTCCGCCGTCTGCGTTTGTGCCTGCGTTTGTGCTTTCTCGCGCCGCCGGACCGCACCGGCAAGCCGCACGGCGCCGAACCCGATTACGATCAACCAGGCACCCACGCCGCCAGCGATCAACTGGCCGAAGGCCGTCAGCTGCGGCTTGTGCAGCCCGATCAACCAGACCAGCATCAGCACGCCGCTGATCCAGTTGATGTGACCGGCCACGCGCCCGACGGGCACCGTCATCGCACCGTCGAATGCGGCTCGCACCGCGAGCCACGACAAACCCAGCAGCGTCACGCCGAGCACCTGCCCGACGAATGCCGGCTGCGGTTGCACCAGTTGCAGCGCGTCGTACAGCGAGGTCCACGGAGTCAGCAGGAACAGCGCTCCGAAGCCCAGTAGCATCAACGCATCGACAATCAGTACAACGCGCAGCAGCAGCTTCATCGTCGATTAGTCCACGTGATAGTTGGGCGCTTCCTTCGTGATTTGAACATCGTGCACGTGCGATTCGCGCATGCCCGCCGACGTGATCTCGACGAACCCGGCCTTCTCGTGCATTTCATCGATCGTGCGGCAGCCGCAGTAGCCCATCGAAGCGCGCACGCCGCCGATCAGCTGGAACAGGATCGCGTTGACGGAGCCCTTGTAGGCAACGCGTCCTTCGATGCCTTCCGGCACGAGCTTGTCGATGTTCGCCGAGTTGTCCTGGAAGTAGCGGTCCGCGGCGCCGTCCTTCATCGCGCCCACCGAACCCATGCCGCGGTACGACTTGTACTGGCGGCCCTGATACAGGAACACGTCGCCAGGCGATTCTTCGGTGCCCGCGAACATGCTGCCCATCATCACGGCGTTCGCGCCAGCTGCGAGCGCCTTCGAGACGTCGCCCGAGTAGCGCACGCCGCCGTCGGCGATGACCGGAACACCCGTGCCCTTCAGCGCATCCGAGACGTTCGCGATTGCGCTGATCTGCGGCACACCCACGCCCGCGACGATACGCGTCGTGCAGATCGAGCCCGGGCCGATGCCGACCTTCACGCCGTCCGCGCCGTACTCGACGAGTGCGCGCGCCGCGTCGGCGGTGGCGATGTTGCCGCCGATCACTTCGACGTGCGGGAAGTTCTGCTTGACCCAGCGGACGCGCTCGAGCACGCCCTGGCTATGGCCGTGCGCCGTGTCGACGACGATGACATCCACGCCTGCCTGAACCAGCAGTTCGACGCGCTCTTCGTTGTCGGCACCCACGCCGACCGCCGCGCCCGCGCGCAGCTTGCCGTGCTCGTCCTTACAGGCGACCGGGTGCTCGGTCTGCTTGGTGATGTCTTTCACGGTCATGAGACCGCGCAGTTCGAACGCGTCGTTGACGACCAGCACGCGCTCGAGGCGGTGGCTGTGCATGAGCGCCTTGGCTTCGGCGAGCGGCGTGCCTTCCTTGACGGTGACGAGACGCTCGCGCGGCGTCATGATCGAGCGCACGGGCTCGTCAAGACGCGTTTCGAAGCGCAGGTCGCGGTTCGTGACGATACCGATGAGCTGCGCACCTTCGACCACCGGGAAGCCCGAAATGCCGTGCTGCTGCGACAGGGCGATCACGTCGCGCACGCGCATTTGCGGCGGGATCGTGATCGGATCGCGCAGGACGCCCGATTCGAAACGCTTCACCTTCGCGACCTCGCGCGCCTGCTCGGCGGGCGTGAGGTTCTTGTGGACGATGCCGACGCCGCCCTGCTGCGCCATCGCGATTGCCAGACGGCCTTCGGTGACCGTATCCATCGCGGCGGAGACGAGCGGAATGTTCAGGGAGATATTGCGGGTCAGCCGTGTCTTGAGGCTGGTGTCGCGCGGAAGAACGTCGGAGAAGGCGGGAACGAGGAGCACGTCATCGAACGTGAGTGCTTTCTGGATCAGACGCATGGCAAATCCTATAGGCGCAAAAGCAGATTATACGGGATAGCGCCCTGGAAATCATCTGTATCAACAGTAGCTTAGCGACGATTTCAGGAAAATTCCCGGCGCCGGGGATGTGCATGTACGTGCGCACCGATCCTGCCCTTTGCAGCGCGCGAGCCTCGGAACCGGGAACCCCCGCGGTGCAGGATTGAACAAGACTGATGCGCGGCGCACGGGCTAAGCTCGAAGCCAATCTCAATCTGATCGATCCGGAGTTTTCGAAGATGCGGCGTGGTGTGTTGTACGGCGTTCTCGCCGGTGCATTGTGGGGAACCGTGTTCGTCGTGCCCCGCCAGCTGGCCGATTTCTCGCCGCTGCTCCTGAGCGCGGGCCGCTACGTCATGTACGGTCTCGTCTCCCTCGCCGCGCTCGCACCCATGCTGCGCCGCGTCTGGCCGCGCCTCACGCGCGGGGACCTCGTCGCGCTCGTCAAGCTCGCGCTGATGGGCAACCTGCTCTACTACCTCTTTCTCGCGAGCGCGATCCACATGGTCGGCATCGCGCCCGCCTCGCTGATCGTCGGCGTGCTGCCCGTCACGGTAACCCTGCTCGGGCGGCGCGATCACGGCGCGGTGCCGCTTGCGCGCCTCGCCTGGCCGCTTGCGATGATCGCCGCGGGCATCGTCTGCATCAACGTCGACGTGTTCACGGCGGGCGCCAGCGACGGCCTTCACGCAAGCACGCTCACGAAGATCGCGGGCCTCGGCTGCGCGGTCGGCGCGCTGGTCTGCTGGACGTGGTTTGCCGTCGAAAACGCCCGTTACCTGCATCGCAACGCGCATTTCAGCGGCAACGAGTGGTCGGTGCTGTGGGGCGTGGTGACGGGCGCGCTCGGCGCCCTGCTGTGGCTCGCGATTCTCGCCATGCCGTCGGGCACCGTGCAGGAAAGCGTCTCGGCCTCGCGCTGGACGTCGTTCTGGCAACTGAACCTCGTCCTCGCGATTGGTGCGTCGTGGCTCGGCAACGGGCTCTGGAACGCCGCCGCCAAACGGCTGCCGCTCACGCTCTCGGGGCAGATGATCGTCTTCGAGACGCTGTTCGCCCTGCTCTACGGCTTCATCTACGACCACCGTCTGCCTCGCGGGCTCGAAATCGCGGCCATCGTGCTGCTCGTCGCGGGCGTGAGCTGGTCGGTGCGGCAGCATGCGGGCGGACCGGAAGAAACCGCGCACGGCGACGGCATCGTCCCGGCCGACGGTCAGCACGGCGAGGGTCACAGCGGCGGTCACAGCGAACGGCACGGGAACGCGGCATAACGGCGCAACCAGGCGCGGATGCCATAAAGCAGAACGGACCGCAACTGCGCTTGCGCCGTTGCGGTCCGTCGTGTTCGTGAATCTGCGTAAATTTGCGCGAATTTTCGCGGATTCAGCGCTTCAGCGCGAATCCTTGTGCAGCCACTTGCGCCCTTCCACGGAGCCCGCCTTGCGGGTCTTGTCGACGCGGCGCTGCCGCGCGGCCTTCGGATCGACGATCAGCGGACGATAGATCTCGACGCGGTCGTGGTCGGCGAGCGTGGCGTCGAGCGGCTTGAGCTTGCCGTGGATCCCCACCTTGAGCGTCGCGAGGTCGATCTCCGGATGGCGCGCGGCGATGCCGCTCGCGTCGATGGCCTGCTGTACGGTCGCGCCGGGCGGCAACTCGACCGCGATGAGCGTCTGCGCGTCAGGCAGCGCATAGCAGACGTCGACGGCGATTTTCGTGCTCATGGCTTGCCGTAGCGCTGGTCGGCGCGCTTCACGAAGGTGTCGACGAAGGTATTCGCGATGTGATGGAACACCGGCCCGATGATCTTCTCGAGGATGACGTTAGCAAACTCGTAATGCAGCGCGAACTCGATCTTGCAGGCGTCCGCGCGCAGCGGCGTGAAGCGCCAGTAGCCCGTGAACTTCCGAAACGGCCCGTCGGCGAAGTTCATATCGATGCGCTCGGGGCGCTTTTGCGTGTTGCGCGTGGCGAAATGCTGCTTGATGCCCTTGAAATTGATATGGATCTTCGCCTCCATACCGTTCTCGTCCCGCTGGTGAACTTCGACGCCACCGCACCACGGCAGGAAATTGGGGTAATCGTCGACATCGGTGACGAGGTCGAACATCTGTTCCGCCGAATGGCGAATCAGCACGGTTTTCTGGACATCTGCCATAGATAGCGCAACGCGTGGCGAGGGTTATAAAAGCGTATCGGGCTTTCGTGGGCCCGCTTTGCTAAAATCGTGATTTTAAACGAGTTGGGCCTTTTCCATTTCCTCATGAGCATCATCGACAACAGAAAGGCGTTCTTCGATTACTTCATCGAAGAGCGCTACGAGGCAGGACTCGTGCTCGAAGGATGGGAGATCAAGTCGCTGCGCGCGGGGCGCGGCCAGATCAAGGAAGGGTACGTCGTGATCAAGGACGGCGAACTGTTTCTGATCGGCACGCATATCAGCCCGCTGCCCGAGGCGTCCACGCACATCAACCCCGACCCGGTCCGCACCCGCAAGCTGCTGCTGCACCGCGAAGAGATCGACAAGCTGATCGGCAAGGTCGAGCAGCGCGGCTACACGCTCGTGCCGCTGAACTTCCACTACAAAGGCGGCCGCGTGAAGTGCGAGATCGGCCTCGCGAAGGGCAAGAAGCTGCACGACAAGCGCGAAACCGAGAAAAAGCGTGACTGGGAGCGCGAAAAGGCGCGTCTCATGCGCACGCCGACCTGAGCGGCCGGGCGCTTTCGAAACCGTGCCCTGCAACGCGAACGGGCCGCTTTTGCGGCCCGTTTTCAGTTTACCGATGCCTCGCGGCGCTCAGGCGTGCATCAAGCGCCCTTCACCTGCTGCTCGCGCACGCCAGCGCGATTCACGATCGTCATCGCCGAAGCGATCATCGTGCTCAGATCGCTCATGTCGCCCGGCACGATGAGCGTATTGCCCTGTTTCGCGAGATTCGAGAACGCACCGACGTACTGTTCGGCCACCTTGAGATTGACCGCGTCCATGCCGCCCTGCTCCTGGATCGACGCGCCGATCTTCTGGATCGCCTGCGCGTTCGCTTCCGCCACGGCGAGAATCGCGGCCGCCTGACCCTGCGCCTGGTTGATCGCAGCCTGCTTCTCGCCCTCCGACTTCTGGATCGCCGCTTCACGCGCGCCCGACGCGAGGTTGATCTGCTCCTGCTTGCGGCCTTCCGACGCAGCGATCAGCGCGCGCTTTTCGCGCTCGGCGGTGATCTGCGCCTGCATCGCGTGGAGAATTTCCTTCGGCGGCGTGAGGTCCTTGATCTCGTAGCGCAGCACCTTCACGCCCCAGTTGGATGCGGCCTCGTCGAGCGCCGACACCACGCTGTGGTTGATGAAGTCGCGCTCCTCGAAGGTCTTGTCGAGTTCGAGGCGGCCGATCACGGAGCGCAGCGTGGTCTGCGAAAGCTGCGTGATGGCGAAGACATAGTTGCTCGAGCCGTACGACGCCTTCATCGGATCGGTCACCTGGAAGTACAGCACGCCGTCCACCTGCAACTGCGTGTTGTCGCGCGTGATGCAGACCTGGCTTGGCACATCGAGCGGAATTTCCTTGAACACGTGCTTGTACGCCACACGATCGACGAACGGCAGCACGATCGAAAGCCCCGGAGTGAGCGTCGCGTGAAAGCGGCCAAGCCGCTCGACGACCCACGCATGTTGCTGCGGCACGATCTTGACGGTCTGCGCAACCAGCACGATGACGATCAAGAGCAGAATCAGGCCGACGACTGGAACTTGCATTGATGATCTCCTTCCCTTCGATAAATGCGATGGACTACGAATGAAACGGTGCGGCTCTTGCCGTCAGGCGCTTGACCTCAGGCGCGGCGGCTCATGCGTGCCGCGCGCCGTTGAGCGCCTCGCTCCGCCGCGCGGCGACGATCAGGCAGCTGCCGCGCACGGACTTGATTTCATAGAGACGCGCATCCTCGGGCTCGCCGGGTGCGAGTTCGATGTCCCATTCGGCGCCGCGATACATGGCGCGCGCACGGCGGTCCTGCCAGCCGGTCACGGTCACCGGTTCGCCGATGTCGAGATTCACGCCTGGATCGCTCGACGCGTCCGTCCTGCGCTTGCGCCGCCCGAAGCGCGAGCGCCGCAGCACGATCATGGCGGTCAGCGCGACGGCAGCCGCAATGCCCAGTTGCAGGTCGAGCGGCGCACCCAGCCCGTAGGCGAGCACACCCGCGAAGAAGCCGAGCGCGATCATCAGCAGGTAGAACGTGCCCGTCATCAATTCGGCAACGATCAGCACGCCCGCGCCGACCCACCAGAACAAACCATGTGGACCCACTTCAGCCTCCCAAAGTAAAACACCCCGGCATGACCGGGGTGTTATAGCACGAAGCTGACACTTTTTTCCGTGCGGCGAGAAACCCGCACGGAGCAGCATCACATTTCGCGCGGGACGCGATGCGCGCTGGTTACGCGATCGTTACTTCGCCTGCGCCTTGGCGAGCGCCTCCCACGTGTCGATGATCGTGTCGGGGTTCAGCGACATCGAAGCAATGCCTTCCCTGGCGAGCCACTCGGCGAAGTCCGGGTGATCGGACGGGCCCTGGCCGCAGATGCCGACATACTTGTTCAGGCGCAGGCACGTTTCAATCGCGCGCTTGAGCATGAACTTGACGGCCGCATCGCGCTCGTCGAAGTCGGCGGCGAGCAGTTCCATGCCCGAATCGCGGTCGAGACCCAGCGTGAGCTGCGTCAGATCGTTCGAGCCGATCGAGAAACCGTCGAAGAACTGCAGGAACTCTTCGGCAAGGATCGCGTTCGACGGCACTTCGCACATCATGATGAGACGCAGGCCGTTGACGCCGCGCTTCAGGCCGAACTTCTCGAGCAGGCCGATCACGCGCTCCGCCTGCTTGAGCGTGCGCACGAACGGCACCATGATCTCGACGTTCGAGAGGCCCATTTCTTCACGCACGCGCTTGAGCGCGATGCATTCCATCTCGAACGCCTGCGCGAAGTCCTCGGCGATGTAACGCGAGGCGCCGCGGAAGCCGAGCATCGGATTCTCTTCGTCCGGCTCGTAGCGCGAACCGCCGATCAGCTTCTTGTACTCGTTGGACTTGAAGTCCGACAGACGCACGATCACGGGCTTCGGATAGAACGCCGCCGCGATCGTGGCGATGCCTTCGGTCAGCTTGTCGACGTAGAACGCACGCGGCGACGCATGGCCGCGCGCGACGCTTTCCACGGCCTTCTTCAGGTCGGCGTCGACATTCGGGTACTCGAGGATCGCCTTCGGGTGCACGCCGATGTTGTTGTTGATGATGAACTCGAGACGCGCGAGGCCCACGCCGGCGTTCGGCAGCTGCGAGAAGTCGAACGCGAGCTGCGGGTTGCCGACGTTCATCATGATCTTCACGGGAATCGCCGGAAGCTCGCCGCGGCGTACTTCGCTGACTTCCGTTTCGAGCAGGCCGTCGTAGATGCGTCCTTCGTCGCCTTCGGCGCACGACACGGTCACGAGCGCGCCATCCTTGAGCGTGTCGGTCGCGTCACCGCAACCCACGACCGCCGGCACGCCCAGCTCACGCGCGATGATCGCCGCGTGGCAGGTCCGGCCGCCGCGGTTCGTGACGATCGCCGCCGCGCGCTTCATCACCGGCTCCCAGTTCGGGTCGGTCATGTCGGCGACCAGCACGTCGCCCGGCAGCACGCGTTCCATTTCGGACGGGTCGTGAATCACCTTCACGCGGCCCGCGCCGATCTTCTGGCCGATCGCGCGGCCCGTGGTGAGCACCTGGGACTGGCCCTTGAGCTTGAAGCGCTGCTCGACCTTGCCCGCGGCCTGGCTCTTCACGGTCTCCGGGCGCGCCTGGAGGATGAAGATCTTGCCGTCGCGGCCGTCCTTGCCCCACTCGATGTCCATCGGACGCTCGTAGTGCTTCTCGATGATGACGGCGTACTTCGCCAGCTCGATCACGTCTTCGTCGGTGATCGAGAAGCGGTTGCGCATTTCGTGGGAGACGTCGACGGTCTTCACGCGGCCCGGCTCGCCCGGCTGCGTAAATTCCATCTTGATGAGCTTCGAGCCGATCGAGCGGCGGATGATCGGGGCCTTGCCCTGCGCAAGCGTGGTCTTGAAGACGTAGAACTCGTCCGGATTCACCGCGCCCTGCACGACGGTCTCGCCGAGGCCGTAGCTCGACGTGATGAACACGGCGTCCTTGAAGCCCGATTCCGTGTCGAGCGTGAACATGACGCCCGCGGCGCCGACGTCCGAGCGGACCATGCGCTGCACGCCAGCCGACAGCGCGACTTCGGCGTGGGTAAAGCCCTTGTGGACGCGATAGGAAATGGCGCGGTCGTTGTAGAGCGACGCGAACACGTGCTTGAGGCGGTCGAGCACGTCCTCGATGCCCACGACGTTCAGGTAGCTTTCCTGCTGGCCGGCGAACGATGCGTCGGGCAGATCTTCCGCCGTCGCCGAGGAACGCACGGCAAACGACAGCTCAGCCGGCGAGCCGTTCTGGAGCTTTTCGAAACCGGCGCGGATGTCCGCTTCGAGCTGCGGCTGCAGCGGCGCGTCGACGATCCATTGACGGATATCCTTGCCTGCTTCGGCCAGCGCCTTGACGTCGTCGACGTCGAGCGAAGCCAGACGCGCAGCGATCCGCTCGGTCAGGTTGTTGTGTTTCAGAAAGTCGCGGAACGCGAGCGCGGTGGTCGCGAAGCCCGTGGGCACGCGCACGCCGGCCTCGGCCAACTGGCTGATCATTTCGCCGAGCGAGGCGTTCTTGCCGCCCACGATCTCGACGTCGGTCATCCGCAACTGCTCGAAAGGCACTACATATGCCTGGTCCTTAGCAACGGTGTTAGTCATACAAGCCCCTAAGTGTGAAAAAAATTCACGATTGCGCAAGTGGGCTCGAACGCGGGGCGCTCATGGGAAGCGGATCCGCGTCTTGCGCAACCTGTTGGAGAAGCAATCGCTCAAGCTGCCGCAGCCCGAATCCGCAGCCCGAAACCAGCAGCAGGAAAGCAGGGATATGCGCGCGATTACGCGAAGTTAGACGGAATCGCTGCAAGTTAACACCAGAACCAGCCACATTAGCTGCGGTTTGGCGTGGTTGTGCTGCAATTGCTTATCCAACAGGTTGCCGCTATTCTACCGTGCCGACTCCGAAAATGTGCCAGTCGGTCCGAATCGCGCCCCGGAATATTCCGACAGACGCAATCCGGGTGTTCCGTCCGTCTCCCAGCTGTCCAATCGCAACGTACGTACCCTGCTTCAGTCAATGCCGCCCACCGTATTCATCGTCTCCGACGGTACCGGAATCACCGCCGAAACCTTCGCGCATTCCATCCTGTCCCAGTTCGACCAGAAATTCCGTCTCGTGCGCGTTCCGTTCGTCGATTCGACGGACAAGGCTTACGCGACCGCCGAAAAGATCAACGAAGCCGCCGTTCACGAAGGCCGCCGTCCGATCGTGTTCACGACGCTCGTGGACAGCAATTCGAACGAGATTGTCAAGCGCACGAACGGACTCGTGCTGGACATGTTCCAGACCTTCGTCGAGCCGCTGGAGCAGGAACTGGAGCTGAAGTCGAGCCACGCGATGGGCCGCGGCCACCAGAATGCCGACACGGACGAATACAAGAACCGCATCGAGGCGATCAACTTCTCGCTCGCGCATGACGACGGCCAGTCGAACCGCAATCTCGCGGACGCCGACGTGATCCTCGTGGGCGTGTCGCGCAGCGGCAAGACGCCGACGAGCCTCTATCTCGCCATGCAGTACGGCGTGAAGGCGGCGAACTATCCGCTGATTCCGGAAGACTTCGAGCGCGGCAAGCTGCCGACGGCACTGCTCGCGCACCGCCAGAAGATCTTCGGGCTGTCGATCGACCCGCATCGCCTCGCCGAGATCCGCAACGAGCGGCGCCCCGGCAGCAAGTACGCAGCGCCCGAGAATTGTCGTTTCGAGGTGAACGAAGCGGAAGCGATGATGCGGCGTGAAGGGATCAAGTGGCTCTCGTCGACGCACAAGTCGATCGAGGAGATCGCGACGACGATCCTGCAGGAAGTCCGGCTCGACAAGCCGGCTTACTGATACGCTGTGACAGGCTCCGGCCGGCCCCGATAGCCCGGATGGCCTGCTGGAGTGGCCGGACCCAGCTTCAGCGCGCGTGGCGCTGCTGGCGGCATTGCTCGAAGAGGCAAACGGCCGCGGCTGCCGCGACGTTCAGCGATTCCATGCCGCCCGGCTGCGGAATCGTCACGCGATGCGTGGCCGCATCGCGCCATACCTGCGACACGCCCGCCCCTTCGTTGCCGAACACCCAGGCGACCTGCCCCGTGAGATCGCATTCGTCGATGGCCTGTGCGCCGTGCGAATCCGTGATGACGACGGGTACGCCCAGCATGTCGGCCAGCGTGCCGGGCTCGACGTCCTCGAACACTTCCAGCAGGAAATGCGCGCCCATCGCCGAGCGCAGCACCTTCGACGACCACACGTAGGCCGTGCCCGGCGTGCAGAACACCTTGTCGATCCCCGCCGCCGCCGCGCTGCGCAGGATCGAGCCGACGTTGCCCGCATCCTGCACGCCGTCGAGCACCACGCAGGTCGACAGCACGCGCTGTGGCAAGACGGCCTCGGGCGTATCGACCAGGAGCAGCATCCCCACACCGTGCACG
The DNA here is from genome assembly GCF_042655705.1 of Paraburkholderia denitrificans. NCBI lineage: Bacteria > Pseudomonadati > Pseudomonadota > Betaproteobacteria > Burkholderiales > Burkholderiaceae > Paraburkholderia > Paraburkholderia denitrificans. Next base: position 286,853 of record NZ_JBHSMP010000006.1, on the reverse strand, counting down.
ACGTTCGAAAGCTGGCCGAACAGCGCATCGGGCAGCGTGATCACGCGCCGGTCGTCGACGCGCGCGACAATTGCACGCGCCTCGTCGTGCGCGAGCGCGCCGTCGGTGACGACGCAATACTCCGGCTGGCCGCCGCCGTCGAGCCAGGCGCTCGCCAGATGGAAACCTTCGAGTAGAGCCTGGCCGCTCTTGCGCTGTTGATGCGTCGAGCCGGCCAGCGCCTTCAGATGCTTGTAGAGTGGATTGTCGCGTGACGTAATGGCTTTCACGTTCGGGCCTGGCAATCTGAATAAAAGGGATTCGGGAAAAGGACAACGCGCCGCGCGATGCGGCGCTCAGCGCACGCGCGTAGCCACATCAGACCGGCGCGAACGCGTCGTCGTGCGGATCGGCGGAGTGACGCGCAGCCACCGTGCGGGTCGCCACGACGCCGTGCAGCGCATAAGCCTCGCGCACCGGCGCAAACGAGCGGCGATGATGCTCGCAGGGACCGTGCTCGCGCAACGCGGCGAGATGTTGCGGCGTGCCATAGCCCGCGTGCACGTCGAATCCATAAGCCGGATACGGCGCGTGCAATTCCACCAGCATGCGGTCGCGCGTAACCTTCGCAATGATCGACGCCGCCGAAATGCTCGGCACCAGCGCGTCGCCGCCGACGACAGCTTCGCTGCGCACGGGCAGCACCGGACAGCGGTTGCCGTCGATCTTCGCGAGCGTCGGCGTCACGCTGAGCCCCGTGACTGCGCGCCGCATCGCGAGCATCGTCGCTTGCAGGATATTGAGCGTGTCAATCTCTTCAACCGACGCCGACGCGACGCACCACGCGAGCGAGCGTTCGACGATGAGGTCGTAAAGCGCGTCGCGGGTCTTGGCGGTCAACGCCTTCGAGTCGTCGAGCCCGGCGATCGGCCGGGCCGGATCGAGAATCACCGCCGCCGCGACGACAGGCCCGGCGAGCGGGCCGCGCCCGGCCTCGTCCACGCCACAGACGATGTCGTCGGGCGAATCGAACAGCAAGCCAGCCTGCTGCGCCTGCGCGAGGCGCGCGGCGCGCTTTGCCGCCGCCGACTGCGCTTTCGGGGCGACTTTAGTTGCAGCCTTGGTTGCGGCTTTAGTTGCGCCTTTGGCCACCGGCTTGCGCGCACGCCCGGTCGCGTCGTCTATCATGAGTGCCCTCTGCGGCGTTCAACGATTTCAGCCACAACCTGGGCAGCGCGCTGCGACGTGTTCTGGCGCAGCGCCAAATGCATCTCGGTGAAAATTTCCGTGAGCGTGCGCCGGTTCGCCTCGTCGCGCAACTGCGTGAGCGTGGCGTCGGCAAGCGCCTCGGGCGTCGCGAAGTGCTGGAGGATCTCGGGGACGACGAAACGGCCTGCCAGAATATTCGGCAGGCCCACGTACGGCAGATAACCCTGGCGGCGCATGATCTCCCCGGTAAGCCAGGGCACCTTGTACGAAATCACCATCGGCTTTTTCAGCAGCGCCGCTTCGAGCGTCACCGTGCCGCTCTTCACGAGGATCGCATCGGCAGCCGTCATCGCAAGCTGCGACTGGCCGTCGATGATCGTCAACGCAAGGTTGTTGCGCGTGCTCGCGAGTTCCTGCAGTTGCGCATGGATCGCCGGCGTCGCTGCCGGCATCACAAAGCGCAGACCCGGTTCGCGCTGCTGCATGAGCGCAATGGCGTCGAAGAAGGTCGGGCCGATCAGGTTGATCTCGGAGCGCCGGCTGCCCGGCAGCACGGCGATCACCGGCCCGCTGTCGGGCAGGCCCAGCGCGCGGCGCGCGCCCGCCACGTCCGGTTCGAGCGGAATCTCGTCGGCAAGCGGATGGCCCACGTACGACGCCGCAACGCCCGCCTTTTCGAGTATCGCCGTCTCGAACGGAAATACGCACAGCATGTGATCCACCGACTTCTGGATCTTCTTGATGCGCCCGCCGCGCCACGCCCAGATCGACGGGCACACGAAGTGAATCGTGGGAATGCCCGCCGCACGCACCGCGTGCTCAAGGCCGAAGTTGAAGTCGGGTGCATCGACGCCGATAAACGCGTCGGGGGGATCGGCGAGCAACTGGTGCTTCAGCTCGCCGCGAATGCGCAGAATTTCGGGGATGTGCCTGAGCGCCTCGACATAGCCGCGCACCGTGAGCTTTTCCATCGGCCAGTGCGCGTCGAAACCGGCGGCCGACATGCGCGGGCCGCCGATTCCGTAGTACTGCGTCGTGTCAGGCAAGCGTTCCGTGAGGCCGGCGAGCAGCGAGGCCGCCAGCAGATCGCCGGACGGTTCGCCGGCGACCATCGCAACACGCAAGGGACGGGCTTGCAGGACCATTGGTTAGCGGATGATGCCGCGTTGCGACTGCTCGACGAACGCGATCAGCGCCTTGACGTGGACATCGCCGTCGCCGCCCGCCTCCGCCAGTTCCGCGAGCTGGACCTTCGCCTCTTCGAGCGACAGGCCGTTCTTGTAGAGCGTGCGATAAGCCGAGCGCAGCGCCGAAATCGCATCGGGCGAGAAGCCGCGGCGGCGCAGGCCTTCGACGTTGACGCCATGCGGCACGGCCTTGTTGCCCGCGGCGACCACGAACGGCGGCACGTCCTGCACGAGCGCCGATGCGCCGCCCACCATCGAGTGCGCGCCGATGCGCACGAACTGGTGTACGCCGGTCATGCCGCCGACGATCGCGTAGTCGTCCACGATCACGTGGCCCGCGAGCTGCGCGTTGCTCGACATGATCACGTTGCTGCCGAGGCGGCAGTCGTGGCCGACGTGCACGTAAGCCATGATCCAGTTGTCGTCGCCGATGATCGTGACGCCGGTGTCCTGCACCGTGCCCGTGTGCAGCGTCGTGTACTCGCGGATCGTATTGCGGTTGCCGATCACGAGCTTCGTCGGCTCGCCCTTGTACTTCATGTCCTGCGGACGGCCGCCAATCGCTGCAAAGTGGCCGAAGCGGTTGTCCTCGCCGATCGTCGTATAACCTTCGATCACGGTATGCGACCCGACAATCGTACGCGCGCCGATGCTCACGTTCGCGCCCACGACTGCGTACGCCCCGATCTCGACCGATTCGTCAACTTGCGCACCGGGTTCGACAATCGCGGTGGGATGGATCCTGCTCATTCGTCTTTGCTTCCGATTCTGTTATCTGCCGGCGCATCACGCGACGCGCGACGGCACCCTGCGGTGCGTGTTATTGCACGTCCGCATCCATTTTTTTCACGGTGCACATGAGCTCTGCTTCGCACGCGACGACACCGTCCACTTCGGCTTGCGCCTTGAACTTCCAGATGCCGCGCATGTAACGCTCGAACGTGGCGTTCAGGATCAGCTGGTCGCCCGGCTCGACCACCCGCTTGAAGCGCGCGCCGTCGATGCCGACGAAGTAGTACAGCGTGTTCGCGAAGTCCTGCTGCTGTTCGGAGAACGTCAGCAGCGCGGCCGTCTGCGCGAGCGCTTCGAGGATCATCACGCCGGGCATGACCGGGCGCGTGGGGAAATGGCCCGTGAAATACGGCTCGTTGACCGTCACATTCTTCAACGCCTTGATGCGCTTGTGCGGCTCAAGCTCGATGACCCGGTCGACCATCAGGAACGGGTAGCGATGCGGCAGCAGCGTGAAAATCTTGTGGATGTCGAAGTTGAGTTTTTCGATGTTCATGGTATTTCTGCTCACGCTGGAATTGCGCGAAGATGACTGCGAATGCCGATGCCGGTGATCTGGCGCTGACGCGCAGTATGCGCCAGCCCCGCGGATCGCGGCATGCGGATCTGCCCGGAGCACGGTCCGGCACGCAAAAAACCGGCGCCTGACGAAAGACGCCGGTCGTGTTGTACCCCGGCTTGTACCTGGAAGGCACCGCGCCCGGGTGACCTGTTGTTACGCGTCGCCCTGCGGCTTCGCGGGAAGCGCTGCCTCGAGTGCCCGGATACGATCGCGCAACTTGTCGATGTTGCGCAGCAGCGCGGCGCTCTTGTTCCAGTCGGCGTTGTCGACCGCCGGGAAGGCGCTCGTGTACACACCGGCCTTCTTCAGCGACTTCGACACACCCGATTTCGCTGTGACGATCACGTAGTCCGCGAGCGTCACGTGCCCGGCAATGCCCACCGCGCCGCCGATCATGCAATGCCTGCCGATCGTCGTGCTGCCCGCAATGCCGACGCAGCCGGCGATTACCGTGTACGCACCGATCTTGCAGTTATGGCCGATCTGCACGAGGTTATCGATCTTCACACATTCTTCGATAATCGTATCGGCCATTGCACCGCGATCGATCGTCGTATTGGCTCCGATCTCGACATCCGGGCCGATCGACACGCCGCCGACCTGCGGAATCTTGACCCAACTGCCCGTGCGCGCTTCGCCCTCGCCCGTGAAATCGGGCGCAAACCCGAAACCATCCGAGCCGATCACCGCGCCCGCGTGCACGATCGCGCGCTCGCCGATGCGGCAGCCGTGATAGATGGTGGCGCCCGGGTACAGATGCGAACCCGCGCCGATCCGCGTGCCGCGTCCGACGAACACGTTCGCGTCAAGACGCACATGCTCGCCGATCACGACGCCCGCCTCGACCGTCACGTTCGGGCCGATCACCGCGCTCGCAGCGATCTGCGCCGAAGCGTCGACGCTAGCGCCCGGATGAACGCCGGGTTGAACCTTCGGCGCGGCGAGGTCGATGAACGCCTGCGCGACGCGCGCGAAGTAAGCATACGGATTGGGTGTGACGATGAAGTTGCGGCCTTCGCGCGAAGCAAGCTTCTCGAGGTCGCCGGGGCTAATGAGCACCGCTCCCGCGCGCGTCGTGTCGACCTGAGCCAGATACTTCGGATTGGCGAGGAATGCCAGCTGCTGCGGACCGGCCTGGTCGAGCGGCGCGAGCGAGCCGACGCGTTGCGCGGCGTTGCCGATCACTTCACCGCCGAAACGCCCCGCGAGTTCCTCAAGCGTAAAAGCCATACGTGTCCTGCTCCTGCTTAATTGCTGCCCGACGAGCCGGCAAGCGCCTTGATCACCTGGTCGGTGATATCGATGCGCGGGCTCACGTAGACGGCTTCCTGCACGATCAGGTCGTAATGCTGCTGCTCGGCGATCTGCTTGATCACCTTGTTCGCCCGCTCCAGCACCGCGGCGAGTTCCTCGTTGCGACGCTGGTTCAGATCCTCGCGGAATTCGCGCTGCTTGCGCTGGAAGTCGCTGTCGAGCTGCGAAAGATCGCGCTGCTTCTGCGCGCGGTCGGTGGCCGACATCGCGACGCCGCTCTTGTCGACCGACTCGGACATCGTCTTCAGACGCTGCGCCATGTCCTGCAAGTCCTTGTCGCGCTTGGCGAACTCGGCCTCCAGCTTGGTCTGCGCGGCCTTCGCCGGGACGGATTCGCGCAGGATGCGATCAGAGTTGACTGCCGCGATCTTCGCCTCCTGCGCCTGGGCGACGCCCGCGTCGAGAGCAAACACCGCCAGCGACAACGTCATGGCCCCGATCACCCGTCTTGAATACTTACCCGTTAGCAAAGTCATCCTCTCGTTTCTCTGGATTCCGATTTCCATACAACCCGCTATACAACCCGCTGTACGACTTCGCCGTACAGCGTCTGGTTCGCGCCGTCAGAATGCTGTCCCGATCTGGAACTGGAACTTCTGGTACTGGTCGCCCGTGTGTTTCTGGAGCGGGAAACCAAGGCTCAGCTTGAGCGGACCGATCGGCGAGATCCAGGCCAGGCCCGCACCGTAGGCGTAACGCAGGCCGTTCGCGCCGATACTGCTGCCTTCCGTGCCCCAGACGTTACCACCATCGATGAAGGTGAAGACGCGCAGTGTGCGGTCGTAACCCGTGCCCGGCAGCGGGAACGTCAGTTCGATGTTGCCGACAACCATCTTCGAGCCGCCGATCGGGTCGTTCGTCGACTTGTCGCGCGGACCCAGCGAGCTCGGCTCATAGCCGCGCACCGAACCGATACCGCCGGCGTAGTAGTTCTTGAAGATCGGGAACGGTTTGCCGCCGAGGCCATTGCCGTAGCCGCCCTGGATGTTCAGGCCGAGCACGAAGCCGCGCGCGAACGAGTAATAGTACTGCGCCTGGACATCGGCCTTGTAGTACTCCGTCCCGCCCGCCGGCGTGCCGTATTCGGCATTCGCCTGCGTGAAATAGCCCTTGCTCGGCACGAGCGCGCTGTCACGCGAGTCGCGCGACCAGCCGATCGTCAGCGGCACGTTGTTCGACACGCGGCCGAAGTGGTCCACATAATCTTTGTAGCTCTGCGGCGTGTTGGCGTCGACGTCGAGGCGGTCCTGCTCGAGGCCCAAGCCGAAAAACACCGTATCGACTTCCGAGAACGGAATGCCGAACTTCAGATCGCCGCCGACCGTGATGATGCGGAAGCTCGAATCGGTCGAGTAGTACAGCGGCTGATACGTGCGGTAGTAGACGTCCGTGATGCGCTTGATGCCGTCCACGGTGAAGTACGGGTCCACCTGCGTGACCGACAGCGTGCGGTATGTCTGCGCGGTATTCACGTTCAACGACAGCGACTTGCCCGAACCGAACACGTTGTCCTGCGACACGCCCGCCGAGAGCACCACCTTGTCCGTCGACGAGAAACCCGCGCCCAGCGTAATCGCGCCGGTCGGCTTTTCCTTGACGTTCACATTCACGTCCACCTGGTCAGCTGTGCCTTCCACGGGCACCGTCGTCACGTCGACGTCGGTGAAGTAGCCGAGACGATTGATGCGGTCCTTCGAGAGCGCAAGGCGGTTCGAGTCGAACCACGAGCTTTCGAGCTGGCGCATTTCGCGGCGCACGACTTCGTCGCGCGTACGCGTGTTGCCGATCACGTTGACGCGGCGCACATAGACGCGGCGGCTCGGATCGACCTGCAGCGTGAGTTCGACCGTGTGGTGTTCCTGGTCGATCTTCGGCAGCGCATTGACCGTGGCGAACGCGTAGCCGTATTCACCGAGCTTGTCGACGATGGCCTTCGTCGTGCTCTTCAGTTTTTCCGCCGAGAACTTATCGCCCGGCCTGATCTTGATCAGCTTCTTCAGCTCGGCCTCGCGGTCGAGCATATTGCCGGACAACTGGATGCCCGACACCGTGTACGGCTGGCCCTCGTGGATCCCGATCGTCAGGAACATGTCCTTCTTGTCGGGCGAGATCGACACCTGCGTCGAGTCGATATTGAACTCGAGATAACCGTGGTCGAGGTAGTAAGAGCGCACGTTCTCAAGGTCGCCCGTGAGCTTTTCCTTCGAGTACAGGTCGTTCTTCGTGTACCAGGAGAACCAGTTCGGCGTGGAGAGCTGCATTTCGCCGAGCAGCGTGCCGCTGCTGAACGTCTTGTTGCCGATGAAGTTGATCTGGCGGATCTTCGCGTTCGGGCCTTCGTTCACCGAGAACAGCAGGCTGACGCGATTGCTGTCGATCGGCGTGACCGTCGTGATCACCTGGGCGGCGTAGAAGCCGCGCGTGAGGTACTGGCGCTTGAGTTCCTGCTCGGCCTTGTCGACGAGCGATTTGTCGTAGTAGCGGCCCTGCGAGAGACCGACCGCGTGCAGCGCCTTCGTGAGGTTGTCCTTATCGAACTCGTGGATGCCCGCGAAGTCGATCGTGCCGATCGCCGGACGCTCCTGCACCTGCACGATAACGACATTGCCTTCGGAGGCGATCTTCACGTCGTTGAAGAAGCCCGTCGCGTAAAGCGCGCGGATCGCCTCGGAAGCTTTGTCGTCGTTGAAAGTATCGCCCTGTTTGATGGGCAGATACGCGAAAACGGTGCCCGGCTCGACGCGCTGCAGCCCTTCGATCCGGATATCCTGAACCACGAACGGCGTAGTCGCTGCCGCAGTTACTGCATGAGCAACCAGTCCATGCGCGGCCAGGGCGGCGGCCGCAACGGTCTTTGGAACCAAGCGATGAGGTCTGAACAACGTGCTTCCCCAGGTATGTATAGCTGTATCAGGTCAGGCGGCCCGTCCCGGACGCCGCCCGACATTTTAAAAATGGATTAACCTAGCCAGATCGTTGAACAACGCAATCGCAGATAGCGCGACGATGCAGGCTAGACCCGCACGCTGCAGCACGAGCTGCCAGCGTTCGGATACGGCTTTGCCCGTTACGGCTTCAACCAGATAATATAACAGATGCCCCCCATCCAATACCGGAATTGGGAGCAGGTTGAGCACACCGAGGCTAATACTCACAAGCGCGAGGAACGACAGAAATGCCGATGGCCCAAGCCGCGCACTCTTGCCCGCATAGTCGGCAATCGTCACCGGACCCGATAGATTCTTCAGCGACGCTTCGCCCGTAATCATGCGGCCGAACATCCGAAGCGAGTAAACCGCGATCTCCCAGGTGCGATGGGCGCCGAGCTTCACGCTCTCGATCGGCCCGTAGCGCACCTCCACCGAAGGCGCCTGTGCCGCCAGCGCCGCACCGATGTGGCCCACGGTCTCACCCGTTTCGTCGTCGCGCTGGCCGACCGGCGTGACCGTCAGCATCAGCGGCTGGGTGGCGTTGCCGCGCATCACTTCGAGATGCAACGGCTTGCCTGCATGCGCCTTCACATACGAGATGAACGTGCCCGCGCTGTCGACCGGACGGCCATCGATTGCACGCAGATGGTCGCCCTTGCGCATGCCGGCGCGCTCCGCTGCGCTGCCCGGCTCGACGCCCGCGACCTGCAGCGTGCCGCCGCCGGCTTCGAGGCCGAGGTGCGACATGAAGTCGTCGTCGAGGTCCTTGCCGCGCAGTTTGCCGAGATCGAGCGGGAAATCGTAGGTGCTGCCGCCGTCGCGGGCCGCGAGCACGACGTGGCCGTGATCGAACGCCACCGCCAGCAGCTTCCAGCGCAGATCCGACCATGAGCGCACCGGCTGGGTATCGTTGCCGTTCGCATTCGTGACAGAGACGATTTTCTCGCCGCCCTGGAACCCCGCCTGGGCAGCGGCAGAATGCGCGGGCGGCGCGGCGACGATAGCCGCGGGCTCGTTCACGCCCGACGCGAACACGAGCGCAAACAATGCGATGGCCAGCAGGAAGTTGGCGATGGGGCCCGCCACGACAATCGCGATCCGCTTGCCGACCGGCTGCCGGTTAAACGCGTGCGGGAGTTCGTGCGCGGGAATGCGCTCGTCCGACTCGCGTTCGTCGAGCATCTTCACGTAGCCGCCGAGCGGCAGCGCCGCGATGGTCCACTCGGTACCGGTCTTCTTGCTGACCCATTGCACGATCGGCTTGCCAAAGCCGATCGAAAAGCGCAGAACCTTCACGCCGCACAGGCGCGCGATGCTGTAATGCCCGTATTCGTGGACGACGACAAGCACGCCGATCGCCACGAGAAAAGCCACCAGTTCGGTGAGCAGGTTCATATGCGCCTCCTGCTTGCGCGGCGTGCCGGTGCGTAACGCGCGAAACGTGCATTACGCGGCCTGAAACGGCCTCAGGCGGGCACCGGCAGGCTGTCGATGATGGTGTACGCCGCACGGCGCGCCGCGGCATCCGCTTCGAGTACGACGTCGAGGTTCGACGCGGCCGTATTGTCGAGCGCGTTAAGCACTGCGTCGACCGTCTGCGCGATCGCCATGAAACCGATGCGGCGGTTAAGGAACGCCTCCACCGCGACCTCGTTGGCCGCGTTGAGCGCCGCGCTCGCCACGCCGCCTTCGGCCAGCGCCTTCATCGCGAGCGCGAGACACGGGAAGCGTGCGTAGTCGGGCTTCTCGAACGTGAGCGTGGCGACCTGCGTCAGATCGAGTTGCGCGACGCCCGAATCGACGCGATCCGGGAACGCCAGTGCGTGCGCGATCGGCGTGCGCATGTCGGGGTTACCCAGTTGCGCGAGCACCGAGCCGTCCGCGTACGAGACCATCGAATGGATCACGCTCTGCGGATGGATCAGCACGTCGATGCGCTCGCCAGGCAGTTCGAACAGATAATGCGCCTCGATCACTTCGAGGCCCTTGTTCATCATCGTCGCCGAGTCGACCGAAATCTTGCGGCCCATCGACCAGTTCGGATGCTTGCACGCCTCGTCCGGCGTCACGCCGACGAGCGTGGCCGGTTCGCGCGTACGGAACGGCCCGCCCGAAGCGGTGAGGATGATCTTCGTGACGCCGCCGTGCAGCTCGCGCTCGCGCGGCAGGCACTGGAAAATCGCGTTGTGCTCGCTGTCGACCGGCAGCAGGATCGCGCCGTTGTCGCGCACCGCGTCCATGAAGATGTCGCCCGACATCACGAGCGCTTCCTTGTTCGCGAGCAGGATGCGCTTGCCGGCCTTCGCCGCCGCGAGCGTGGGCACGAGACCCGCCGCGCCGACGATTGCGGCCACAACGGTATCGCAGCCGTCGCTCTTCGAGACGTCGACGAGCGCCTGCGGACCATGGGTCACGACAGTGCGGCAGCCCGCTTCGCGCAGTTTCTTCTCGACGCGCGCGGCAGTGTCCGCGTCGCCGACCACGGCCACTTCGGGCGTAAAGCGCAGGCATTGTTCGACGAGCTTGTCGCCGTTGCGGTGCGCCGTGAGCGCATAAACCGAGAAGCGTTCCGGATGACGCGCGACCACGTCGAGCGTGCTGTCTCCGATTGAGCCCGTGGAGCCGAGCAGTGTCAGTCGTTTTTGCATATTCATGTCTCTAGCCGAGCAGCAGCATTGCAAGCGGCAGCACCGGCAGCAGCGCGTCGATACGGTCGAGCACCCCGCCGTGGCCCGGCAGGAGACCGCTCGAATCCTTCACGCCAGCCTGGCGCTTGAGCATCGACTCGAACAGATCGCCGATCACGCTGAACGCGACCAGCACGGTAAGCACAAAAAGCGCACGGCCTAAACCCAACTGGGCGGCCAGTGCGGAATAAAGCGTCGGCGCGAGGATGTGCAACGCAATCGCGGCGATCGACACCACCATCACGGCGGCCCAGCCGCCCACCGCGCCTTCCCATGTCTTGCCCGGGCTGATCGAAGGCGCCAGCTTGTGGCGGCCGAACGCCTTACCAGCAAAGTATGCGCCGATATCGGCCAGCCAGACGACCAGCAACAGGGACAGGACAAACGCCACGCCCGCCGTGCGCGCCGCGATGAGCGCGTGCCAGCAGGCCGCGAAGATCACGAGACCGCAGGCGAGCAGGAACACGCGCCAGACGCCCGCGGCGAGCGTCGGCTTGCGCAGCAGCACGTAAGGACCGGCGACGATCCAGAACACGCCAGCGGCCTGGAAGAGCGGGCGCGGCGCTTCGAGCTGGGCGCTCAGTATCACGACTGCCCCGGCGATGGCCGCATAGACGATCGAGCCGTTCTTCCCGGCCTTGAGCAGGCGCGCCCACTCCCACGCCGCGAACACGACCACGATACGGATCAGCGCACCGAACACCGGGATCGGCGCGAACAGCGTGACTGGCAAAAGGATGGCCAGCAGCACGACCGCCGTGATGACACGGGTCTTTAGCATGAAAGCGAGTCGGCGTTCTGGGATTGGGTGACGAGCTGGGCGCTCGTGCGGCCAAAGCGGCGTTCGCGTTCGACGTACGATTCGATCGCGCGGCCAAGCGCGGCGGCGTCGAAATCGGGCCAGTAGGTATCGGTGAAATAGAGTTCGGTGTAGGCGAGCTGCCACAGCAGGAAATTGCTGACGCGCTGCTCGCCACCCGTGCGGATGAACAGGTCGGGCTCAGGCGCATAGGCCATCGCCAGATGCTGGCCGAGCGTGTCCTCGGTCACCGGCACCGCCACGCCGCTCTTCGCGCTCTCTTCCACGAGCTTGCGGGTGGCCTGCATGATGTCCCAACGCCCGCCATAGTTTGCTGCGATCGTCAGCGTGAGACGGGTGTTGCGTGCGGTCTTGGTTTCGGCGCGGCGAATCAGATCCTGGATGCGCTCGTTGAACATCGACAGATCGCCGACCACGCGCAGACGGATCCCGTTCGCGTGCAGACGGCCCACCTCGCGCTCGAGCGCGGTGATGAAGAGGCGCATCAGGAACGAGACTTCCTCGGTCGGGCGCCGCCAGTTCTCGGAACTGAACGCGAACAACGTCAGATATTCGACGCCGCGTTCGACGCACGCTTCGACGGCAGAACGCACCGCGTCGACGCCACGCGTATGGCCCGCCACGCGCGGCAGGCGGCGCTGCGTTGCCCAACGGCCATTGCCGTCCATGATGATCGCGATGTGGCGCGGCACGGCCGCCACGTCGGGCACGCGAACGGTTGAGCTGGTATAGGTCATGGCCGTCGGACTATTACTGCGATAAAGAAGGGAAACCCTGTCTGGACTGAGAGCCTGGCGGCCTCAGACCGTCAGGATTTCGGCTTCCTTGGTCTGGACGAGCTTCTCGATCTCGGCCACGAAGCGATCCGTCAGCTTCTGGACGTCGTCGCTTGCACGGCGCTCGTCGTCTTCCGAGATTTCCTTGTCCTTCACGAGCTTCTTCAGTTGCTCGTTGGCGTCGCGGCGCAGGTTGCGCACGGCGACCTTCGCCGTCTCGCCTTCGCTCTTGACGACCTTCGTGAGTTCCTTGCGGCGCTCTTCGGTCAGCGCGGGCATCGGCACGCGAATCAGATCGCCGTGCGTGGCCGGGTTCAGACCCAGATCCGACTCGCGGATCGCCTTTTCGACGACCTGCACCATCTTCTTTTCCCACGGCTGCACGCCGATCGTGCGCGCGTCGACGAGCGTCAGGTTCGCGACCTGCGAGATCGGCACGGGCGAGCCGTAGTAATCGACCTGAATGTGATCGAGCAGACCGGTATGCGCCCGGCCAGTGCGGATCTTCGCGAGATCGCTCTTGAATGCTTCGATCGAGCGCTGCATTTTTTGCTCCGCGCCCTTCTTGATGTCAGCCACAGCCATTTTGAAACCTCCCAACCTTTAACGGTACGGACCGCCCGGCGCCTCGCCACTTCGCGAGGGGACGCGGCCCGCAATCGAGCCTCTCGGATGACGAGAGTTTACACGTGGACGAGCGTGCCCTCGTCTTCGCCCTGAACGATGCGCTTGAGCGCGCCCGGCTTGACGATCGAAAAAACGCGGATCGGCAGCTTCTGGTCGCGGCACAGCGCGAACGCCGTCGCGTCCATGACCTGCAGGTTCCGGCCGATCGCCTCGTCGAAGCTGATCGTCGAATAACGCGTGGCCGTCGGATCCTTCTTCGGGTCCGCCGAGTAGACGCCGTCGACTTTCGTTGCCTTCAGCACGACTTCCGCGCCGACTTCCGCGCCGCGCAGTGCGGCAGCCGTGTCGGTCGTGAAGAACGGGTTGCCCGTGCCGGCCGCGAAGATCACGACCTTGCCCTCTTCGAGCTGGCGAATGGCGCGCGGGCGGATGTACGGTTCGACCACCTGATCCATGCGCAGCGCCGACTGCACGCGCGCTTCGATGCCCGCGTGGCGCATTGCGTCCTGCAGGGCGAGCGCGTTCATCATCGTCGCGAGCATGCCCATGTAGTCGGCCGTTGCGCGGTCCATACCGGCTGCACCGCCCGCGACGCCGCGGAAGATGTTGCCGCCGCCGATCACCACCGCGAGCTGCGTGCCGAGCCGCACCACCTCGGCCACGTCCGCCACCATACGTTCGATCGTGGCGCGATTGATGCCAAAGGCATCATCGCCCATCAGGGCTTCGCCGGAAAGTTTGAGCAGGACGCGTTTATAGGCGGGTGTGGGCATGAGGTATCCAGATCGCGCGGAAAGGCAATAACTTGAAACTGTAGGGGTGAAATACAACTTCGGGCAAGCGCCGCCGGAACCGACGATGACCTGAGCCGCTGCGCGTCAGTCGTGCCGACGGGAGCCGGCCGCACGGGCGCCGCTGCGCTGCCCGCCGCGGCGGATTGCTCCGCCGCGGGTGCTACGGTACTGCGGGTACTGCTGTTGCTGTACGCGCGTGAACCTTATTGCTGCTTCGCAGCAGCGACTTGCGCGGCCACTTCGGCGGCGAAGTCGTCTTGACGCTTTTCGATGCCTTCGCCGACCACGAACAGCGCGAACTGATGAACCGTCGTGCCGGCAGCCTTCAGCATCTGCTCGATCGTCTGCTTGTCGTTCTTCACGAACGGCTGGTTCAGCAGCGAGACTTCCTTCAGGAACTTCTGCACCGAGCCTTCGACCATCTTCGAGATGATTTCGGCCGGCTTGCCCGATTCGGCAGCCTTCTGCTCGGCGATGCTGCGCTCCTTGGCGATCAGATCGGCCGGCACGTCGTCCGACGACAGCGAGACCGGCTTCATCGCGGCGATGTGCATCGCCACGTCCTTGCCGACCTGCTCTTCGGCGCCCGTGTACTCGACCAGCACGCCGATGCGCGTGCCGTGCAGGTACGAGGCCAGCTTGTTCGAGGTGGCGAAGCGCGCGAAACGGCGGATCGAGAGGTTCTCGCCGATCTTGCCGACGAGCGCGAGACGCACGGCGTCGACGGTCGAGCCTTCGAGCGGCAGCGCCGACAGGGCTGCGACGTCAGCGGGGTTTTGCGTGGCGACCAGCTCGGCCACCGTCTTCGCGAATGCGTTGAAGTCGTCGTTCTTCGCGACGAAGTCGGTTTCGCAGTTCAACTCGACCACGGCGCCCGCGCCGTTGCCGACATACGATGCGATCACGCCTTCAGCCGTGATACGCGAAGCCGCCTTGCTCGCCTTGTTGCCGAGCTTCACGCGCAGCAGCTCTTCGGCGCGCGCCATGTCGCCGTCGGCTTCCGTCAGCGCCTTCTTGCATTCCATCATCGGCGCGTCGGTCTTCGCGCGCAGTTCAGCCACCATGCTTGCGGTAATTGCCGCCATCATTCGCTCCTTGAGTCTGTCTGGTACACACCGGCCGCCTTTCGACGCGGCCAGCAGGAATTCGTTTTCCGCGAAACATGATTTTTACAGTCTCACGGTGCCGCGCATGTGGCACGGCAGCGAAAGTCACGGCTTAAAAAAAAGGGGCCTATGGAAAGCCCCCTTTTCTTGCCGGACACGGGGCAGCTTACGCCTCCGAATTGACCTCGACGAACTCGTCGTCGCCGTCATCGCCGCGCGCTGCGGCAACCACGTCGTTGACCGCGTTCGCACGGCCTTCGAGGATCGCGTCGGCCACGCCTTGCGTGTACAGCGCGACGGCCTTGCTCGCGTCGTCGTTACCCGGGATCACGTAATCCACGCCTTCCGGCGAGTGGTTCGTATCGACCACGGCGATGACGGGGATGCCGAGCTTGTTGGCTTCCGTCACGGCAATCTTGTGGTAGCCGACGTCGACGACGAAAATTGCGTCCGGAATGCCGCCCATGTCCTTCACGCCGCCGATCGACTTCTGCAGCTTGGCGATTTCACGTTCGAACAGCAGCGCTTCCTTCTTGCTCATCTTCTCGAGCTCGCCTGCTTCCACGGCCGCTTCCATGTCCTTCAGGCGCTTGATCGAAACCTTCAGCGTCTTGAAGTTGGTCAGCATGCCGCCGAGCCAGCGTGCGTTGACGAACGGCATGCCAGCGCGCAGTGCTTCCTCGGAGATCGTGTCGCGCGATTGACGCTTCGTGCCGACGAACAGGATCGTGCCGCGATTCGATGCCAGTTGACGCACGTACTTCAGCGCGTCGTTGTACATCGGCAGCGTCTTTTCGAGGTTGATGATGTGAATCTTGTTGCGATGGCCGAAAATGAAGGGGGCCATCTTCGGGTTCCAGAAGCGCGTCTGGTGACCGAAGTGGACACCGGCTTCCAGCATTTGGCGCATGGTAACTGCCATGAGAAATTCTCCGCTAGGGTTTGGGTCTGAAGCCGGCTGCCGCACCGGATGCGCCGCTTTTTCGCTGTAAATTACTGCATTCGTGGCGAAAAAATCGAAACGCAAACGGCACCCTGGATGCGCCGGCTCGCGAATATGCTGTCGTCACCGGAAATCATCCTGCTTCCGGTATCGCGCCCGCGACAGCAGCGGGCTCCTGCTTACTTCTTGATTCTTTCCTGCTTCTTTCTTGCCTCTTCCTTCTAAGCCACGCTACATTCCTTACATATTACGAAAGAATAGAGCGAGCGACTTAGCCGTAGAGTATAGCACGCGCAAAGCGGCCCACTCAAGCCAGCCATTGCCCTCGCAGACCTGCGCCGCCGCCAGCCAGCAGGTCTGCCGCCCTGCCTTTCAAAAGACAGCGACGCCTGGGATAAGGTGCGATAATTTAATATTCGACAGCATTTCCGGGCGCCCATCATGGCCATATCGATCAAGAATGAACACGACATCGCGCAAATGCGCGTCGCCGGCAAGCTGGCGAGCGAGGTGCTCGATTACATCACGCCCTATATTGCTGCGGGCGTAACGACCGGCGAGCTCGACCGCCTGTGCCACGAATACATGACCAATGTGCAGGGCACAGTGCCGGCGCCGCTCAACTACCAGCCGCCGGGCTACCCGCCGTATCCGAAAGCCACCTGCATCTCGGTCAACGACGTGATCTGTCACGGTATTCCGGGCGAAAAGACGCTGAAGAACGGCGACGCGCTCAATATCGACGTTACAGTCATCAAGGAAGGCTATTTCGGCGACACAAGCCGGATGTTCATCGTCGGCGAGGGTTCGATCCTCGTGAAGCGCCTTGTCCAGACGACCTATGAGTGCATGTGGCTCGGCATCGACCAGGTGCGCCCGGGCGCCCATCTCGGCGATATCGGCCACGCCATCCAGCGCTACGCCGAAGCGCAAGGCTACAGCGTCGTGCGCGAATATTGCGGCCACGGCATCGGCACGGTTTTCCACGACGACCCGCAAGTCCTGCACTACGGCCGCCCCGGCACCGGCATCGAACTCGTGCCCGGCATGATCTTCACCGTCGAACCGATGATCAACGCCGGCCGCCGCGAAATCCGCACGATGCCGGACCAGTGGACCGTCAAAACGAAGGATCGCAGTCTCTCCGCGCAATGGGAGCATACGGTGCTCGTCACCGAGACCGGCTACGAGGTGCTCACCGTCTCGGCGGGCACACCGGCCAAACCGGCGATCGTCGCTCAGGCCGCGGGCACGGCAGCCTGAAGCGCCGGACAGGCGAGCGGCGCGCGCTGCTCGCGGGCAGCGTCCAGCCACCTGCGCAGCCACCCGCGCACTTGCCCGACTCGTTGGCGGCGGCCGTGTGCCACCTGGCGCAGAACCGTCAGTCGCGAGACAATCCTGAAAGGTCGGGCGCGCTGCATCGATCCAACGTAGTTATCGGCAGTCATCGCAGCGCGATTGCGCACGCCCGCCCCGCCGGAGAGGGCGCGCGGCAGCGACACCGTCCGTTCCGGGCGGCTCACCGGCAGATCCGGCCGCGGCGCAGCTCCGGCCGGCCGCAATCCAACCCGCGCACGTACAACCCGAGCCCATGAGCGTTCCCGCCGCTGCCGTCCCCGATACGTCGTCGCTGAAATCCGACTACAAGGCCGCCAAGGCCCGGTTGCTGGAGCGTTTCCGCACCGCGACCAACGTCGACACGCTGATGCGCGCGCTCGCCCGCACCACCGACGAGACGCTGCGCAGCGCCTGGAACATGTGCGATCTGCCCGCGTCGCTGACGCTCGTCGCGGTCGGCGGGTTCGGGCGCGGCGAGCTCGCGCCTTATTCCGATGTCGACATCCTCGTGCTGTTGCCCGACGACGCGCCGCTCGCGCCGCTCGAAGCGCGAATCGAGCGCTTCATCGGGCTCGCGTGGGATCTCGGGCTCGAAATCGGCAGTAGCGTGCGCAGCGTGTCGCAGTGCCTCGATGAATCCGCGCACGACATCACGGTGCGCACATCGCTGCTCGAAGCCCGCCGCATCACCGGCAGCGCGACGCTCTTCGGCGACTTCGCGCAGCGCTATCGCGACGCGATGGACCCGCGCGCCTTCTTCCAGGCGAAGGTCCTGGAGATGCGCCAGCGCCACGCCAAATTCCAGGACACGCCCTACTCCCTCGAACCGAACGTGAAGGAAAGTCCCGGCGGCTTGCGCGATCTGCAGTTGATCCTGTGGGTCACTGAAGCCGCGGCGTTCGGCAGCAGCTGGCGCGAACTCGACCAGCGCGGACTGATCACCGCCCGCGAAGCGCGCGAACTGCGCCGCAACGAGGCATTCCTGAAGACGCTGCGCGCACGCCTGCATGTGACTGCAGGGCGCCGTCAGGACATCCTTGTGTTCGACCTGCAGACGGGCGTCGCGGAAAGCTTCGGCTACGTGGCGAGCGCCACGCGCCGCGCGAGCGAACTGCTCATGCGCCGCTATTACTGGGCCGCAAAGGCCGTCACGCAGCTCGCGACGATCCTGATCCAGAACATCGAGGCGCAACTCTTCCCGAGCACGAGCGGCATCACACGGGTGCTCTCGGATAACTTCGTCGAAAAGCAGGGCATGATCGAGATCGCGAGCGACGACGTGTTCGAGCGCGAGCCGCACGCGATCCTCGAAGCTTTTCTGCTGTACGAGCAGGTGGCGGGTTTGAAGGGCCTCTCGGCGCGCACGCTGCGCGCGCTTTACAACGCGCGCGAGACGATGAACCAGCACTGGCGGCGCGATCCCGAGAATCGCCGGCTCTTCATGGAAATCCTGATGCAGCCGAGCGGCATCACCCACGCCATGCGGCTCATGAACCAGACGAGCGTGCTCGGACGCTATCTGCTGAATTTCCGGCGCATCGTCGGCCAGATGCAGCACGACCTCTACCACATGTACACGGTCGACCAGCACATCCTGATGGTGCTGCGCAACATCCGCCGCTTTGCCGTCGTCGAGCATGCACACGAATACCCGTTCTGCAGCCAGTTGATCGCCAACTTCGAGCGTCCCTGGGTGCTGTATGTCGCGGCGCTCTTTCACGACATCGCCAAGGGCCGCGGCGGCGATCACTCGACGCTCGGCATGGCCGATGCGCGCCGCTTCTGCCACGAGCACGGCATCGAAGCCGACGATACCGCGCTGGTCGTCTGGCTCGTCCAGCATCACCTCACGATGAGCCAGGTCGCGCAGAAGCAGGACACGAGCGACCCCGAGGTCATCAAGCGCTTCGCCGATCTGGTCGGCACCGAGCGGCACCTGACCGCACTCTACCTGCTGACGGTCGCCGATATCCGCGGCACGAGCCCGAAGGTGTGGAACGCCTGGAAAGGCAAGCTGCTCGAGGACCTCTATCGCGCGACGCTCGCCGTGCTCGGCGGCGCGCGCCCCGATATGCACTCCAAGCTGAAGAAGCGCCAGGAGGAAGCCATCGCCCTGCTGCGCCTCGAAACCGTGCCGGAGAACGCGCACTGCGCGCTGTGGAAGCAGCTGGACGTCGGTTACTTCCTGCGCCACGACGCCGCCGATATCGCCTGGCAGACGCGCGTGCTCTATCGCCACGTCGAAGCGCCTGCGCCCGTCGTGCGCGCGCGGCCCTCGCCGATCGGCGAGGCGCTGCAGGTGCTCGTCTACGCGAAGGACCGCCCCGACCTCTTCGCGACGATGTGCGCCTACTTCGACCGCAGCGGCCTGTCCGTGCTCGACGCGCGCGTGAGCACGACGCGCCACGGCTACGCGCTCGATAACTTCATCGTCGCCCATACCGAAGGCGACGTGCACTACCGCGACATCGCGAACCTCGTCGAACTGGAACTCGCGGCGCGGCTGACCGCTGCCGGCGGCCCGCTGCCCGAACCGGGGAAAGGGCGTCTGTCGCGGCTCTCGCGCACGTTCCCGGTGACGCCGCGCGTCGATCTGCGAGCCGACGAGCGCGGCCAGTACTACATCCTGTCCGTGTCGGCGAACGACCGGCCGGGCCTTCTTTATTCCATCGCGCGCGTGCTGGCCGAACACAGGGTCGGCGTCCACGCGGCACGGATCAATACGCTCGGCGAACGCGTCGAAGACGTGTTTCTGCTCGACGGCGCGGTTCTCTCCGACAACCGTCTGCAGATCCGCGTCGAGACCGAATTGCTGCGCGCAATAGCAGTGTAAATAACCATGTCCACGAGAATTCGACTCACAGCGCGGCACCCGCGCCCGGCCACGCCCGAACGCGCCCCCGTCCGCCGCGGCAGCGCGACCGCACGCAAGCCGGTGCGCCCGGCCGTAAGCGCGGCGCCCGCCGCGAAGACGCCGGCGAAGCCCGCAGGCGCACGCGGCGAGGGCCGCACGACCGAACGTAGCGGCGCCAAAGCGGCTGCGCCGCGCGATCGCGATACGGCGAAGCGGCCTGCACGAACGGCGCCGGGTGAACGTCCGGCGCGCCCGCGCAGCGAAGGCTTCGGTGACGAACGCCGCCCGGCTCGTCCGCGCGGTGAAGGCTTCGGCGATGATCGCCGTCCGGCGCGTGCGCGTGGAGAAGGTTTTGGTGATGATCGTCGCCCGGCTCGTGCGCGTGGGGAAGGTTTTGGTGATGATCGCCGTCCGGCGCGTGCGCGTGGGGAAGGCTTCGGTGATGATCGCCGTCCGGCCCGTCCGCGCGGCGAAGGCTTCGGTGATGATCGTCGCCCGGCTCGTCCGCGTGTGGAAGGTTTCAGTGATGATCGCCGTCCCGCTCGCCCGCGTGGGGAAGGCTTCAGTGATGATCGCCGTCCCGCTCGCCCGCGCGGCGAAGGCTTTGGTGATGATCGCCGCCCGGCTCGTCCGCGCAGCGAGGGCTTTGGTGATGATCGCCGCCCGGCTCGTCCGCGCAGCGAGGGCTTTGGTGATGACCGCCGCCCGGCTCGTCCACGCAGCGAGGGCTTTGGTGATGACCGCCGCCCGGCTCGTCCACGCAGCGAGGGCTTTGGTGATGACCGCCGTCCGGCGCGTCCACGCAGCGAAGGCTTTGGTGATGATCGCCGTCCGGCGCGCCCGCGCGGTGAAGGCTCTGGCGACGAGCGCCGTCCGGCGCGCCCGCGCGGTGAAGGCTCTGGCGACGAGCGCCGTCCGGCTCGTCCGCGAAGTGAAGGTTTCGGTGATCGCGAACGCAAGTTCGGCGACCGCAAAGCGCCAGGCGCCGCACCACGCCGCGAATACGGCTCGTCGGCAGAAAGCCGCCGCCCTCGCGACGAAGGCACGCGCCGCACGAGCAGCGAGCGCCCCGCGCGCGAAGAGCGCAGCTTCGCACGCCCGGTAAAAGCCGCCTCGGGTTATCGAGACGACGCCCCCGCGCGCAAGTTCGCGACTCGCGTTAAACAGGACGACCGCGCTCCGCGCAGCGCACCCGTTGAATCGGCTGAGGGTGCACCACACCGCGCGACCCACACAGGCACCGACGCAGCCGGCTCACTGCGCCTGTCGAAGCGCATGTCAGAACTCGGTCTGTGCTCGCGCCGCGAGGCCGACGAGTGGATCGAGAAAGGCTGGGTTCTCGTCGACGGCGAGCGTATCGACACGCTGGGCACGAAGGTCACACCCGACCAGCGCATCGAGATCGACCCGGCCGCACGCGCTGCACAAGCCCGCCAGGTGACGATCCTGCTGCACAAGCCGGTGGGCTACGTCTCGGGCCAGGCCGAGGACGGCTATCCGCCCGCGGCGACGCTCGTCACGGCAGCCAACCAGTGGGATGGCGATCGCTCGGGCGTGCGCTTTTCGCCGCTGCATCTGCGCACGCTTGCACCGGCGGGCCGCCTCGATATCGACTCGACCGGTCTGCTCGTGCTGACCCAGGACGGGCGCGTGGCAAAGCAGTTGATCGGCGAGCAGTCGGACATCGACAAGGAATATCTCGTGCGCGTGACTTACGACGACATCGAGACCGACATCGACCAGCATTTTCCCGCCGAGCTTCTCGCGAAACTGCGCCACGGCCTGTCACTGGACGACGTGCCGCTCAAGCCCGCGATGGTGAGCTGGCAGAACGGCGAGCAGCTGCGTTTCGTGCTGCGCGAAGGAAAGAAGCGGCAGATCCGCCGCATGTGCGAGCTGGTCGGATTGAAGGTAGTGGGGCTCAAGCGCGTGCGCATGGGCCGGGTGCTGCTGGGGGCGCTGCCGCAAGGCCAGTGGCGCTATCTGACGTTCGACGAGTCGTTCTGAGTCGTTCCAAGTTGATCCGAACCCTCCCTTATGCAGGGAGGCTCGTGCAAACCAAAACGGGAGCCAGCGGCTCCCGTTTTCGCTTGATCGACTTAATCGTCGGCGACCGGATCGAGATCAGGAAACAGCACGTCGGTAAAGCCGAACTTCGAGAAGTCGGTGATCCGCATCGGATAGAGCTTGCCGATCAGGTGATCGCATTCGTGCTGGACCACGCGGGCGTGGAAGCCCTCGGCGACACGCTCGATCGGCGTGCCGAACTGATCGAAGCCGTTGTAGCGGATCATCGAATATCGGCTCACCATGCCGCGCATGCCCGGTACCGACAGACACCCTTCCCATCCCTCTTCCATGTCATGTGACAGAGGATGAATGACGGGATTGATGAGCACGGTTTGCGGCACGGCGGGCGCCTCGGGATAGCGCTCGTTTTGCTCGAAGCCGAAGATCACGACCTGCAGATCCACGCCGATCTGCGGCGCGGCAAGACCCGCGCCACTCGCGGCGTGCATCGTGTCGAACATGTCGGCGACGAGCGTGTGCAACTCGGGCGTGTCGAAATGATCGACTGGCTTTGCGATGTTGAGCAGCCGCGGATCGCCCATCCTGAGAATTTCGCGAATCATGTCGAGGACCCCTCCAGGAGCTTGTGCAACCCTTCTTCGTCCAGCACCGGCACGCCGAGTTCCTCGGCTTTCGCGAGCTTGCTGCCCGCGTCGGCGCCCGCCACCACATAATCGGTCTTCTTCGAAACCGAGCCTGCCACTTTCGCACCGGCCGCTTCGAGCATTTCCTTTGCTGCGTCGCGCGTGAGCGTCGGCAACGTGCCGGTCAGCACGACCGTCTTGCCGGCCAGCACGCCCTGCGGAGCCTTCGGCGCAGGCGGGCCTTCCTGCCATGCAACCTTGCCCGGCGCCCGCAGTTGCTCGATGACCGTGCGGTTGTGTTCCTCGGCAAAAAACTGGTGCAGCGCCTCGGCGACGATGGGCCCCACGTCGTTCACTTCGAGCAGTTCCTCGACGGAAGCGCACATCAACGGATCGAGCGAACCGAAATGCTTCGCGAGATCCTTCGCCGTGGATTCGCCGACATGCCGGATACCGAGCGCATAAATGAAGCGCGCGAGCGTCGTGGATTTGGCCTTCTCGAGCGAATCCAGCAGATTCTGTGCCGACTTGTCAGCCATGCGGTCGAGCGCCGCCAGCGTGCCGAAACCGAGGTTGAAAAGGTCCGCGGGCGTGCGCACAAGGTTCTGGTCGACGAGCTGGTCGATGATCTTTTCGCCGAGCCCGTCGATATCGAGCGCGCGCCGCTGCGCAAAATGCCAGAGCGCCTGCTTGCGCTGCGCCGGGCAAAACAGTCCGCCCGTGCAGCGTGCGATGGCCTCGTCAGGCAACCGCTCGATGCCCGATCCGCAGACGGGGCAATGCGTGGGCATTACGAATTCGCGGGCGTCGGCGGGACGACGATCGAGCAGCGCGCCCACCACTTCGGGAATCACGTCGCCTGCGCGGCGCACAATCACCGTGTCGCCGATGCGGATGTCCTTGCGCCGCACTTCGTCTTCATTGTGCAGCGTGGCATTCGTCACCGTCGCACCGCCGACGAACACGGGTTCGAGGCGTGCAACCGGCGTAATGGCACCCGTGCGGCCCACCTGGACATCGATAGCGAGCAGCTTCGTGAGCGCTTCCTGGGCCGGAAACTTGTGGGCGAGCGCGAAGCGCGGCGCGCGCGAAACAAAGCCGAGCGCGTCCTGCTCGTCGCGCCGGTTGACCTTGTACACCACACCGTCGATATCGTATGGAAGGCGGTCACGCTTTTCGCCGACCGCACGGAAAAACGCGAGCAGGCCCTGCGCGCCGGTCACGACGGCGCGTTCGCCGTTCACCGGCAGCCCGAGTTCCGCATACCAGTCGAGCAGTTCGCTGTGCGTGGCGGGCGTCGGCTCGCCTTCGAGCGCACCGATGCCGTAGGCGAAGAACGACAACGGCCGCTGTGCGGTGATCTTCGAATCGAGCTGGCGCAGGCTGCCCGCCGCCGCGTTGCGAGGGTTGGCAAATTCTTTCTGGCCGGCGTCGCGCTGACGCTCGTTCATGCGCTCGAAGTCGCGGCGGAACATCAGCACTTCACCGCGCACATCGAGCACTTTCGGCACCCGCTCGCCCTTCAGACGCAACGGCAGCGAGCGGATCGTGCGAACGTTTTCCGTGACGTTCTCACCGGTCGATCCATCGCCGCGCGTGGAAGCCTGAACGAATACGCCATCCACGTATCGCAGGGAAACGGCAAGCCCGTCGAACTTCAGTTCGCACGCGTATTCCACTTCGGACTTGTCGAGCGCGTCGGCCACGCGCTTGTCGAATGCGACGATGTCCTCATCCTCGAAGCCGTTGTTGAGCGAAAGCATCGGCACGTCGTGGACGACGGATTCGAACCCGGTCGCAACCTCGCCGCCCACGCGCTGCGTGGGGGAATCGGGCGTGACGAGTTCGGGATGACCGGATTCGATCTGCTGAAGTTCCTTGAACAACCGGTCGTATTCCGCGTCGGGCAACTCCGGCTGGTCGAGGACGTGATACGCGTGATTGGCACGCTCGAGTTCGGCGCGCAACCACGCCGCACGTTGCGACGCAGACGGTTCATCGGGATGACGGGCGGGCGTTCGGGCCATGCTGGAGCGGCTTCACGAGTGGATTTAGGAGACAGATTATCGCAGGAAGCGGCCCGTGTGGCATCGGCCAAACGGCCATGGTCGAACACCGCGTGCGCACCACCCGCGCACTGCCCGCGCGCCCCTGGCCGAACGGCTAACGTTCGGCCCGCTGCGTTGACAACGGGTTGCACGGGATGCGAACGTGAACGCATTCGCAACCTGCACGATGCGTGACCGCCATGAGCTTTCCAGCAGTTGAATCCGGCGCCTCCACGGTGGCGCTTCGCGCAGGCCGTCGCACGCAGCGTGCCCGCACTGCGAGTGACGCAAGGAACGAGAGGAACGCGCGGCACGCTTGCGGCGCCGCGCTGCGCACGTTCGAATTATTGGCTGAAGAGCCGCCGGGTGGCGGGCGATCCGGCCGGAATACCAGCCTGTTCGAGCTTCGCGTAGAGCGTCATGAGCTGCTTGTCGATGGCCTGCAGCACCGATTCCGGCAACGGACGGCGCTGGTCGTCAACCACGCGGCCGCCGATGCGCTCCGCGAGCGAGCGCGCGTAATCGCACATGAGGCGGAATGGCAGGATGTCCTCGTCGGCCACCGGCACGTCGAGAATCAGGCTGATCATCTGGCCACCCTTGTACGTGAGGTCGTCGCGCAGGAAGTTGGTGTCGCCGAACTGCAGCATGAACACCGGGTTCTGCTTCGCGTCGAGCTTCACGAACCGCGTGCCGTCGCGCGAGAGCAGCAGGCCGTCTTGCGCGGCCACGGCCTGGACGTAGTTCGCCGACCACGGTGCGCCGTCCGACAACACGTTGATCGAGAGCTGCGCATCGCATTGCGCGGCGAAACCGTCGAGCTCGCGCGCCATCGAAACGGTTTCCATCATGTCCGGGAATTCCGGCGCGGCGTCGAGTGCGTCAGCGAATTGCTGCACGCCGGTCACGAACTCCGAAAACTCCAGTTCGTTGAGCGGGCCACTGCGGTTAGCAAGCTGGGCGGCGGCGCGCAGCTCTTCATAGCGCACGCCGTTTTGCAGCAGCTCCCAACCGTCGCCGCCCTCCGGCTTGCCTTCGATATGCACCGGCTTGCTGCCGGCGCGGCGCAGGCGCTGGGCGAACGGAATCACGCGCTCGCCAGCCATCGGCGCGGCAAGGCGGATCGGGACGATGCAATCGATGCGGCGATCGACGACCGCAGGCGGCGCAGACGAAATCGTGGTCGCGGCAGGCAGGACCGGTTCTACGCGTTCAGCCTCTTCAGGCGTGGCCGCGGGCGTTGCGCTCTCCACGGCAGGCGGGCTGGCCTCGGTTTCCACATCGGGGAATCCGTTCGGCGACGTGTTTTCAGCCTGGATGTCGGCTGGCGTATCGAGCGGCGCCACCGTGCCGAACCCCGGCTCGACGCGCTTCTCTGCATCGCCCGCGAGCGACGGTTCGCGCCGCGCCGGCGCTCGGGCCGGCTCGATGAACGGACTCTGCTCCTCCAGGTTGTCGCGCGGCAGCGTTTCGGCCACTTCCTGCGGCATCGGCCGCGGCATGCGCCTGCGCACTCTCGCGCCCTGCCACGCGTTATAGACCACCACACCCCCGACCACCACGGCGCCCGCGCCGATCAATCCGAGAGTCAACTCGTCCATGCATGCTCCATCAGCAATTCTTGTCCAGCGGCGCGCTACAGGCGCGATCCGCTTGCGTTGCGTTCGCGCCGCACGCGGTGGCCGGCTTTCGCCCGGCACCACCGGATGCGCGTCGCGCGCCGCTCGTTAAACCGTATTCTGTGCAAAACCCGCCGCTGTTTCCATGTCGACCGCAACGATACGGGACACGCCCTGCTCCTGCATCGTCACGCCGATCAGCTGCTGGGCCATTTCCATCGCGATCTTGTTGTGCGAAATGAACAGGAACTGCGTCTTGTCCGACATGGCGCGCACCAGATTCGCGAAACGCTCCGTGTTCGCGTCGTCGAGCGGCGCGTCCACTTCGTCCAGCAGGCAGAACGGCGCAGGATTGAGCTGGAACATCGCGAACACCAGCGCGGTCGCCGTCAGCGCTTTCTCGCCGCCGGACAGCAGGTGAATCGTCGAGTTCTTCTTGCCCGGCGGCTGCGCCATTACCTGCACCCCGGCATCGAGAATCTCGTCGCCCGTCATGATGAGTCTCGCCTGGCCGCCGCCGAAGAGGCGCGGGAACAGATCGCCGAAATGCTGGTTCACTTCGTCGAACGTGCCTTGCAGCAGCGTGCGCGTTTCCTGGTCGATCTTGCGAATCGCATCCTCGAGCGTTTCGATCGCGCTCGTCAGGTCGGCGGACTGCGCGTCGAGGAAGATCTTGCGCTCTTTCGCCGCTGCGAGTTCGTCGAGTGCCGCCATGTTCACCGGGCCGAGCGCCGCGATCGCGTTATTGATGCGCGTGACTTCGCCCTGGAGATACGACGGCTTCATGTCCGGCGTGAGCTTCTCGCGCAGCGCCGTTTCGTCGACGCCCGCGGCCTGCAGTTGTTCGACGAACTGCTCGCCGTTCAGACGCGCGGCCTGCTCCTTCAACTGCAATTCCGTGATGCGATCGCGCAGCGGCTGCAGCGCACGCTCGGCGCTCAACCGCGTTTCGTCGGCCTGACGCAGCTTGCCGGTGAGATCGTCCAGTTCGGTGCGCGCAACGCGCAACGAGGCTTCCTTCTGCGTGCGAATCTCGAGCGCGTCCTGAAGCCCGGTGTGGGCAGTCTGTTCGTTGATCGTTTCGAGTTCGGCCCGCGCGTCTTCGAGCGACGCGGCTACCCGTTCGCTCTGATCGTGCGCCACCTGGATGTTGCGCCGCAGTTCTTCGATCCGGTTAGCCATGTCGCGCGCGGCGAAGCGCGCATCGCTTGCGGCACGTTCGAGATCGCGCGCCTCGTTGCGCGCAGCGCCGAGTGCCTCGTCGAGTGCTTCGAACGCAAGCTGGTTGTCCTCGAAACGGGCCTGCAGTTCGGCCAGCTCGCCATCGTGGCGCTCGAAGTTCGCTTCCGACTCGGCGCGCAGCGCGCGCTGCTCGTCGACCTGTGCCGCGATCTCGTCGAGTTCCTCGCGAATCTGCGTGCTGCGCGCCGTGTAACGCTCATGCGCCTGCGTGAGTTTGAGCACGTCCAGTTGCAGTGCGTGCACGCGCTGCGTCGCGCGCTCGGATTGCTGGCGCACTTCCGTGAGCGCCTGCGCAGCCTGCGTGTGCGCAGCTTCTGCGCGAATCGCAGCCGCACGCGCGTCGTCGGCGAGCAGGGCCTGCGCGCGCACCTGGCGCGTCAGATTCTCGATTTCCTGCTGCCGCGCCAGCATACCGGCCTGTTCCGAATCGGCGGCGTAGAGCTGCACGCCCACGCGCGTCACCATGTGGCCGGACTTCACGACGAACACGCCACCCGACGGCAACTGCGCACGCTGCGCCAGCGCCTCGGAAAGATCGGCCGCGACGAAGGTCGAGCCGAGCCATTCTGTCAGCACCGCGCGCAATCCCGCGTCGTCGATCCGCACGAGCGAGAGCAGCGGTGTGAGGCCGGACGGCGCAGACGGCGCCTGACCCGCCGCGGGCGGCGCGTAGAACGCGAGCTTGGCGGGTGGTGCATCGGTGGCGAACGCCTTCACCCAGTCGAGGTTCGACACCTCGAGCGCGGCGAGCCGCTCGCGCAGCACCGCTTCAAGCGCCGTTTCCCACCCTGCTTCGACATGCAGCTTCTTCCACAGGCGCGGCAGCGTGCCAAGCTCGTGACGTTCGAGCCAGGGCTGGATCTTGCCCTCGGTCTGCACGTTTTCCTGCAACTGCTTGAGCGCCGAGAGACGCGCTTCGAGCTGGTGAATCTGCGCGTTCTCGGCCTGCACACGCTCGTGCGCCGAGCGGCGGTCGCCGTCCAGACGCGGCAGCGCTTCCTGCGCGTCGCCGAGCCGCAACTGCGCGTCGTGCAGGATTTCCTCCTGCTCGGCCAGTTGCATGCGCAACTCTTCGAGCTGCGCTTCGTCCGGCGCGTCGAGTCCACCCTCTTCGGATTTGAGCCGCTCGTGACGCTGTTGCAGTTGTTGCAGCATCTGATCAGCATTGCGCTGATGCGCGGCTTCGAGCTTCAGCGCCTGTTCGGTGCGCGCAATGCCCGCGCGCTCTTCGTTGAGCTGGCCCTGCGCATCGCGCCACCGGCCTTCGAGCGCGGGCAGCGCGTCCTGCTTCGCCGCGGCCTCCTCTTGCGCGACGGCGGCCTTTTCTTCGGCCATTGCCAGCTGCTCTTCGGCGTCCTCGATGTCGCCTTGCGACTTCTGCGCCTGGGATTGCCACTGTTCGCGCTGTGCGCTCAGCGCCGCGATCTGCGCCTGCACACGATTGCGCGACTCGACGATGAACTTGATTTCGGCTTCGAGGCGGCTCACCTCGGCATTGGCTTCGTAGAGCGCGCCCTGCGCACCCTGCATCGCGTCGCTCGCGGTGTAATGCGCCACACGCAACGTTTCGAGTTGCGCCTCGACCTCGCGCAGTTGCGCCGTCTGGCGCTCGAGATCGATCTGCGCCTGTTCGATCGCGCGTTGCTGGCGCTCCTGCTCGCTCGCCGCCTCGTTTTTGCGCAGCAGCCACAGCAGGCGCTGCTTTTCCTCGCCGTCGAACTGCAGTTCGCGGAACTTCGTCGCGACGACTGCCTGGCCTTCCAGTTTTTCGAGGTTCGTCGAGAGTTCGCGCACGATGTCCTCGACGCGCGTGAGGTTCTCGCGCGTGTCGTGCAGACGGTTCTCCGTCTCGCGGCGGCGCTCCTTGTACTTCGAGACGCCCGCCGCCTCTTCGAGGAACACGCGCAGCTCTTCGGGCTTCGCTTCGATGATGCGCGCGATCATGCCCTGGCCGATGATCGCGTAGGCGCGCGGACCGAGGCCCGTGCCGAGGAAGATGTCCTGGATGTCGCGGCGGCGCGCTGGCAGGTTGTTGATGTAGTAGCTCGACGTGCCGTCACGCGTCAGCACGCGCTTGACGGCGATCTCCGCATACTGGCCCCACTGGCCGGCGGCACGACCGTCCGCGTTGTCGAACACGAGTTCGACGCTCGCGCGGCTGCCGGGCTTGCGTGCGGTCGAGCCGTTGAAGATGACGTCCTGCATCGACTCGCCGCGCAGCTCGGACGCGCGGGACTCGCCGAGCACCCAGCGCACGGCGTCGATGATGTTGGATTTACCACAGCCATTCGGCCCGACCACACCGACCAGTTGGCCCGGAACCTGAAAATGCGTGGGATCGACGAATGATTTGAAGCCAGCGAGTTTAATCGAGGTCAGACGCACGGCGATATCGCTGTTTGAATTGGGAGAGTGAACGGGACCGCTCGTGCCGCACGCCACGCACCGGCGCAATCGCCCGGCAGCGGAACGCGCACTGGGCAGCCGCCACGGCTCGCCGCGCGGCGCGGCCTGGCGTGCGCTCCACGGCGAGAATTAGCGGCAATCATACCATCGCACGCAGGTCGTTCTGCTCGCTCTGCGACCCGTCGCCCGCGCTGCCGCCGTCAGTATCGTCGCGCTTGTCGCCGTCATCGGCATGCCCGCCTGACAGCCGGGCGCCGTCGTCGCGCCGGGCAGGCGCGCTGCGCACGCGGTGCACCCAGCTCGACAGCAGCGACGCGAGTACGATGCAGCCGCCGCCCGCCCACTCGCGCGGACCGGGCGCCTCGCCCGCGAAGAGCCACGAACTGAGCGCGGTCACGATGATCTCGAACAACATGATGATCGACGCGCGGTTCGCGCTCACGCGCGCGAGACCGTACTGCACGATCATGTTGTTCGACGCGAGCACGAGGCCGAGCGCCAGGACGAGCAGCAGCGCGCGCCCGAGCAGGTCGCCCGCAGGGGCCGCCGCCATCGGTTCGAAGGTGCTCGCGCAGGCGCTGAACAGGGCCGTGCCGCCAAAGATCACGGCCGTGCGCATTTCCGGGCGCATGTCCGGCAGCACGCGGCTCGTCTTAAGCACCAGCACGTTGCTCATCGCGAAACCCATGCCGCCCGCGAGGCCCGCCCATTCCGCCGCATTGCCCGGCAGCGGCACGCCGAGCGCCGGCGACCACAGCATCAGCATCGCCCCGCCAAGCGAAAGCGCGGCGAGCGCCGCGCCCGACCAGGTCAGCCGCTCACCGAGGATAAAGTGCGCAAAGAGCGCGGTCCACGCCGGGGCCAGATAGAACAGCAGCATCACGCGCATCACCTGGCCGTGGATCGTACCCCAGACGAAGCCCAGATTCGTCACGCCCGCCGCGAGCCCGAGAAACGGCAAGACCCAGTGCCAGCGCACCGTCGCAATCGAGCGGCGGCGTAGCAGCAGCACGAATGCGCATCCGGCGGCGCTCGTCACTGCGCTCGCAACCGTGCCCGTGACGCCGAGCGCCGCCAGCATCCGCAGCGGATACCAGACGATGCCCCACACCGACGCGCCGACGAGGATCGCCAGCGTCGGCCAGTCGACGCGCAAGCGCTGGCTCATCGCAGCGTCCTCGGGCACGTCAGGCGCCTCAGGTGCTTTAAGTGCGCGTCGCGGGTCATGCACCGCCGATACATCGAAAACCGCATTCTTGCCCCCTCACACCCGTTAAAGCCCTTCAGAGCCTTCAAAACTCCGACTTTCCCTCACAGCCGCAGACGATTCGCAAAGGCCATGCGGCACGCCGCATGGCCCGCGACACCACGCTATAATCGACCGCCTGCAACCGTCTGCCGCATGGTTTCAGTGCGCGCCGCAGGCGAGTTCCGCGCGCCTGCCCCTCTGTTTTTCGCTTACGCCCGTTTTTCGCTTACGCCCGCCCAACGCCCAAGTGAATCCGCTACTCGACACCCTTCAGACCTATCCCTTCGAAAAGCTGCGCGCCCTCTTCAAGGACGTCACGCCGAAAGCCGGCCTGCGGCCCATCAGCCTGGGCATCGGCGAGCCGAAACATCCGACGCCCGCGCTGATCCGCGACGCCGTGGTCGCCTCGCTCGACGGTCTCGCGGTGTATCCGGCGACAGCGGGCAGCCCCGCGCTGCGCGAGTCGATCGCGAACTGGATCGAGGCGCGCTACGCGTTGCCCGCCATCGACGCGAACACCGAAGTGCTGCCGGTTTCGGGCTCGCGCGAGGCATTGTTCGCGCTCGCGCAGGCGGTGCTCGATCCGGCCGCTGGCGTGAAAGACCCGGCCAGACGGGCGATCGTACTCTGCCCGAACCCGTTCTACCAGATCTACGAAGGCGCCGCGCTGCTCGCGGGCGGCGAGCCGTACTTCGTGAACAGCGATCCGGCACGCAACTACGCGTGCGACTATTCGCAGGTGCCCGATGACGTGTGGGCCCGCACGCAGCTGCTCTACGTGTGCTCGCCCGGCAATCCCACGGGCGCCGTGCTCACGCTCGACGACTGGCGCGAACTCTTTGCGCTGTCCGACCGTTACGGCTTCGTGATCGCCTCCGACGAGTGCTACTCCGAGATCTACTTCGACGAAACGAAGCCGCCGCTCGGCGGCCTTGAAGCGGCGCACCGCCTCGGCCGCGGCTTCGAGCGCCTCGTGATGCTGTCGAGTCTGTCGAAGCGCTCGAATGTGCCTGGCATGCGCTCGGGCTTCGTCGCGGGCGACGCCGCGATCCTCAAGCAGTTCCTGCTCTACCGCACCTACCACGGCGCGGCGCTGTCGCCGGTCTGGCAGGCCGCGAGCGTTGTCGCGTGGGGCGACGAGCAGCACGTCCGCGAGAACCGCGCGAAGTACGCGCGCAAGTTTGCAACGGTCACGCCGATGCTCGCCGACGTGCTCGACGTGCGTCTGCCGGACGCCGCGTTCTACCTCTGGGCGAACGTCGCGCGTACCGGCCTGTCCGATACCGCTTTCGCCCAGCGTCTCTACGCCGACTATAATGTGACGGTCCTGCCGGGCTCTTATCTGGCCCGCACCGCGCACGGCACGAATCCAGGACAGAATTTCGTCCGCATGGCGCTTGTCGCCGACGTCGAGGAGTGCATCGAGGGCGCACAACGCATCGTCGATTTCTGCCGCTCGCTCGCCTGAACGCCACGCGCGGCGTCCACGAGGCATGCCGCGCCCGCACCGCCTTCCCTATCCGAACTCACACGAAACCAACACCATGTCGCAACAATTTCAGCAGATCATCGACAACGCCTGGGAAAACCGCGCGGACTTCTCGGCGAAGTCCGCACCGAACGACGTGCGCGAAGCCGTCGCCCACGTCATCGCGGAACTGGACCGCGGCGCGCTGCGCTGCGCCGAGAAGAAGGACGGCGACTGGGTCGTCAACCAGTGGGTGAAGAAAGCCGTGCTGCTGTCGTTCCGTCTCGAAGACAACGTGCCGATGCCCGCGGGCGGCTACAGCCAGTTCTACGACAAGGTGCCGTCGAAGTTCGCGAACTACACCGCCGAAGACTTCGCCGCGGGCGGTTTTCGCGTCGTGCCGCCGGCCATCGCGCGCCGCGGCTCGTTCATCGCGAAGAACGTCGTGCTGATGCCGTCGTACACGAACATCGGCGCCTACGTCGACGAAGGCACGATGGTCGACACCTGGGCGACGGTCGGCTCGTGCGCGCAGATCGGCAAGAACGTGCACCTCTCGGGCGGCGTCGGCATCGGCGGCGTGCTGGAGCCGCTGCAGGCCAACCCGGTCATCATCGAAGACAACTGCTTCATCGGCGCGCGCTCGGAAGTCGTGGAAGGCGTGATCGTCGAGGAGAACTCGGTCATCTCGATGGGCGTGTACCTCGGCCAGAGCACCAAGATTTACGACCGCGAAACCGGCGAAGTGTCGTACGGCCGCATTCCGGCGGGCTCGGTCGTCGTCGCGGGCAACCTGCCCTCGAAGGACGGCTCGCACAGCCTGTACTGCGCCGTGATCGTCAAGAAGGTCGATGCGAAGACGCGCGCCAAGGTCGGTCTGAACGAGCTGCTGCGAGGCGATTGATGGCGGCGAGCAAAACCGTCGTCTATGGCATTCCGAACTGCGACACCGTGAAGAAGGCCCGTGTGTGGCTCGAAGCGCACGGCGTCGCATTCGAATTTCACGATTTCAAAAAGGCGGGCGTAAGCGCGCCGATGATCGAAGGCTGGCTCAAGGACGTGTCACTCGAAGCGCTTGTCAACAAGCGCGGCACGACGTGGCGCGGCCTGCCCGACGAAACGAAGTCGGCGGCCGAAAACCAGGACGGCGCGATCGCGCTGATGATCGAGAAGCCATCGGTCATCAAGCGGCCCGTCGTCGTCGTGAACGGCCGTGTGAAGACGCTCGGTTTTTCGGCGGAACAGTACGCCACGCTCTTCGCGTGAGCCGGACTGCTTCGCACAACGCGTAATAACAAGCTGTTGCCGGTGCCCGTGTGAACTCGCGGCGCCGGCATTTTTATTGAAAGTGGCCCTTCCATGTCCGGCACCCTCGCCCTTACCGAAGCCCTGATCGCGCGCGCGTCCGTTACGCCCGACGACCAGCACTGTCAGCGCATCATGACCGGGCGCCTCGCGCCGCTCGGCTTTACGTGCGAAACGATCGAGTCGCACGGCGTGACGAACCTGTGGGCCGTGAAGCGCGGCACGGACGGATCTGCCGGACCGCTCCTCGCCTTCGCGGGCCATACCGATGTCGTGCCGACCGGCCCGCTCGAACAGTGGAAATCGCCGCCGTTCGAGCCGGTGCAACGCGACGGCAAACTCTACGGCCGGGGCGCCGCCGACATGAAAACCTCGCTCGCCGCATTCGTCGTGGCAAGCGAGGAGTTCGTCACCGCGCATCCGCAGCATCGCGGCGCCATCGCCTTTCTCATCACGAGCGACGAGGAAGGCCCCGCGACCGACGGCACCGTGAAGGTCGTCGAAGCGCTGCAGCAGCGCGGCGAAAAAATGGATTACTGCATCGTCGGCGAGCCGACTTCGACGCATGCGCTCGGCGACTGCGTGAAGAACGGCCGCCGCGGCTCGATGTCGGGCAAGCTGATCGTCAAGGGCGTGCAGGGGCATATCGCCTATCCGCATCTCGCGAAGAACCCCGTGCACCTGCTCGCACCCGCGCTCGCCGAGCTGGTGGCCGAAAAGTGGGACGACGGCAACGAGTACTTCCCGCCCACCACATGGCAGGTGTCGAACCTGCACAGCGGCACCGGCGCAAGCAACGTGATTCCGGGCCACGCCGACGTCCAGTTCAACTTCCGCTTCTCGACCGCCAGCACGGTGGAAGGCCTGCAGCAGCGCGTGCATGCGATCCTCGACAAGCACGGCCTCGACTACGAGCTGCACTGGACCGTGAGCGGCCTGCCGTTCCTCACCCCGCGCGGCGCGCTGTCGAATGCGCTCGAAAAAGCGATCCTCGACGAGACCGGCGTCACGACCGAACTCTCGACGACGGGCGGCACGTCCGACGGCCGCTTCATCGCGCGTATCTGCCCGCAGGTGGTCGAATTCGGCCCGCCAAACGGCAGCATCCACAAGATCGACGAGCATATCGAACTAAAGTACGTCGAACCGCTGAAGAACGTGTATCGTCGCGTGCTCGAACAACTGATCGCCTGAACACGCCTGCCGGAGCCCCCCACATGACGCATCCCCTGTCGACCACCTTTTCCACCGTGCGCGACCTGCTGCGCTACGCCGTGACGCGCTTCACCGCCGCGGAACTCGCGTTCGGCCACGGCTCGTCCAACGCCTACGACGAGGCCGCCTACCTGATCCTGCATACGCTGCATCTGCCGCTCGATCTGCTCGATCCGTTCCTCGACGCACGGCTCGCGTCCGACGAAATCGACGCCGTGCTCGGCGTGATCGAGCGCCGCGCGACCGAGCGCGTGCCCGCCGCCTACATCACGAAGGAAGCGTGGATGCACGGCGTGCGCTTCTACGTCGACGAACGCGTGATCGTGCCGCGTTCGTTCATCGGCGAACTGCTCGCGGACGGCCTGCAGCCGTATGTCGAGGATCCCGAACACGTGAGCGCGGTGCTCGAACTGTGCACCGGCTCGGCAAGCCTCGCGATCCTCGCCGCGCATGCGTTCCCGAACGCCGATATCGACGCGGTCGATCTTTCGGCCCCGGCGCTCGAAGTGGCGCGCCGCAACGTCCACGAGCACGGCTTCGACGAGCGCATCGCGCTGTTCGAAGGCGACCTGTTCGCGCCGTTGGCCGAACGCCGTTACGACGTCATCCTGACGAATCCGCCGTACGTGAACGCCGAATCGATGCAGGCGCTGCCGCCCGAATACCGTCACGAGCCGGAAATGGCGCTCGCGGGCGGCGCGGACGGCATGGACATCGTGCGCCGCATTCTTGCGCAGGCGCGCAACTGGCTGACCGACGAAGGCGTGCTCGTGGTGGAGATCGGCAACGAGCGCGCGAACGTCGAAGCGGCGTTCGGCGGGCTGGACCTCGTATGGCTCTCGACGAGCGCGGGCGACGATCAGGTGTTCCTGATCCAGGCAGCCGATCTGCCGGTGTAAGCGCCTTTTGTAAGTACCTTTCGCGCGCGAAAATTCGCGAAAACTGTCAGATCGCGGTTTCGCGCGCGCCCCCGGGGCCAGAACCATCACCCCAGCCCGGCCGGGTTCGGTAAGATGGAAGCTTCCCGGCTACCGCGCTACGGTGTCGTCCAGCATCCGGCGCGCCCCGCGCCCCTATGCAATTCGACTGGTCACAGCTCGGCCCGCTTCTCGCGATCATCCACCTCCTCGGAATCGCTGCGGCATGCCACGCCATCCTCAACACCCGCACCTCGCAAGGCGCGATCGCGTGGGCTGTGTCGCTCGCGACGATGCCCTATCTGACGCTGATCCCCTACCTTTTCCTCGGCCGCAGCAAGTTCGCGGGCTACGCCGACGCGCGGCGGCTGCGCAATGCAACCCTGCGCTCGCGCGCTCGCGCGCCCGAGTGGGACGAACTCCTTTCCACCGGCGAATGGCCGGTCGAAGAACTCGGCGCGCGCGTGATCCAGACGATGGCGCAACTCGGCGGCATGCCGATCGTGCCCGGCAATTCAGTGCGAACGCTCGTGAACGGCGAAGCCACGTTCTCGGCCATCTTCGAGGCCATCGAGCAGGCGCACCACTACGTGGTCGTGCAATTTTTCATCGTCCACGCGGACACCCTCGGCGAGATGCTGAAGGACACGCTCATCCAGTGCGTGGCGCGCGGCGTGCGCGCGTTTTTCCTCTACGACAGCATCGGCTGCTTCGACCTGCCCGCGAGCTATGTCAACGCATTGCGCGCGGGCGGCGTCGTGGTGCATCCGTTTTCGACGCGGCGCCACTTCGTCAACCGCTTCCAGCTCAACTTCCGCAATCACCGCAAGATCGTCGTCGTCGACGGCGAGCGCGCCTTTGTGGGCGGGCACAACGTGGGCGTCGAATACCTCGGCGCCAAGCCGCCGCTCTCGCCCTGGCGCGACACGCATATCGAAGTGCGCGGCCCCGCCGTCGCGAACATCCAGTTCGCCTTCACCGAGGACTGGTACTGGGTCACGCAGGAGCTGCCCGACTGCGAACCGCCGCCCGTCGCGCCCTGCGACGACAACATGTTTTGTCTCGTGATGCCGACCGGTCCCGCCGATCGTCAGGAAACCTGCTCGCTCATCTTCGTCGAGGCGATCAATGCGGCACGCCAGCGGCTGTGGATCACCACCCCCTATCTCGTGCTCGATGAAGCGGTGTTCTCGGCGCTGCGACTCGCGGTGCTGCGCGGCGTGGACGTGCGCATCATGATTCCGGGCCGCCGCGATCATTACGTGGTGTTCGAGGCCTCGACGCTGTACGCATTCGATGCCATCCGCGCGGGCATTCGCATCTTCCGCTATCAGCCTGGCTTCCTGCACCAGAAGGTCTTGCTGATCGACGACGTGGCGGCAGTCGTTGGCAGCGCGAACCTCGACAACCGTTCGTTCCGGCTGAACTTCGAGATCATGGTGCTCACGGTGCACCGCGGCTTCGCGGCCGAAGTCGAAACGATGCTGCTGCGCGACTTCGAGCAAGCCGTGGAGATCGACCGCACCGAATACCGCGACGCGCGCGCCTGGCGCAAGATGACCATGCATCTCGCGCGCCTCTTTGCGCCGATTCTCTAGCCGCGCGGCTCACGACAACCGTTCACAACAGCTTTTCGATATCCGCCGCGATCGCCTCCGGCTTGGTGAGAGGCGCATAGCGCTTGACCACATTGCCGTTGCGGTCGACGAGGAACTTCGTGAAATTCCACTTGACCGCCTCGAGCCCGAGCACGCCCGGCGCCTCGCCCGTGAGCCAGCGATAGAGCGGATGCGCATTCGCGCCATTCACGTCGATCTTGTCGAACATCGGAAACCTGACGCCATAGTTCTGCTCGCAAAAGCTGCCGATCTGCGCCGCGTCGCCCGGCTCCTGCTTGCCGAACTGGTTGCACGGAAAACCGAGCACGTCGAGGCCGCGCGCGGCGTATGCCTCGTAAAGCTTTTGCAGACCTGCGTACTGCGGCGTGAACCCGCACTCGCTCGCCGTGTTGACGACCAGCAGCACCTTGCCGGCAAAGCGTTCCAGGCTCACCGGCGCGCCGCCGCCAAGCGGTTCTGCTGAAAACGAATAGATCGACGTCATCTGTGCACTCCCCGGGAAATGACCCAGTTTAGGTGAGAATCGCCGCGCGCCGCACCTCGGCCGAACGGCTGATGCCGGCCCACGGGCCGCACAGTCTAAAATAGCGGTTTTCCCAAGCTGGCGCTGCTGTGATCCGCTTCAATCAATTCAGCCTTGCCCGCGGCACCAAGCCGCTTTTCGACCAGACCTCATTCACGCTGAACCCCGGTGAAAAGGCCGGTCTCGTCGGCGCGAACGGCGCGGGCAAATCAACGCTGTTCGCCGTGCTGCGCGGCGAGCTGCACGCGGATGCGGGCGACTTTTCGCTGCCGCCGTCGTGGCGGATCGCGCACGTCGCGCAGGAAACACCGGCTGTCGAGCGCACCGCGCTCGACTACGCGCTCGACGGCGACGCCGCGCTGCGCGACATCGAGGCGCGCATCGCCGCGGCATCGGCCGCGCACGACGGTGCGGCCGAAGCCGAAGCGCACGCCGCCTTCGCCGACGCCGACGGCTACACCGCGCCCGCGCGCGCCGAAGCGCTGCTGCTCGGGCTCGGCTTCACGCTCGAGCAGACGCGCGCGCCGGTCTCGAGCTTCTCGGGCGGCTGGCGCATGCGCCTGAACCTCGCGCAGGCGCTGATGTGCCGCTCCGACCTGCTGCTGCTCGACGAACCCACGAACCACCTCGACCTCGACGCAATCGTCTGGCTCGAAGACTGGCTGCATCGCTACCCGGGCACGCTCATCGTGATCTCGCACGACCGCGAGTTCCTCGATTCCGCCTGCGACGTCACGCTGCATCTGGAAAACCAGCAGATCAAACGCTACGGCGGCAACTACTCGCAGTTCGAAATCCTGCGCGCGCAGCAACTCGCGCTCCAGCAAAGCGCCTACGAAAAGCAGCAGAAAACCGTCGCGCACCTGCAAAGCTTCATCGACCGCTTCAAGGCCAAGGCGACCAAGGCGCGCCAGGCGCAAAGCCGCGTGAAGGCGCTGGAAAAGATGGAGCTGATCGCGCCCGCGCACGCAAGCTCGCCGTTCACGTTCGAATTCCGCACGCCCGATTCCGCGCCGAATCCCATGCTCGTCATGGAAGACGTGCGCTGCGGCTACCGCGCCGAGGACGGCAGCGAAACGCCCATCGTGAGCGATGTCGCGCTGTCGATCCAGAACGGGCAGCGCATCGGCCTGCTCGGTGCGAACGGCCAGGGCAAGTCCACGCTCATCAAGACGCTCGCCGCCACGCTCGCGCCGCTCTCGGGCGATCTGCGCACGGGCAAGGGTCTGCAGATCGGCTATTTCGCGCAGCATCAGCTGGAAACACTGCGCCCAGACGATTCGCCGCTGCAGCATCTCGCACGCCTCGCGCCCGATACGCGCGAGCAGGAACTGCGCGATTTTCTCGGCGGCTTCAATTTCCCCGGCGAAATGGCCACGGCGTCCATCGCGCCGTTTTCGGGCGGCGAAAAGGCGCGGCTCGCGCTCGCGCTCATCATCTGGCAGAAGCCGAACCTGCTGCTGCTCGAC
The DNA here is from genome assembly GCF_042655705.1 of Paraburkholderia denitrificans. Taxonomy (NCBI): domain Bacteria; kingdom Pseudomonadati; phylum Pseudomonadota; class Betaproteobacteria; order Burkholderiales; family Burkholderiaceae; genus Paraburkholderia; species Paraburkholderia denitrificans. The sequence goes on along the minus strand of NZ_JBHSMP010000006.1, from coordinate 247,201 downwards.
GAGCCGACCAACCACCTCGATCTCGAAACGCGTCACGCGCTCACAATGGCGCTCGCGCAATTCGAAGGCACGCTGATCCTCGTCTCGCACGACCGCCATCTGTTGCGCGCGACCACCGATCAGTTCATGCTCGTCGCCAGACATCGCCTGCAGCCGTTCGACGGCGATCTCGACGACTACCGCGACTGGCTGCTCCAGCACGCCGCCGAGCAGCGCGCCGCCCTCCGGCAGGATGCGGGCGGCGACGGCGCAGCCGATGCGGGCGTCAATCGCAAGGAGCAACGCCGCCAGGAAGCGGAGACGCGCCAGAAGCTGTCGCAGCTGAAAAAACCGCTCCAGGTGAAAATCGGCAAGATCGAGAAGGAAATGGACATGCTCAACGCGGAAAAAGGCACGCTCGATGCATTCGTTGCCGACCCCGCGAGTTACGAGCCCAGCCAGAAGACCCGCCTGACCGAAGCAATCCGCCGCCAGGCCGAAGTCCAGGCGCGCCTCGATACGCTCGAAGCCGACTGGCTCGACGCGCACGAGGATCTCGAACAGATTGGCTAGCCGCGGCGCGCGCGCCGTACGAAGCGAAGGAGATACGAGTGTCGTCACCTGCTGCGTTACAAGGTCTACGCGTCCTGGATCTGACCATGCTGCTGCCCGGCCCGGTTGCCACGCTGCGTCTTGCGGAAATGGGCGCCGACGTGCTGAAGATCGAGCCGCCCGGCGCAGGCGACGCGGCCCGCGCGATGATGCAAAGCTCCGCTGACGAAGTCGCCACGCGACCTGGCGCGTTCTACCGCCTCGTCAACCACGGCAAGCGCGAAACGCGGATCGACCTGAAATCGCAAAGCGGGCGCAATGTCCTACTGGCGCTCGCGCGCGAAGCGGACGTGCTCGTCGAGAGCTTTCGTCCCGGCGTGATGACGCGGCTGGGCGTCGGCTACGAGACGCTGAGTCAGATCAATCCGAAGCTCGTCTACTGCGCCATCAGCGGATATGGCGCCGACAGTCCGTTCGCCGACCGCGCCGGACACGACCTGAACTACATCGGCTATTCGGGTGTGCTCGACCAGCTTGCGGCGCGCGACGGCACGCCCGTGCTGCCGAATTTCCAGATCGCCGACCTGCTCGGCGGCGCGCTCTCGGCGGTCACGCAGATCCTCGCCGCGCTCTGGCAGGTCGCGCGCGGCGGCGCGGGCCGCTTCATCGACATTTCGATGGCGCACGCCGCTTACGCCTACAACGTGGTCGCGAAAGTCGCGCTTGCCAACGACGACGCGGCGGCCCTCCAGCCCGGCGGCGGCCTGCTCAACGGCGGCGTGCCCTGCTACAACCTGTATCGCACCCAGGACGGCCGCTGGCTCGCCGTCGGCGCGCTGGAACTGAAGTTCTGGCAGGCGTTCTGCAAGGCGCTCGGCCGCGAAGAGTGGGCCGAGCGGCACTGGAGTCTGGGGCAGGCAATCGGCGGCACGGATGCCGCGGGGCTCATACGCGAACTCGCCGCAGTCATCGCGGCGGAACCGCTGCAAACGTGGATCGACCTGCTTGAACCGATCGACTGTTGCGTGACACCGGTGCTCACGGCAGGTGAGGCGTCGCGCCACCCGCTGTTCAACCCGGACGTCCTGCAAGAAGCACTCGCGGAGAACACCGCAGAGCAGGCAAACCATCCGGTAGCGCAAGATGCGGCAGCGCAAGGCGCGCCCCGCGTGAATCCGCAAATGGGTGCATTCAGCAGCGGCAAGCCGTTTTCTTACGGCCCCTGGAACTGAAACCCGGCGCGCGGCGCGATGCAAGCTTAAACGGAGTGCAAAAGTAAAAATGGGCGCACATGGCGCCCATTTTTGCTGGCTAACGCCGCGGCAGCGTTTGCCGGGGCGTGCGTTCGTCGTCGTAGAGAATGTGCCTGCGGCCTTCCACGTGATGCGCAATCGTGCTGCGCACCTGGGCCGCCGTCACGTTCCCGGCCACCACACGTCGCGAGATGCAGCCGTTGCTGTCGATCCACTCGACAATGCGGCAACTGCTGCCCCAGGGCTGCATGAGCGGCTCGGAGATCCTGCACCCGCGCACGACGATCGAACGACTATCGGCGAGCGTATCAATCTGTTTCACGACGCTATCCTTTCCGCTGCGCGCGAGTCAAACATGCGGCCAAGAATAGGGAAATCGCAGAAAGCCCAGGTTACAGTGTGTGGCAGGGTTGTTACTAATCATTACGCGACAGTACAGGGTCCGCAGCGCCCTGCGTGTGCCCTGCATGTGCCTTGCCTGCACCTTACGTACGCCTGAATGACCAGCCGCACCCGGCCGGTTTCATTCGAGCGTGCGGACTTTGTCGATGGCCTCCTCGATCCGCTCGACTGCAATCACCTGCAAGCCGTCGACCGGCTGCTTCGGCGCGTTCGCACGTGGAATAAGCGCACAGGAAAACCCGAGCTTCGCCGCTTCCTTCAGACGTTCCTGGCCGCGTGGCGAAGGCCGGATCTCCCCCGCAAGCCCCACTTCGCCGAAAACGATCAGCCCTTTGGGCAACGCCTTGTTACGCATCGACGAGTGAATGGCCAGCAGCACGGCGAGGTCGGCGGCCGGTTCGGTGATCTTCACCCCGCCCACGGCATTCAGGAACACATCCTGATCGAAGCATGCGATTCCCGCGTGCCGATGCAGCACCGCGAGCAGCAGCGCAAGCCGGTTCTGTTCGAGACCGACTGCGAGCCGCCGCGGATTGGGCACCTGAGCGGTATCGACGAGCGCCTGCACCTCGACGAGAAGCGGACGCGAGCCTTCCTGGGTCACGAGCACGCACGAACCCGGCACGCTTTGTTCGTGCTGCGACAGAAATAGCGCGGACGGATTCGCGACACCGCGTAAGCCTCGCTCCGTCATCGCGAACACGCCGAGTTCGTTGACCGCGCCGAAGCGGTTCTTGAACGCGCGCACGAGACGGAACGACGAATGGGTATCGCCTTCGAAGTACAGCACGGTGTCGACGATGTGTTCGAGCACGCGCGGCCCCGCGAGGTTGCCCTCCTTCGTGACGTGGCCGACCATGATGATCGCGGTGCCCGATTGCTTCGCGATACGCGTGAGCTGCGCCGCGCACTCGCGCACCTGCGCGACTGAACCGGGGGCCGAAGTCAGCGCCTCGGAATAGATGGTCTGGATCGAATCGATCACCGCAACATCGGGTTTCTCGGCCTCGATGGTTGCCTGAATCTTTTCGAGCTGGATTTCGGCGAGCAGCTGCAGCTCGCTCGCTTTCGAACCCGGATCAAGCAGCGCAAGCCGTTGCGCGCGCAACGCAATCTGCGCCGCAGATTCTTCACCGCTCACGTAGAGCGCGCGGCGCTCGGCCGCAATCTGCGCGAGCGACTGCAGGAGCAGGGTCGATTTACCGATGCCCGGATCGCCGCCGATCAGCACCACGCCGCCCGCCACGAGGCCGCCGCCCAGCACGCGGTCGAATTCGCCGACACCGGTCGTGAAGCGCGGCACGTCGGACGCCTCGATATCGGCGAGGCGCCGCACAGGCGCGCTCTTCGCGAGCGACTGGTAGCGGTGGTTGCCCGCCGGTTCGGCGACGCCTTCCACCAACGTATTCCACGCGCCGCACGCGGGGCATTGCCCTTGCCACTTGGGAACCTGCCCGCCGCACTCGCTACACGTATACAGCGTCTTGACCTTCGCCACCGCTTATTCCGCCCGTACCGGCACGCGCGGTGCGACGGCGCACATCAGCTCGTAGCCGATCGTGCCGCACGCCTGCGCGACGTCGTCGATCGGCAGGGCCGCACCCCAAAGCTCGACACGCGCGCCCACTCCCGCACGCGGCACCGGGGTGAGATCGACCGTGAGCATGTCCATCGACACACGCCCGACGACGCGCGTGCGCACGCCCTCGACCACCACGGGCGTGCCTTCGGGCGCGCTGCGCGGATAGCCGTCCGCATAACCGCAGGCGACGACGCCGATGCGCATTGGCTTGCGCGCCGTAAAAGTCGATCCATAACCGATGGTCTGGCCTTCGGCGATGGTTTGCGTGCCGATGATCTCGGCACTGAACGTCATGGCGGGCTGCAGTCCGACACCTTCGATCGCCGACGCCACGCCCGACGGCGATGCGCCGTAGAGGATGATGCCCGGCCGCACCCAGTCGAAGTGCGCGGCCGGATACCAGAGCGTCGCGGCCGAATTGGAGAGGCTGCGCACGCCGGCGATGCCTTGCGCGCCGCGCTCGAACGTGTCCATCTGCTCGGCGATGCCGCGCGGCGTGTCGGCGTCGGAGAAGTGCGTCATCAGCGTGATCTGACCGATGCCGGGGCAGGCGCGCGCCCGTTCCCACGCCGCGCGATATTTTTCGGGCGTATAGCCGAGCCGGTTCATGCCGCTGTTCATTTTCAGCTGCACGTTGACCGGCTTCGATAGACGCGCCATTTCGAGCATGCGCATCTGCTCGTCGGAGTGCACGACCGTCGTGAGGCTGTAGCGGTCGATCACGTCGATATCGGTCGGACGAAAGAAGCCTTCGAGCAGCAGGATCGGACCCGCCCAGCCCAGTTCGCGCAGTTTCACGGCTTCTTCGAGATCGAGCAGTCCGAAGCCGTCGGTGGCCCGCAGGCCCGGGAACACGCGGGCGAGCCCGTGCCCGTAGGCGTTGGCCTTGACTACGGCCCAGATTTTCGACTTCGGCGCGTAACGGCGGGCGACGGCGAGATTGTTGGCGAGTGCGGCGGTATGAATCGTGGCTGAGAGGGGGCGAGGCATGGGAAATTTTCGTAAAGACGCTTTCAAATCATGAGCTTACGATGCACTTCCAGTGCCCGGAAGTCCCATCTGTAGGACGCTCGAGGAATCTGCTAGTCGGAATGCACCTATTTTCATGATATAAAGCCCTGCGCACAACCCATTTCGAACGTAATAAGCCCGGATGCATCCCATCCGTCCGGGGCGGACGGACCGTAGCGAGGACAGCATCGCAACAGATGAAAAAAGGCTTTTACACCATCATGGCCGCGCAGTTTTTTTCGTCGTTGGCCGACAATGCGCTCCTGATCGCTGCAATTGCACTGCTGAAAGATCTCCACGCCCCGAGCTGGATGACCCCGCTGCTCAAGCTGTTCTTCGTCCTTTCCTACGTTGTTCTGGCCGCGTTCGTCGGCGCTTTCGCCGATTCGCGCCCCAAAGGCCGCGTGATGTTCATCACGAATACGATCAAGGTCGTGGGCTGCGCCATGATGCTCGCAGGCACGCACCCGCTATTCGCATACGGCGTCGTGGGGTTCGGGGCCGCGGCCTATTCGCCCGCGAAATACGGCATCTTGACCGAACTGTTGCCGCCTGAACGGCTCGTCGCCGCGAACGGCTGGATCGAGGGCACCACTGTCGGATCGATCATTCTCGGCACCGTCCTCGGCGGCGCGCTCATCAGCCCGCATATCGCGTTGCACGTGCTCCACCATACGCCCGCATCGGTCCACACGCCCGCTCAAGCCGCGATGCTCGTCATCATGGCCATCTACGTCGTCGCCGCCCTTTTCAATCTGCGCATTCCCGATACCGGCGCACGCTACCCGCGCCAGCAACGCGGGCCCGTGCGCCTCGTGGCCGATTTCGCCGACTGCTTCCTGATTCTGTGGCGCGACAAGCTCGGCCAGATCTCGCTCGCCGTCACGACGCTGTTCTGGGGCGCGGGCGCCACGCTGCAGTTCATCGTGCTCAAGTGGGCCGAGGTTTCGCTCGGCATGTCGCTCTCCGAGGGCGCGATCCTTCAGGCCGTCGTAGCAGTGGGCGTCGCGGCCGGGGCCATCATTGCCGCCGCACGCGTGCCGCTCAAGAAGTCGCTGTCAGTGCTGCCGGTCGGCATCGTGATGGGACTGGCCGTCATGATGCTCGCGTTCTACACGCGCGATCTCTTTCCGCCGCACTGGGGCATGCGCCTCGGCCACATGCATGTGAGCGGATACCTCTCGTTCGCCTACCTGTTCCTGATTTTCATCGGCGGGCTCTCCGGCTTCTTCGTCGTACCGATGAACGCGCTGCTCCAGCATCGCGGCCACGTGCTGCTCTCCGCCGGCCACTCCATCGCCGTGCAGAATTTCAACGAGAACCTCTCGGTGCTCATCATGCTGTGCCTCTATGCCGTGCTCGTCTGGCTCGACGTGCCCGTCACCGTCGTCATCGTGCTGTTCGGCACCTTCGTCTGCCTCATGATGTGGCTCGTGATGCGCCGCCATCAGGCCAATCAGCGCGCGTTCGACTCCATCGCGCTGATCGGCGAAAATCACCGCCATTGATCCCGTTATTGCCTTCGCGTGCGCGCCTCGTGCGCACGTCCTGGTGCGAGCGCCCGTCCTTCAAGCTGCCATGACTTCATCCATTTCGAACGTCCTCACCATCGCCGGCTCGGATTCGGGCGGCGGCGCGGGCATCCAGGCCGACCTCAAGGCATTCTCGGCACTCGGCGCCTACGGCGCGAGCGTCATCACCGCGCTCACCGCGCAGAACACGCGCGGCGTCACGGCCATCCACACACCGGATCCCGCCTTCGTCACGGCGCAGCTCGACGCGGTATTCGACGATATCCGCATCGACGCCGTGAAGATCGGCATGCTCGCGAACGCGGCGATCGTACGTGCCGTCGCCGACGCGCTGCGCCGTCACAAGCCGGCGCGCATCGTGCTCGACACGGTGATGATTTCGAAGAGCAATCACGCGTTGCTCGCGCCGGAAGCCGTCGCCGCGCTGCGCGAGGAATTGCTGCCGCTCGCGGGCGTCGTCACGCCGAATCTGCCGGAGGCCGCAGCGTTGCTCGGCGTTGCGCCCGCCGCCGACGAAGCCGCGATGGTCGAGCAAGGCGAAGCGCTGCGCGCACTCGGCGCGCGGGCCGTGCTGATGAAAGGCGGCCATCTCAGTAGCGGCGACAGCCCGGACTGGCTCGTCGAAGCCAGCGGCACGCTGCGTCTTGGCGCAAAGCGGGTGCCGGTCGCCAATACGCACGGCACGGGCTGCACGCTGTCGTCGTCTATCGCGGCACTGTGGCCGCAGCGGGCAACGCTTGCCGAAGCCGTCAGCGACGCCAAGCAGTACCTCACCGGCGCGCTCGAAGCGAGCGATCGCCTCGACGTCGGCCATGGCGTCGGGCCCGTGCATCACTTCTATCGCTGGTGGTGAGCGTTCGCGCGCGGCGCTATTCGCGCGCAAAGGCCCGGGCGTGCGCGGGCCAGTCGTCGGGGACGATGAAGCCGCGCGACTGCTCGATGTAGCCGTTTGCCGCGTCGGCGACGAAGGCCGCCACCATCGCCGGCTCGTCGGGGCGCGGCAGATGCGCGCGCAACGTTTCGGGATCGACTGGGGCGGCAACCGACATTTGATCGGCGAACGTGCCCGGCACATCAACCAACCCTTCCCCGCTACTCCCGGCGCGCAGCGATAGCTCAGTCTGTATGCGCTCCGCCGCAGCCATTCCGCTCGACGATTCGCGCTCACCGCCTGCGATCCGGCGCGGCGCGAGCCACGCCATGCGCGGCAATGCGCTCCAGCCGTCGGCACCCTGCTGTGCGGCGAAAGCAGGCCATTCCGCGCGTGTGACCCACCAGCCGCGTGCATGGCCTCGCGCGAGCGCAGGCGGATCGTTCACGGCTGCTGGTGCGCTTGCTCCTGCCGGATAGAACAGCCAGCCCTTCACGAACATCTGCGCGATCCACGGCCCAGGAAATCCGAGCGAGACGAATTCCTCCCGCTCGCTGAGCCGAAGCTGATGATCGATCAGATGGGTGCGTTTGCGATCCAGCCGGTCGCGCAAACCGGGCCCGACGAAGTCCGCGAGCGTTGCGTGCGCATCCCCGCAATGCAGGTAGCACTTCACGGCCAGTTCCCAGTGCAGACGCTGGCCATCGCGCGTTTCAACAAGAAAATCGCATTCGCCGAGCGTGTGGCCCGCGCGCCGCAACGGCACGTTGGCCGCCACGAGCCGCGCGGCGGGGCCGTGTTCGAGGAACCAGCCAAGCAAGATCTCGGCGTAGCGGCCAAGTCGCTTCGGCCGGCTGCTGTCGAGCACCGCATGCAGCGGCTCGGGATCGCGATCAAGCTGGATGAGCCATTGCGCGGCGGCATGCGCCTCGGCGGGTTGGCTCCACGGCTCGGCGAGCGGCGCCCGGGGTGGTTGTGCGCTCAACAGATCCGCGCTGAAGAGCAACCACGCGAGATTGCGCACGGCAGGATCGGTCAGCCCGTCGAGACGCCCGGCGACATCGGCGCCGGATGCGTCCGCGGGCTGGGTGGCGGTCATTTTTCGCCGCCGTCCGCCTTGCGCCAGATATCACGCGCGAGGCAGAGATCGGCCCACGCCTTCGACTTGTCGTGCAGGCTGCGCAGCAGGTAAGCGGGGTGATAGGTGACGATCACAGGCACGCCCTCGTATTCGTGCACGCGGCCGCGAAGCGATGCGATGCTGGCCTCGCTCTTGAGCAGGCTCTGCGCGGCGAAACGGCCCAGGGCGACGATGATCTTCGGCTTCACGAGCGCGACCTGGCGCTGCAGGTAGGGTTCGCAGCGCGCGACTTCATCGGGCTCGGGATTGCGGTTGCCGGGCGGGCGGCACTTGATGACGTTGGCGATGTAGACGTTCTCGCCGCGGGCGAGCGACAGTGCGCGCAGCATGTTGTCGAGCAGCTTGCCGGCCTGGCCGACAAACGGTTCGCCCTGACGGTCCTCGTTCTCGCCGGGCGCTTCGCCGATCAGCATCCAGTCGGCTTCGCGGTCGCCTACGCCGAACACCGTCTTCGTGCGCTTCTCGCACAGACGGCAGCGCGTGCAGGCTTCGACGCGTTCGGCGAGCGCATCCCAGTCGAGCGCCGCGACATCGTTTCGGGGTGCTGCGGATCGCGAATGAGGCTCGTCGCCATGCGCGCCGGGCGGCGCGGGTACGGCGTCGAACCAGGCGAAATCTTCTTCGGTCAGTGGCGGCGGTTCATCGGACGCAACCGGGACGGCCGTTGCACGGGTGGCCGCTTCGGCCGACGGCGCGGCAGACGGCGCGGCAGACGCCGCATCGTCGATCGTTTCGACAGCATCCGCACGCGCAGCACGCGCCGGAAGGTCGTCCAAACGTGCGGGTCGTGCTGCTTGCACGGATTGCTGGCGCACGTCAGCCTGCGCGGCTGGCGTGGCGACAGCATCAGCCACGGCGGTAGCGCCCGCGCCGAGAGCAACCGGCGCATCCTGCTCGCCTGCACCGGCCGCCTCGACCGTTGCCGTTGCGGCGACACGCGACGCCTGCGTGCCTTTGCTCACCCAGCGCGGCGTGAGGCCCAGTTCGTCCAGCGCGAACTCATTGAGCGCCATCCGCGCCCTCCCCTGCAAAAGAAAAACGCATCACGATCGCATCCTCGCGGCTGTGATGCCGGGCCGGATAGTAGTTCTTGCGCCGGCCGATCGTGACGAAACCGAACTGCTCGTACAGCCGGATCGCGCGATGATTCGATGGCCGCACTTCCAGCAGCAGCCCTTCGAGCCGCTGCGCTCCCGCAATCCGCACCGCTTCGCGCAACAGCGCGAGCCCGGCGCCCGCGCCCTGTGCCGCGGGCGCGACGCACAGGTTCAGCAGATGCATCTCGTCGACCACCGGCATCAGCACGCAGTAGCCGAGCAGCGTGCCCGTCATGTGGCGCATGCAGATGCCGTAATAGCCGTTGCGCAGCGAATCCTGGAAGTTGCCGCGCGACCACGGAAACTCGTATGCGACCCGCTCGATGGCAGCGACCTCGTCGAGGTCGCTCTCGGTCATCTGCGACAGATAGCGGTCGGTCATCAACACGCCGCTCATCGCCCGTCCTCTGTGGCGGACGCCGACGGCGCGTCCGGGGCGGCGCGCCCGGCCTTCGCGGCCAGCCGCTCCGCCGTGGTCTGGGCGACCTTGTTGCGCACGTACTCGGGCGCCGCCTGGTCGGCGCGCAGCGTGCGGCCCGCGCGGAACGCGCGCAGCGCGGCATGCGCGAGCGGCAGCGCGTGCGGCAGCGCCTCGGCGTCGATCACGCGGGCCGCATGAGAGGCCGCGAGCCGTGTGCCGAACGCCGCGGCGGCATTGCCCGCCAGCGTGAAGGGAGCCTCGGGCGCTATGATGCGCTCCGGCGCGTCGAGCGACGCGGGACGCACAATACGCCAGTCGCGCGCCGCCGCGTCCCACTCGTACTCGGCCCAATAGGCCTCGTCCATACGGGCGTCGAGCGCGGCCAGCACGTGCGTCGCGGAGGCATCGCGCAGCCGCGCGCTTTCGGCGCAAACGAGCAGCGTGCCGACCGGCACCACCGGAATATCGAGCCCGAACGCGAGTCCCTGCGCGACGCCCGTTGCTGTGCGCAGCCCCGTGAACGAGCCCGGCCCTGCGCCGAAGGCGATAGCGTCGCAGTCCGCGAGCGTCAGCCCGGCTTCGGCGAGCAGCTCGCCGATGGCCGGCAGCAGACGCGTGCTGGACACGGCGCCGGTGGCCTCGTGGCGCACCCACACGGCCACTTCGGCGTACGGTTCGGTAACGGACGCACCGCCGGAGGCGGCGGTGGCGCGAAGAAGAGCGACCGAGCAGAATTCGGTCGACGTATCGAGGGCAAGCAGCACGGTGTCGTTCATGACCGCCATTGTAATGCGACACCCCGCGCTCTCCCATGCGGGACATGGTGCGTGCGTCGCCGGCCCGGTTCTGGAGGAATCGCTCCAGACAGATGTGGAGCGCGCTGCTACCATCGGCGCCTGTTTCAGCGCTGTTTCTGCGCTGTTTCCGATTAAACCCGTAGAGGAAAAACAATGAGTGATGTAAATGCGCTGTTCGAGAAAGCCCATGAAGAAGTGCAGCAGTTGCCCGAACGGCCGGGCAACCTGACGCTGTTGCGCCTCTATGCGCTCTACAAGCAGGCTACCAAAGGCGACGTCCACGGCGACAAGCCGGGTTTCACCGACATCGTCGGCAAGTACAAGTACGAAGCCTGGGCCGCCCTCAAGGGCACGGCCCAGGACGCAGCGAAGCAGCAATACGTCGAGCTGGTCGAATCGCTCAAGAGCGGCGACGCAAGCTAGGCACCCGGGCAGGCGCTGCGCCATGGCCATCGCGGTGGCCATGGATCGCGGCCCGAGCGGCTGGCAGATGCGTCCGCCACCGTCCGCAGCGCGTCGCAATCCCTCACCGGCAACTCGCTCTGGCGCAGCGCAACAAATCCGGATATAATTCGCGTCGCGCCGCGTTCCGGCCACCCAGCCAGAGCTGGGCGGGCCAGCAAGGCGCCTCGCAGCGTTAAGCTCCAATCCAGTTTAGAACCTGTCCCCTCCTGCCTTGGCCCTTCGGGCCGTCATGTATCAGGCTGGCGGCAAGCCAATATCGGTGCGCCGCATCCGAAACAGCTTCTAACGAAAATCCACCGTATGTGGTGGATTGCCCCCGTTTTTCGATTTGTTCGCAAAATCCGACGACTTGGGTATGCCGATTGGCGCCGACGTTCTATTTCCTGTATTCCCAAGGATTTTCATGACTTCGAGCATTACCCCAAGCCCCCTCGACGCGATCGCAGGCATTGCCCTCGGTCTCGGTGACGCTGCCGATGCATCGGCGCAAACCGCGGCACAAGCACAAGCTGCCGCGCAAGCCACCGATACACCCGAAGTGCCCGAAGGCCCGACCTTCGTGTCGCTCGGCCTGTCGCCGGAGATCGTCTCGGCGCTGACCGCAGCGGGCTACAAGTCGCCGACTCCCGTGCAGCAGCGCGCCATTCCTGCTGCCATCGCCGGGCGCGACCTGATGGTCTCGAGCCCGACCGGTTCGGGCAAGACCGCGGCCTTCATGCTGCCCGCGATCGAGCGCTTCGCGCAGATCCAGAAGGCGCAGGCCGCACAGCCGCGCGAGCCGCGTCCGCAGGGCGAGCAAGGCGATCGCCGCCAGCGCCGCCCGCAGCCGGTCGCGCGCCCGGGCCTTCTCGTCCTCACGCCGACGCGCGAACTCGCCATGCAGGTGACCACCGCTGCGTCGACCTACGGCAAGCATCTGCGCCGCCTGCGCACGGTCAGCATCCTCGGCGGCGTAGCCTACGGCCAGCAGCTGATGCTGCTCGCCAAGAACCCCGAGATTCTCGTCGCGACGCCGGGCCGTCTGCTCGACCACCTCGAGCGCGGCCGCATCGACCTGTCGGAACTCAAGATGCTCGTCCTCGACGAAGCCGACCGCATGCTCGACATGGGCTTCATCGAAGACATCGAGTCGATCGTCGCCGCCACGCCTGAGTCGCGCCAGACCATGCTGTTCTCGGCCACGCTCGACGGCAAGATCGGCTCGCTCACCGGCCGCCTGCTGAAGGATCCGGAGCGTATCGAAATCACGCACAAGATCGAGGCGAACTCGAACATCGCGCAAACCGTGCATTACGTCGACGACCGCGATCACAAGGATCGCCTGCTCGACCATCTGCTGCGCGACGAGAGCCTCGACCAGGCCATCGTGTTCACGGCGACCAAGATGGACGCGGACCAGCTGGCCGGCCGTCTCGCCGACGCCGGTTTCGAATCCGCCGCGCTGCACGGCGACCTGCCGCAAGGCGCCCGCAACCGCACGATCCGCTCGCTGCGCGAGCGCCGCGTGCGCGTGCTCGTCGCGACCGACGTCGCGGCGCGCGGCATCGACATTCCGGGCATCACGCACGTCTTCAACTACGACCTGCCGAAGTTCGCCGAAGACTACGTGCACCGTATCGGCCGCACGGGTCGCGCGGGCCGCTCGGGCGTCGCGGTGAGCCTCGTGCATCACGCCGAGCAAGGCGCGCTCAAGCGCATCGAGCGCTTCGTGCGTTCGACGCTGCCGGTCAACGTGGTCGAGGGTTTCGAGCCGCGCAAGGCACCGCCCGCGAATCGCGGCTTCGGCGGCCGCGGCCGTCCTGGCGGCAATGGCAACGGCGGCCGACGCTTCGGCAGCGGCAAGCCGGGCGGCTACGGCAACCGTAGCGGCAATGGCGGCAACGGCGGCGGCTGGCAAGGCAAGTCCGAAGGCTCGCGTGGCGGCTACAGCGGCCAGTCGCGTGACGGCGGTTACGGCCAGCGTGACGGCGGCAACGGATCCCGCGAAGGCTACGGCGCTTCACGCGGCGAAGGCGGCAACAGCAACGGCAACGGCCGCGGCTACGGCCAGCCGCGCGGCGAAGGCTACGGCCGCTCGCGCGAGGGCTACAGCGCCCGCCGCAACGACGGCCCGCGCGGCGCACGTCGCGACAGCTAAGCGCTGTTTCTTGCGGGAGCAAGGCGGGATTTCCGGCCTGCTTCCGAAGCTGCACATCGAAGACCGGTGCCTCGTCACCGGTCTTTTTTTGCCTCCATCACGGTTTCACGATATGAAAAAATTTTTTGCTTCGTAAAAAATTGTGCTGCGTGGCACAAAGCAATTCATTGCAAGATGGGAAATCGCATCCCTTATTACGAAATTATGCAAATAACCAATTGATTTAATTGAATTAAAAAACATCAAAAAACCCGCAAGGACATCTGTCGCCCCCATATCGATTTGCCTAGACTCTTATATAAGACTTCACGAAACGAAACGCACGGAAGCGCGAGAGAAGTACCTCATTTTGCGAAGTCACCGATTTCATCCGGTCTTACCTATCAGGCAAACGAAGGAGCACACCATGTCGACCCGTCAGGAACAAGCGAAGCAACTCCAACAGGAATGGGATACCGATCCGCGCTGGAAAGGCATCAAGCGCAACTACACCGCCGATGACGTGGTGCGTCTGCGCGGCTCGGTCCAGCCTGAGCACACGCTCGCCAAGCAAGGCGCGCAAAAGCTGTGGAAGGGCGTGAACACCGAGCCGTTCATCAACTCGCTCGGCGCACTGACCGGCAACCAGGCCATGCAGCAGGTGAAGGCCGGTCTCAAGGCGATCTATCTGTCGGGCTGGCAGGTCGCGGGCGACGCCAATCTCGCCGGCGAAATGTACCCGGACCAGTCGCTCTACCCCGCCAACTCGGTGCCGCAAGTCGTGAAGCGCATCAACAACACGCTCACGCGCGCCGACCAGATCCAGTGGTCCGAAGGCAAGAACCCGGGCGACGAAGGTTACGTCGACTTCTTCCAGCCGATCGTCGCGGACGCTGAAGCCGGCTTCGGCGGCGTGCTGAACGCATTCGAACTGATGAAGGCCATGATCGACGCGGGCGCCGCGGGCGTGCACTTCGAAGACCAGCTCGCTTCGGTGAAGAAGTGCGGCCACATGGGCGGCAAGGTGCTCGTGCCGTCGCGTGAAGCCGTTGCCAAGCTGACCGCCGCGCGCCTCGCTGCCGACGTCTGCGGCGTGCCGACCGTGCTGCTCGCCCGCACCGACGCGGAAGCCGCCGACCTCGTCACCTCCGACATCGACGACAACGACAAGCCGTTCCTCACGGGCGAGCGCACGGTGGAAGGTTTCTTCCGCACGCGCAACGGCCTCGAACAGTCGATCGCACGCGGTCTCGCCTACGCGCCGTACGCCGACATGATCTGGTGCGAAACCGGCAAGCCGGACCTCGAGTTCGCCAAGAAATTCGCGGAAGCGATCCACCAGCAGTTCCCCGGCAAGCTGCTTGCGTACAACTGCTCGCCGTCGTTCAACTGGAAGAAGAACCTCGACGACGCAACGATCGCGAAGTTCCAGCGCGAACTCGGCGCGATGGGCTACAAATTCCAGTTCATCACGCTCGCGGGCTTCCACTCGCTCAACTACTCGATGTTCAACCTCGCACACGGCTATGCGCGCCAGAACATGAGCGCGTTCGTCGAACTCCAGCAGGCCGAGTTCGCCGCCGCCGAAAAGGGCTTCACCGCCGTGAAGCACCAGCGCGAAGTCGGCACGGGCTACTTCGACGCCGTGACGCAGACGGTCGAGCGCGAAGCGTCGACGACCGCCCTGCACGGTTCGACGGAAGACGAGCAATTCTTCGACAAGAAGGTGGCGTAAGACCACCTGCAGCAAAGGCACCGCCGGGCGGTGCCGCAGCCGGTACGCGTGACCCTGGCGGGGCGCGCCGGCTGCGGCAGCAGTCCGGCGCGCCAAATACTGCGACACAAGGCTTCCACGACAGGGCGAGCCAATCAGGGGGCAGAACGAGGCCAGGCACTGCCGGACACGATCCGGCCCGCCGCACGGCCCGGCAACCGGCCGGGCACGCGGCACCGGGTCTCGCCAGCAAATGAAGCCCAACCAGGGCAGCACCACGGAAGGCGCATGGGCACCGGCTGTATGTATGTGCCCATGCGCCGGCTGTGGCGGTTGTGACGACTGTGGCGGTTGTGACGCGCCGCAGCTGGGTCTGTCGCGTGGTTTGCGTTCTCAGCGGTAAACGATCACCGGAATTTTTGTATGCGTGAGCACGCGCTGCGTCTCGCTGCCGATCAACAGGCTGCCGAGTCCGCGGCGTCCGTGCGACGCCATGAAGATCACGTCGCAGCCGCCCGCTTCGGCCGCTTCGATGATGCCGAGATACGGTGACGGATGAACACTCGTACGGCTTTCGCAGACGACACCCGCGCTACGCGCCGTGTTCTCGATTTCCTCAAGATGCGCGCGCGCCTCCCGCTCGGCGCGGGTCTGGAAATCGCCGGGTTGCTCGATCACGACGTCCGCGTACGGTGCATACGGATATTGCGGCAGACACGCGTAGGCCGTGACTCGTGCCCCAACGGTGCGCGCCAGGTCGATCGCGCCGTCGACCGCCTGCTTCGACAGATCCGAACCGTCGGTAGGAACGAGAATGTGCTTGAACATGGCGCCCTCCGTTGTGCACAGCGGCCAGTCGCGGCGATCCTGGCATTCCGCATCCGGATCCCGTCAGATCGATTGTAGTGCGCTAAAAACAGGCGCAAGGCGCACATGCGGGTCTCCACGCATATCGGAAACGCGCATGTGGGCGCTCGAACGAAGCCGTCACTCCCCGCCCCAGTACCGCGGATGACCGTACGTATGCTTGAGAAGATCGAGAAAGAGGCGCACACGCAACGGCAGATGCCGACGCTGCGGAAACACGGCATGGATGCCGACGGGCGGCGCGGCGAACGCATCGAGCACGGCAACGAGCCGCCCCGCCGCGATGTCCTCACCGACTTCCCACCACGAGCGCCACGCCAGTCCGTGGCCGTCGAGACACCATTCGTGCAGCACCGCGCCGTCCGTGCATTCCATCGTGCCCGTCACGCGTATCGACACCACCTTCCCCTCTTGCTGAAACGTCCAGCCGCGCTGCTGGTTCGCGCCGCTCGCACCGAGCGCGAGACAGTTGTGGTGCGCGAGATCGGCGAGCGTTTCGGGCGCACCGCGGCGCGCGAGGTAATCCGGCGAAGCGACGCACACGCGGCGGTTCTCGCCGAGCTTGAGCGAAACGAGCGACGAGTCGGGCAGCTCGCCGAGGCGCACGGCGCAATCGAAACCCTCGTTGACGAGATCGACCAGGCGATCGGAGAGATCGAGCGTGATCGAGACGTCGGGATGCGCGCTCGTGAACGCCGGCACGAGCGGTGCGACGTGACGCCGTCCGAAGCCCGCCGGCGCCGACACGCGCACGTGCCCGCTCGCCTTCACGCGCCCCGCCGAAACGCTCGCTTCGGCGTTTTGCATGTCGTTGATGATGCGCTGGCAGTCCTCAAGGAACGCGGCGCCTTCGAACGTCAGCGTGATACGGCGCGTCGTGCGCACGAGCAGCTTGACGCCGAGCCGCTCCTCGAGCGCATCGATACGGCGACCGATGATGGCGGGCGCGACCCCTTCGGCTTGCGCGGCAGCGGAGAGGCTGCCCTTTGCCGCGACCGCGGCAAAAGTTTCGATCTGCTTGAAGCGGTCCATCGGCGGGCAACGAGAAGTGAATATGTGAACGAATCGGGTGGTAAAGACCGTGCGAATGGCCAGATTAAGTGGGTAAAAGTAAAAGATCAAGTGATCGGCGCGCCCTTTTTCAGAGATAGGGCGCGTCAATACAATTCAGAACGCCCACTGACGATGGAGGATCCGACGATGCCTGCTTCATTTGCACAAAGCGCCGCGCAATCCGCCGCAAAAAGCGCAACCCGATTCCCGACAGCCGTAATTTTCGACGCGTACGGCACGCTGTTCGACGTGCACTCGGTCGTCGCCGCCGCCGAGCAGATGTTCCCCGGCCGTGGCGACGCGCTCTCACAGCTTTGGCGTCTCAAGCAAATCGAATACACGCAGTTGCGCACGTTGTCCGATCCGGCTGGCGCACGCTATCGCCCGTTCTGGGACGTGACGCTCGACGCGCTGCGCTATGCGGCGCACCGCCTGAATCTTGCGTTGACCGGCGCGGACGAAAAACGCCTGATGGACGAATACGCGTGCCTTTCCGCGTTCCCCGACGTGCTGCCCGTCCTGCGCCGCCTGCGCGCGCCGCGTGAAGACGGCTCGCGCCCCGGCCTCGCGATTCTCTCGAACGGCAATCCGTCCATGCTCGACGTCGCGGTGAAAAGCGCGGGCATGAACGGGCTCTTCGACCACGTGCTTTCCGTCGATCCCGTACGCGCCTACAAACCCGCAGCCGCGGCCTACGCGCTCGGCACGACGGCGTTCGGCACAGCGCCAGGCGAAATCGTGTTCGTCTCGTCGAACGGCTGGGACGCGGCAGGCGCAGGCTGGTTCGGCTACACGACGTTCTGGATCAACCGCCAGCGACTGCCCGCCGAAGAACTCGGCATCGCCCCGCACGGCACCGGAAGCGGCATGGACGACCTCGCCGCCTTTCTCGACACCGCAGCGCCGCCTGAACGGACCCCGGCACGCCCCCGACCGGGCGCATGACCTTCCTGCCCTGCCAGACGACGCGCACAAAACACAAGCATTCATAAACCGACCGACCAAGGAGCAAATATGGCTAACACGTTGCAACTGCCGCAAGGCATGCAGATTTCGGCTGATATCAAGCCCGGCTTCGAAACGATTCTCACGCCCGCGGCGCTGGAACTCGTCGCGAAGCTGCACCGCGCATTCGAGCCGCGCAGGCAGGAACTGCTGAAGGCGCGCGCGGAGCGCACGAAGCGTCTCGACGCGGGCGAGCGCCCCGATTTCCTCGCGCAGACGAAGGCCATCCGCGAGGCCGACTGGAAAGTCGCGGCTCTGCCGAAGGATCTGGAATGCCGCCGCGTGGAAATCACGGGCCCGGTCGAGCGCAAGATGATCATCAACGCGCTGAACTCGGGCGCCGATGCCTACATGACCGACTTCGAGGATTCGAACGCGCCGAACTGGGACAACCAGATCACCGGTCAGATCAACCTCAAGGACGCGGTGCGCCGCACGATTTCGCTGGAGCAGAACGGCAAGTCGTACAAGCTCAACGACAAGGTGGCGACGCTGATCGTGCGCCCGCGCGGCTGGCACCTCGACGAGAAGCACGTCACGGTCGACGGGCAGCGCGTGTCGGGCGGCATCTTCGACTTCGCGCTCTATCTGTTCCACAACGCGCAGGAACTGATCGCGCGCGGCAGCGGCCCGTATTTCTATCTGCCGAAGATGGAAAGCCACCTCGAAGCGCGTCTGTGGAACGACATCTTCGTCGCCGCGCAGGAAGCCGTGGGCATCGCGCACGGCACGATTCGCGCAACCGTGCTCGTCGAGACGATTCTCGCGGCGTTCGAGATGGACGAAATCCTGTATGAGCTGCGCGAGCATAGCTCCGGCCTCAATGCGGGCCGCTGGGACTACATCTTCTCGGCAATCAAGAAGTTCAAGAACGACAAGGACTTCTGCCTCGCGGACCGCGCGCAGATCACGATGACGGTGCCGTTCATGCGCGCCTACGCACTCGAACTGCTCAAGACCTGCCACCGCCGCAACGCACCGGCAATCGGCGGCATGAGCGCGCTCATCCCGATCAAGAACGACGCGGCTGCGAACGACAAGGCGATGGCCGGCGTGCGCTCGGACAAGGCGCGCGATGCCACCGACGGCTACGACGGCGGCTGGGTCGCGCACCCGGGCCTCGTGCCGATCGCGATGGAAGAGTTCGTGAAGGTGCTCGGCGATAAGCCGAACCAGATCGCGAAGCAGCGCGCCGATGTGACCATCGCGGGCAAGGATCTGCTCGACTTCCGCCCGGAAGCGCCGATCACCGAGGCGGGCCTGCGCGGCAACATCAACGTCGGCATCCACTACCTCGGTTCGTGGCTCGCGGGCAATGGCTGCGTGCCGATCCACAACCTCATGGAAGACGCCGCGACCGCGGAAATCTCGCGCTCGCAGGTGTGGCAATGGATCCGCTCGCCGAAGGGCAAGCTCGAAGACGGCCGCAAGGTCACGGCCGAACTCGTGCGCGACCTGATCCCGCAGGAGCTGGACAAGGTGAAGGCCGTGGTGGGCGGCGACACGAAGCCGTACGAGCGCGCGGCGCAGATCTTCGAGCAGATGTCGACGTCGGAGAATTTCGTCGAATTCCTGACGCTGCCGCTCTACGAAGAAATCTGATGACCGGCTGATCGCCACGCGCGATCCCGGCGGAAAAAAGGCCCGGCGGATTTTTGCCGGGCCTTCGTGTTTTTTGGCGCGTTAGCGCATCTGACGCTCAGGCCGGCCTTCAGGTCGGCCTTCAGGTTGCCCCTCAGGCCGCATCGAGCCGTTCGTGCGAGACGAGCACGCCGTCGATATCGGCGTATATCCAGTCGCCCGTGCGCACAGCCGCACCCGGCATGCGCACCGTCACTTCACGTTCACCGACACCGCGCCGGAAGCTGCGCTGCGGATGCGTCGCGAGCGCGACAATGCCCACATCAAGCGCATTCAGTTCGAGCGTATCGCGCACGCAGCCGTTGACCACGATGCCCGCCCAGCCATTGTTCTGCACCAGTTCCCCGAGCTTGCCGCCCACCAGCGCGCAACGCAGGCTGCCGCCGCCGTCGACGACGAGCACGCGGCCCGCGCCCGGCGTCTCCAGCGTCGCACGCACGAGCGAATTGTCTTCGAAGACCTTCAGCGTGAACGCCGGACCGCTAAAGGACGGCAAGCGGCCAAACCAGCGGAAAACGGGATCGAGTACGTGCAGCGTGCCGGCAGCGAGCCGGTCTTCGTGTGCGTCGCAGAGGTCGGCAGTAGCGATATTCATGGTGTCTCCATTCGGATACGTTCGGTAAATTCGGATACGTTCGGATAAGGCGAATCGTCCGTATTATGCCTGCCCATTAGACGGTGCAAACACCTCTGTCGAACGGCCATCGCATGTCATCGCCGACCGTGCACCCGTGCGCTTGCAGCCGGATTGCACCTAAAATGAGCGCGAGCCGTTCACATGACGCGCACCTGTGCGCGTGTCTTTCACCATGCCCTTGCAACCGCCGCTGCACGCCAACCCGCACGCCAGTCCGCACGCCGACCCACGCGCCGACCCGCGTGCGGAATTCGCCGATATTCCCCCGGAGTTCGAGCCCACGTCCGCGCATCCCGTGCGTGTACGCTCGCGTCCGATGGCAGCCGGTGTACGGATCTCGCAGCACACCCACGCGTGGGCGCAGCTCGCGTATGCATCGCGCGGCGTGCTGCGCATGATGACGCCCGGCACGACGTGGATGGTGCCGCCGTCGCGCGCAATCTGGGTTCCGCCTTACGTGACGCATGAAGTGGTAATCGTCGAGGATGCCTTCCTGCGCACGCTCTATGTCGACGAATCGGTGGTTCCGTCTGGACTCGACGCATGCCGCGTGGTCGAAGTCTCGGGGCTCCTGCGCGAAACGATCGCCGCCATCGACGAACGCCGCATCGCACCCGCACGTGAACGGCTGCTCGGCGCGCTCGCACTCGACGAGATCACGCGCTCCGCACCGTTGCCGCTCGCGGTGCCGATGCCCGAGGAAAAGCGCCTGCGCTCGCTGTGCGAGGCGCTGCTCGCCGACCCGGCCGGGCCAGGTTCGCTCGAATATTGGGCCGCTCAGGTCGGTGCGAGCACGCGCACAATCGCGCGCCTCTTCCGGCAGGAACTCGGCGTGAGTTTTTCTCAATGGCGACAGCAGGCCATTCTCGCGCGAGCAATTCCACTGCTCAATCAGGGACGGCCGATGGCGATTGTCGCGCAGGAACTCGGCTACCAGAGCCAGAGTGCGTTTTCGGCGATGTTCCGGCGTGCTTTCGGGGAGAGTCCGCGTGCGTTCATCGCGCGCGGCACGGGTGATCGCGCGGAAGAAGGCACTGAAGACTCGGTGTTGCGCGATGCGAGGGACGCCGCTAGCGATGCGTCCGGCGCAACGGACGAATAGACATCGCATAACTTATCGATGCAGCGACTGAACGCAACGTCGATCCTACGTCTCAAGCCGCAATCGAACCGTGTGGATGGCCGCGCGCTCAGACCGGCCGTGTCATGTGCCGTATGGAGCCGAGCCTCGCGAGCCTGGGTCCTGCCACGCGATAGCCCATGCGCTGATAGAGCCGCGCAGCGGGGTTATCGATGAACACGCGCAACTGCAATTCGCGCAGCCCGCGCTCACGCGCCCAGCGATGCGACATGTCGAGCAGGAAAGTGCCAGCGCCGTGGCCGCGGTAGCCCTCGGCGATCTGCACGTCGCGAATATGCAGCGAGTCGCCCTCTTCGGTGATGCGCAGCACGCCGATCGCCTGGCCATCGAGTTCGAGAATGAAGTTCTCCGATTCGCGGTAGCTCGCAAGAAACAGATCGCCGCGCCAGATGAGATGGTGCCGCCGATAGTAGCCACCCATGTTGTTGCGCGTGAGCGCCTCGGCGAACTCGAAGTCGTCCATGGAGGCCTGGCGCAACTGGAAACGCGATGGGATGTCGTTCGGTGCGAACATGGGATGCAAGCGGTACGCCAGGTTGAAGCTCGCTGGGTTAAATCTCGCCGGGTTAAATCTCGATTACGCTACGATACCGCGCGCACGCCGGCAATGACAGATTGTCCGTATGGCCAGACAAAAGGAAAACGGCAGTCCAAATGAAAAAAGCCCACTGGAAAACTCCAGTGGGCTTCGTTCGTCTGGCGGAGCGGACGGGACTCGAACCCGCGACCCCCGGCGTGACAGGCCGGTATTCTAACCAACTGAACTACCGCTCCAGTGCTGCTGCTACCGGCGGGCGTCGGTCGATTCCCGCTGGCTGCGTCGCCGTGCTGCGATGGCGCCGCTGTTGTCTTTGGCGTCCCCTAGGGGATTCGAACCCCTGTACTCACCGTGAAAGGGTGATGTCCTAGGCCTCTAGACGAAGGGGACAACACGGGCTTTCGCCCTTACTGCTTCAACTAAAAAGCCCGCTCAAGTTATAGCCTGAACGGGCTTCATCTGGCGGAGCGGACGGGACTCGAACCCGCGACCCCCGGCGTGACAGGCCGGTATTCTAACCAACTGAACTACCGCTCCAGTTCGACATACGCAGATGGGTGTCAACTGATTCCCACCTGCTGCTTCATCGATCTCATCGACGACGCCTATGTCTGGCGTCCCCTAGGGGATTCGAACCCCTGTACTCACCGTGAAAGGGTGATGTCCTAGGCCTCTAGACGAAGGGGACATGATCTTTTCAGATAATGCCTTGCTACACTTTACTGCGCTTTGCTGCCATTTTCCCGCATTCCGCTATTTAATCTACTCAACAGCGAAAAACAAGATTCTAACTTCTTTACCGCATTATGTGAAGATTTTTTTCTTCACATCCGCTTTCGCGGAGAAATTCTTACTCTGCTCTGTTGGTGGAGGTAAGCGGGATCGAACCGCTGACCTCTTGCATGCCATGCAAGCGCTCTCCCAGCTGAGCTATACCCCCTTGCAGAACAGAAGCGAGATTATAAGGAGCAATTTCGCTTTTGTAAAGAGCTTTTGGATCGTTTCCGGCAACGTTCTTGAAACTTTCGTTCTTGAAACTTCGCCGATCCAGCCACTCCGTCGTGAACTTTGCAACTTGCTCATTGAGCCTGTTCACGCTCCGTTTTCAACGGAGCCCGAATACTACAAGAACTCCTGCGCCGGCGCTAGTGCCGGCGCAGAAAATCTTGAAAAAAGATCAAGCCGATTTCGCGAGACCCTGCTCGATGCGACTCACCACCACATCACGGGTGAAGAGCGAGAGCACCGCATCGATGCCGGGCGTGTGCGTCGTGCCCACCACGAACAGGCGCACCGGCATCGCCAGTTGCGGCATCTTCAGCTTGTGAGCGGCGAGCGTCGCCTTCATCGCAGCCGAAATGCCCTCCTTCGTCCACTCAGCCGCCCTGAATGCACCAGCAAGGTCGGCGAGCGCCGGACGCACGGCGTCCGTGACGTGCTGCGCGAGCGCCTCGGCTTCGGGCTGCGGCTCGCGATAGAACATCTGCGCGCTCTCGGCGATCTCCTTGATCGTATTCGCGCGATCCTTCAGCAGCGCAATCGCGCCTTCGAGCAACGGACCCTGCGCGAGCGATGCATCGTCGATGCCGAGCGCCTCGAAGAACGGCTTCGCGAGTTGCGCGACACGCGCGCTATCGGCTTCCTTCAGGTAGTGGTTGTTGAGCCAGTCGAGCTTGTTCTGGTCGTATTGCGCAGGCGACTTGCCGAGGTGCTCGAGATCGAACCACTCGACAAACTGGTCGCGCGAAAACACTTCGGCGTCGCCGTGCGACCAGCCAAGCCGCGCGAGATAGTTCAGCACCGCTTCCGGCAGATAGCCCGAATCGCGATAGCCCATCACGCTCATCGCGCCGTGGCGCTTGCTCATCTTCTCGCCCTGCTCGTTGAGCACGGTCGGCAGGTGCGCGTAGACCGGCGGCTCTGCGCCGAGCGCACGCAGGATGTTGATCTGGCGCGGCGTGTTGTTCACATGGTCGTCGCCGCGGATCACGTGCGTGATCTTCATGTCGAGGTCGTCGACCACGACGCAGAAGTTGTACGTCGGCGTGCCGTCCGGGCGCGCGATCACGAGGTCGTCGAGTTCCTCGTTCGAAATCTCGACGCGGCCCTTCACGGCATCGTCCCACGCGACGACGCCCGACAGCGGGTTACGGAAGCGCAGCACCGGCTTCACGCCCTCCGGCGGCACCGGCAGGACCTTGCCCGGCTCGGGACGCCACGTGCCGTCGTAGCGCGGCTTTTCACCCGCGGCGCGCTGGCGCTCGCGCAGCGCGTCCAGTTCTTCCGTCGACATGTAGCACGGGTACACGAGGCCCTGCTCGGCCATCTGCGCGAGCACTTCGCGGTAACGGTCCATGCGCTGCATCTGGTAGAACGGGCCTTCGTCGATATCGAGACCAAGCCACGCCATGCCTTCGATGATCGCGTCGACCGCTTCGGACGTCGACCGCTCGACATCGGTGTCCTCGATCCGCAGCACGAATACGCCCTTGTTGTGGCGCGCGAACGCCCACGGATAGAGCGCGGAGCGGATGTTGCCGAGGTGGATGAAGCCGGTCGGGCTCGGCGCGAAGCGGGTACGGACAGGAGTCGTGGTCATGTGCAATTACTCGGAGACGGTACGGCCGCGCGACTGCGGTCGGCGACGGTCGGCGGGGTTCGCCAACGGCGCGGCGCGACCCAACGCGACACGCCTGCGAACGAAGAACCGGGAAAATTCGAGACCGGATTATACCCGCCGCAGGCACCTTCGGCCCGGCCTCGGGCCGCGCACGCGCCCGGCGAATGGGGCACGGGCCGCTTTGCCGCGCATCGTCCCGCGCTTCGCGACCGTGCGCGCATCCTGGGCCGATGTATGTGCCGATGTATGTGCCGACGCATGTGCCGACGCATGTGTCGATGCATGTGCCGACGCATGCGCCGATGCATGGCCGCCCCGTGAACCCAAACCCGCGCCGACACAACGCGTTACAAGCGCTTTTTGAAAACCGGCGCGGCTTTGCCTTATGATGTCGGCGCGCCGTATCCATCGCCCGGCGCCGCGGGGAACGCCAGGCGCTGCCCACGCGACCAGATTGCGGCCCACGGACCGTTCGCGGCGTGTGATCCGGGTGTGATCCTGTGATTGCGCGCCCCACGACAGCCCGTCCGGCGCCGGTTGGAGAACCCGTTTGAAGCCGTCATCGCCCTCTTTGAGCCGCCGCAGCTTTACGCTCGCGGCAGCGTCCACTGTCCTCGCAGCCTGCACGACCGCAGTCACCGAAACCGCCAAAGTCGCACCGCCCGTCAGCGAGACGACCGCCCCGCCGCCCATCGCGAGGCCGGCTCGCCCGGTCCGCGTCGGCCTCGCGCTCGGCGGCGGCGCTGCGCGCGGCTTTGCGCATATCGGTGTGATCAAGGCGCTGGAAGCGCGCAATATCCACGTCGATGTGGTGTCGGGTACGAGCGCGGGCTCGGTGGTCGCGGCGCTCTACGCCTCGGGCATGAATGGTTTCGCCCTCAACAAGCTCGCGCTGCAGATGGACGAAGCGTCGATCAGCGACTGGGCCATGCCGTTCAGCACGCGCGGCTTCCTGCACGGCGTCGCCCTGCAGAATTACCTGAACACGACCCTGCGCAACCGCCCGATCGAAAAGATGGCGAAGCCGCTCGGCATCGTCGCCACCGATCTGCACAGCGGCGAGGCGATCCTGTTCCAGCGCGGCAATACCGGCACGGCGGTGCGTGCGTCGTGCAGCCTGCCGTCGATTTTCGAGCCGGTAAAGATCGGCGGCCACGAATATGTCGACGGCGGCCTCGTGAGTCCCGTGCCGGCTTCGTTCGCGCGCAAGATGGGCGCCGACTTCGTGATCGCGGTCGATATCTCTGCGCGCCCGGAAACGGCCGCTACGGTCAGTCAGTTCGACGTGCTGATGCAGACCTTCACAATTATGGGCCAGTCGATCAAGAACTACGAACTTGAGAAATACGCGGACCTGGTGATTCGTCCGGCCCTGAACGCGATGTCGGGCAGCGATTTTGGCCAGCGCAACGCGGCCATCCTCGCCGGTGAGGAGGCCGTCGCGAGGATGATGCCGGAGCTGGAGCGCAAGCTGGCGGCCGTCCACGCCTCGTTTGCCTGAGAGAACGCGGGCTGCGGCCCGCGCCAACGCAAAAAGCCTGCTTCAGATGAAGCAGGCTTTTCGAGAACCCGGACCGCCTGGTTGCGCGTCGTCGCGCTTAGTTGCCGCGCTTAATTGCCGCCAGAACTGCCGCTGAGCTGAACGCTCACACGCTGCCGGAGGTCCTGCTGCTGTTGCGGCGTAAACGACGCTTCGATGCGGCGGGCGCCGGTAAAGCGCTTTTCCCAATAGCCGTCGTCAAGATCGTCGACACGGATCGTGCTGCCGGTGGACGGCGAATGCACGAACTTGTTGTCGCCGATATAGATGCCGACGTGCGAGAAGGTGCGGCGCATCGTGTTGAAGAACACGAGATCGCCCGGCTTGAGATTTCGCATGCTGACTTTCTCGCCAACACGGCTCATCTCTTCCGCGCGGCGCGGCAGCGACATGCCGAGCGTGTCCTGGAACACATAGCGCACGAAGCCGCTGCAGTCGAGGCCCGAATCCGGAGTGCTGCCACCCCAGCGATAACGGACGCCGATCATGTTCAGTGCGCCCACAACGACGTCGCCGGCCTTGCCGGCCATGCCGGAGAGGAACGATCGGGCGCCGCTGCCAGCCGAAGCCGGGGTCGCCTGTTCAGTGGGAAGGGATTGCGTAGCCTGGGCGTTCGCCGCAATGCTGTGCGAACCGGAGACATCCTGGGTAGAGCTGCTTACTTCGTCGGCGAAGGCGCCGGGCGCCGCGGCTACCAGTATGCCGATGAACATCCCGGCGACGACGCGCGCACAAGCCTGGGTCAAGTATCGGTACTGCATTGTTCGGTAGAAAGTGCCCGCGAAACAGGGGGTTAGAAAAAAACTCTGGACGATACTAGCCAGTAAGTATTTGCGTGTCAAAACAAATAGAAAAAAACAATCGCAATAACCACATCATTGGCGCAGGTTTCTGCGCCTTCGTCATCGCGACAGCGCAGCTTTCAATAATTTTCGCGTGTAAGGATGCGCCGGCTCGTCGAAGATCCGATCGACGTCCCCTGCCTCCACGATCGCCCCGTTTTGCATCACCGCGACCCGGTGCGCCATCGCACCGATCACCTCGAGATCGTGGCTGATGAAAACATAGCCGAGGTTGTATTTGCGTTGCAAATCCGTCAACAATCGCAACACCTGTTGCTGAATCGAAACGTCGAGCGCGCTGGTCGGCTCATCGAGCACGATCACGCGCGGCTCGAGCACAAGCGTGCGGGCGATGGCGATGCGCTGGCGCTGCCCGCCCGAGAATTCGTGCGGATAGCGTTGCAAAGCCGTGCGGTCGAGCCCGACTTCGCGCAACGTTGCAACGATGCGTTTGCGGCGCTCCTCGCTGCCGAGATCGGGCCGATGCAGCGCGAGCCCTTCGCCGACGATGCGCTCGATGGTCTGCCGCGGCGAAAGCGAACTGAATGGATCCTGAAAGACGACCTGCAGATGCGAGCGCAACGAAAGTTTTTCGCGCCCCAGATAACTTTTGAGCGGTTTGCCCTGGAACTCGATCTGACCTGCGGCAGTTCGTTGCAGGCCCAACATTGCCATCGCCAGGGTCGACTTGCCGGATCCGGACTCGCCGACGATGCCGAGCGTCTCGCCCTGCCGCACCGAAACGGTCGCGTCGTTCACGGCCCGAAAGCGTCCCTTGTGCCACCAGCCCTTGAAGCCGGGCAATCGGGTCGGGAAGTCCACGACGACGCCCCTCGCCTCCAGCAGCACCGGCGCGATGGGCAGCACGGGCACGACGTTGCGCTCCGGCCGGCTCGCGATCAGCCGCTGCGTGTACGGATGTTGCGGCGCTTCGAAAATCTGTTCGACGGTGCCGACCTCCACGAGCTTGCCGCGCTCCATCACCGCGACACGCTGCGCAAAGCGGCGCACGAGGTTCAGATCGTGCGTGATGAGCAGCACCGACATGCCCCCGCCGGGTTTCTTGGCTTCTTCGCGCTGCAGTTCGAGCAGCAGCTCAACGATCTGGCCGCGAATCGTCACGTCGAGCGCCGTGGTCGGTTCGTCCGCGAGCAAGAGGCGCGGCCGGCACGCGAGCGCCATCGCGATCATCACGCGCTGGCGCTGGCCGCCCGACAACTGGTGCGGGTAGTCGAAAATGCGCCTGCGCGGCTCCGGAATGCCCGTGCGTTCAAGCAACCCGGCCGCGCGCCCGTAAGCCTCCTTCTTCGTCACGCCGTCGTGCAGCACGATCGTCTCGGCGATCTGTTCGCCGATCGTATAGAGCGGATTGAGCGCCGACATCGGCTCCTGGAAGATCATCGCAATGTCGCTGCCGCGCAGCCCGCGCATCGCGCGCTCGCTCTTCACGAGCAGATCTTCGCCGTCGAAACGGATCGACCCCGTCACCTGCGCGTCGCGCAGCAGCCGAAGGATCGCGAGCGCCGTCACCGTCTTGCCCGAGCCCGATTCGCCGACCAGCGCCACGCGTTGATCACGTCCGATCTCGAACGCGATGTCGTCGACGGCGACCGTGTCGTTAAACCGTACGCTCAGGCCCTCGATTGCGAGCAGCGGCGTGCCGGATTCCTGCCCAGGCGCGCTCACTGGTTGCCTCCGGCCTTCATCGCATCGGAGATGCGCGTATCGAGTGCATTGCGCAGCGCATCGCCCATGAACGTGAGCAGCAGCAGCGTCACGACCAGCACGCCGAACGTCGACATCGAAATCCACCACGCGTCCAGATTGCCCTTGCCCTGCGCAAGCAGTTCGCCGAGACTCGGCGTCGGCGGCGGCACGCCGAGGCCGAGAAAATCGAGGCTGGTGAGCGCGAGGATCGAGCCGCTCATGCGAAACGGCAGGAACGTGATGACCGGCGTAAGGCTATTGGGCAGCACGTGGCGCCAGATGATCTGCCAGTTCGAGAGACCCATCGCACGCGCGGCGAGCACGTAATCCTGATTGCGGTTGCGCAGGAATTCGGCGCGCACGTAGTCGGAGAGTCCGATCCAGCCGAAGAGCGACAACAAAATGATCAGCAGGATGAAACCCGGCTCGAAAATCGACGCGAAGATGATGAGCAGATACAGCTCGGGCATCGCGCTCCAGATTTCGATGAGCCGCTGCCCGAAAATGTCGACCTTGCCGCCGAAGTACCCCTGCACGGCGCCCGCGAGCACGCCGATGATCGTGCCGATCGCGGTCAGCACGAGCGCGAACTCCACCGAGACGCGAAAACCGTAGAGCAGCCGCGCGAAAAGATCGCGGCCGCTCGCGTCGGTGCCGAGCCAGTTCTGCCGCGAAGGCGGCGCCGGATTCGGCACTTTCGAGAAGTAGTTGAGCGTGTCGTAGTAGTACGGATTCGGCGGATAGATCGCGAAGTTGCCCGGCGCGTCGAAACGATGGCGGATATACGGATCGAGATAATCGGCGGGCGTCGGGAAATCGCCGCCGAACGTCGTCTCGGGATATTCCTTGAAAAGCGGGAAATACAGGTGAGCGTCGTAGCGCACGACGAGCGGCTTGTCGTTGCTCCAGAGAGGACCGGCAAGGCTCGCCGCGAACGCGACGAGAAACACGATCAGGCTCCAGTAGCCGAGCCGCTGCTGCCGAAAGCGCGCCCAGACGCGCGAGGCCGGCGTGGGTGACTTGAAAGCGCGCACGGACTCGGTGCGCAATGCGGATTCTGCGCCGGAACGGACTCGGTTCAACTCAGCGCTCCAGTTGTTCGAATTGGATGCGGGGATCGACCCACACGTAGCAGAGATCGGAGATCAGCTTTGTCAGCAGTCCGATCAAGGTGAAGAGATAAAGCGTGCCGAGCACGACCGGATAGTCGCGCCGCACCACCGACTCGTACGAAAGCAGCCCGAGGCCGTCGAGCGAAAAGAGCGTCTCGATCAGCAGGCTGCCCGTGAAGAACGCGCCGATAAACGCCGCGGGAAACCCGACCACGAGCGGCAGCAACGCATTGCGGAACACGTGCTTCCAGAGCACGGTGCGCTCTGAGAGGCCTTTTGCGCGCGCGGTCAGCACATATTGACGGCGGATCTCTTCGAGGAACGCGTTCTTCGTGAGCATGGTCGTCACGGCGAAACTGCCGACCACCGACGCCGTCACGGGCAGCGTGATGTGCCACAGGTAGTCGAGGATCTTGCCGCCCCACGACAGCGTGTCCCAGTTGTCGGACGTGAGGTTGCGCAACGGGAACAACTGCAGGAACGTGCCGCCGCCAAACAGCACGAGCAGCAGCACGCCGAGCACAAAGCCCGGAATTGCATAGCCGATCAGCACGACGAGGCTCGTGACGAGATCGAAGCGCGAGCCGTTGCGCACCGCTTTCGCGATGCCCAACGGCACCGATATCAGATACGTGAGAAAGAACGTCCATAACCCGATGCTGATCGACACCGGCAGCTTCGAAACGATCAGTGACCACACGCTCTGGTGATGGAAGTAGCTCTGTCCGAGATCGAAGCGCGCGAAGCGCCGGAGCATCAGGAAATAGCGTTCGAGCGGCGGCTTGTCGAAGCCGTAGAGCGCCTTGAGCTGCGCGATCTGCTGCGCATCGACGCCCGAATGCGCGCGCATGCCGAACGGCATGCCCTGCTCCGCGCCGCGGCGCAGTTCCCGCACCGCCTGTTCGACGGGGCCGCCCGGCACAAACTGAATCACGGCGAAGGTCAGCGTCAATACGCCGAACAGCGTCGGGATCATCAGCAGCAAGCGTTTGACGATATAGCTCCACATGCTCCTGGCGTCCGTGAGTTATGACTGCGCGGCAAGACCGCGTCAGGGCGCGACGTTCTGGTGCGGCTTGAACCACCATGTCGAGGTGATCCAGTCGATCGCGCCGTAATAAAGCGGCAGCTTCGCCGGGTAAGCCAGCGTGTTCCGGAACGCGACGCGGTGCGTCGTGTTGTACCACTGCGGTACGACATAGTAGCCGCGCATGAGCACCCGGTCGAGCGCATGCGCAGCATCGAGCAGTTGATCGAGCGTTTGCGCCTGCGTGAGCGCCTTGAGAATCGCATCGACGGCCGGCGATTTCACGCCGATCAGATTGCCCGAGCCCGGCTCGTCGGCGGCCTTGCTGCCGAAGCGGTCGACCTGCTCCGCGCCCGGCACCTGCACGTCGGGAAAGCGGATCGTCGTCATGTCGAAGTCGAAGGCATCGAGCCGCTTTTGATAAAGCGCAAAGTCGACCGCGCGATAGTTCACGCGAATCCCGAGCCGCACGAGCGCCTGCGTGTACTGCGCCATGATCGGCGCCCACTGCGCCGAGGCGCTCGTATCGTCGAGCACTTCGAACTCGAACGGCTCGCCTTGCGCGTTGCGCAGCGCGCCGTCGCGATAGGTCCAGCCCGCTGCCGCAAGCAGGCCGCGCGCCTTGAGCAGATTCGCACGCAGCGAGCCGGGCGGATCGGTGTTCGGCTGCACCGGCGGCGCGCCGAACACAGCTGGATCGAGGTCCTTGCGCCACGGTTCGAGCAAGGCCAGTTCGCCCGTCGAGGGCAGCCCCTTCGCCTGCAACTCGGTATTCGCGAACCAGCTATCCAGCCGCGTGTATTGGCTGTAGAACAGCATGCGGTTGAGCCACTGGAAATCCAGCGCGAGATCGAGTGCCTGCCTCACGCGCACGTCCTGGAAAATCGGCTTGCGCAGGTTGATGACGAAGCCTTGCATGCCCGTGCCGTTGTGCTGCGGGAACTCGCGCTTGATGAGCTCGCCGCTGTCGAACCGCTTGCCGACGTCGCGCCGCACCCAGTTGCGCGCGACGTTTTCGACGAGCGCATCGTATTCGCCAGCCTTGAACGCTTCGAGCCGTGCGACGTCGTCGGAATAGAGCTTGTAGGTGATGCGCTCGAAGTTGTTCGTGCCGACGCGCACCGGCAAGTCGTTGCCCCAATAGTGCGGATCGAGCTTGTAGGTGATCGTGCGGCCATTCGAGTGATGCTCGATCACGTATGGCCCGCTGCCGATCGGCTCCTCGAACGCAATCTGATCGAACGCAATGCGGCTGCCGTCGGCGCGCATCCCCCACTTCTGCGAAAACACCGGCATGCCGCCCGCGATCAGCGGCAGTTCGCGGTTACGGGTGCGAAACTCGAAGCGGATCGTCGCCGGATCGATCACGACGGCACGCGTGATTTCGCTGAAATTCGCCTGCACCGATGGCGAAGCCTGTCGGCTCTTGAGCGTGTCGAGCGAGAATTTGACGTCGGCGGCCGTGACCGGATCGCCGTTCGAAAAACGCGCGCGCGGATTCAGGTGGAACGTCACCGAAAGCCGGTCGGGTGCGATGCGAATGTCGTCGGCAAGCAGGCCGTATGCGGATGCCACCTCGTCCATGCTGCCCGCGGTCAGGCTCTCGAACATCAAGCCGAGGCCGGGCGCCGCGTTGCCGCGCATCGTGAAGGGATTGAACTTGTCGAAGCTCGTGAGGCGGTCCGGATTCGCGAGCACGAGCGTACCGCCCTTCGGCGCATCCGGATTCACATAGTCGAAGTGCCGGAAACCGGGCGGATACTTCGGCTCGCCGAATTGCGCAATCGCATACGCGGCGTGCGCGAACGGCATCGCCGCGAATGAGAACGTGAGCGCCAGACAACAGGCCGCCCCCCTCTTCGCCCACGCGCAAAGCCGCGTCGCAACCGTTTGCCCGCGCTGCGCGCGCGCTGCCCTGGCGGGCGTTACTGTCGTCATGGGTGGCGATTTGTCCAGTGAGCGGTGTCTTGTGAGAGAATTCTACCCAAACCGCGCGGCACGGCACTCCGGGCGCGCGACGCATTGACCTGATTAGGAGAATCCATGGGCTTCCTCGCTGGCAAACGCATCCTGCTGACCGGGCTGCTGTCGAACCGCTCGATCGCATATGGCATCGCGCAAGCCTGCAAACGCGAAGGTGCAGAGTTGGCGTTCACGTACGTCGGCGAGCGTTTCAAGGACCGCATCACAGAATTCGCGAACGAGTTTGGCAGCAACCTCGTGTTCCCCTGCGACGTCGCCGACGACGCGCAAATCGAAGCCCTTTTCGTCGATCTGAAGCAGCATTGGGATACGCTCGACGGCCTCGTCCACGCAATCGGCTTCGCGCCGCGCGAGGCTATCGCGGGCGATTTTCTCGACGGCATGACGCGCGAAAATTTCCGCATCGCGCACGACATTTCGGCTTACAGCTTCCCCGCGCTCGCGAAAGCTGCGGAGCCGATGCTCGCCAGCAACGCATCGCTCGTCACCCTGACCTACCTCGGCGCCGAACGCGCGATTCCGAACTACAACACGATGGGCCTCGCGAAGGCCTCGCTCGAAGCAAGCGTGCGCTATCTCGCGGTTTCGCTCGGCCCGAAGGGTATCCGCGTGAACGGCGTTTCGGCCGGCCCGATCAAGACGCTCGCGGCGAGCGGCATCAAGAGCTTCGGCAAGCTTCTCGGCTTTGTCGAGGCGAACGCGCCGCTGCAGCGTAATGTGACGATCGAACAAGTCGGCAACTCGACCGCGTTCCTGCTTTCCGATCTCGCGAGCGGCATCTCCGCCGAGATCATGCACGTCGATGGCGGCTTTCACGCCGTGGTGGGCGTCATGTCCGGCCTCAGCGAATAACGTACTGCCGACGCACTGCCCGCACTTCGTTGCGCGGGCAACTGCAAGACACAAAAAAGCCGCCCTCCTGGGCGGCTTTGCTTTTGCAGCGCTTTTGCGTCCGCTTTTGCGTCCTCAAGCGCCGCGCACGATGTGCTTAGTGCCAGCGGCCGTGATCGTGATCGCGATCGCCCCAGCGGCCATGATCTTCACCGCGGCCATGATGGCGATACCAATCGTCGCGACCCCAGTAGCGGCGGCCATCCCAATAGCGGTCTCCGTGCCAGCCAATGATGATCGCCGGTGCCGGCGCAACATAAACCGGCGCGGGCTGATAAACGACGGGCGGCGGCGCGTACACCGGCGCCGGCGCGACATAAACGGGAGCAGGAACGCCGATATTGACGCCAACGTTCAGGCCGCCAGCCATGGCTGCACCCGACGCACCGATAGCCACACCCCCGACAAGCATTGCAAGAACACGTGCGAACTTCATGGACTCACCTTTTTGCGAATGATTTTGTTGCATGCAATATAGCGCAGCCTCGGGCAGTGAACATTTCACGATTGTAATAACTGATGCACAGAGCGCCTCTGCGCAAGCCGTCGTTACGTCTCGTTACAAGGGCGTGGGCGAAACCGCGCCTCAGTGCCCGCGCAACATGGCGTCGCAACGTGGTGTGAATCGCATTAACAACTTTCCCGGTATTCACAATAGATGCGCCGAAACCACGCGATACTGCAACGCCCGGCAGCATAACACCGCTCATGACGCCGTAGAGGCGAGTCTCGCAACGTTTGCGAGCCGAAGTCAACATACTCGGCGCTCGGTCGTTCGGGGGGGGGTCTACAACGGCGCGCCGGACAAAACGACACATCGCCGCACATCGCTGCGCAGTCCTGACATTCCCGCCAGTCACGGATTGATTCGCGCAAGCCACGCCCGCAACCCACATTTCCCAGCCGCAAAACAAAAACCCCGCAAGTCCGAGAACTTGCGGGGTTTCGCCACCATATGACTGGCGGAGACGGAGGGATTCGAACCCTCGATCCAGGTTTTGGCCCAGATGCTCCCTTAGCAGGGGAGTGCCTTCGACCTCTCGGCCACGTCTCCCGAAAACTTCGCTCGCGCCAGGGAGGCAGCGCGACGAAGCCAAGATGATAGCGGGTTAGCGCGTCGCGGTCAATTTGTGGGACGTATTTTTTTGCAGGATTTCGACCGGTACGCGATCGACTTCGAAACATAAACTCGCGCAATAAAGTTCGGCCACCATACTGCTACGCCCACGAGACCTGTCAAACACGCATTAAACGCGCGTCAAACGCACGTCACACGGCGCTCACTCGTGCTCGAGATCGAATGCCTTGTGCAGCGCGCGCACCGCCAGTTCCATGTACTTCTCGTCGATCAGCACCGAAATCTTGATTTCGGAGGTCGAGATCATCTGGATGTTGATGCCCTCTTCCGCCAGCGTGCGGAACATCTTGCTCGCGACGCCCACGTGCGAACGCATGCCCACACCGACCACGGAAATCTTCGACACCTTCGGGTCGCCGAGCACCTGTTCGGCGCTCACGTGCCCCTTCACCTGGTTCGTGAGGATATCCATCGCGCGCGTGTAATCGCCGCGCGCCACCGTGAACGTGAAAGCCGTTTTGCCCTCCACGCTCTGGTTCTGGATGATCATGTCGACGTCGATGTTCGCATCCGCCACCGGACCGAGGATCTGATACGCAATTCCCGGCTTGTCGGGCACGCCCATCACGGCGATGCGGGCCTCGTCGCGCTGGAACGCGATACCCGAAATGACTGCTTTTTCCATGGTGTCGTCTTCTTCAAAAGTAATCAGAGTGCCCGATTTCATTTCCTCGTCGAGCGGCATCATCGGGTCGGTCAGGCTGGAGAGCACGCGCGTCTTCACCTGATACTTGCCCGCGAATTCGACCGAGCGGATCTGCAGCACCTTCGAACCGAGGCTGGCCATTTCCAGCATCTCTTCGAACGTGATGCGATCGAGGCGGCGCGCGTCGTCCACCACGCGCGGGTCGGTCGTGTAGACGCCGTCGACGTCCGTGTAGATGAGGCATTCGTCGGCCTCCAGCGCCGCGGCCACCGCGACTGCCGAAGTGTCCGAGCCGCCGCGGCCAAGCGTCGTGATGTGACCTTCGGGATCGATGCCCTGGAAGCCCGTAATCACGACCACCTTGCCCGCATCGAGGTCGGCCAGCACGCGCTCGCCGTCGATTTCGCTGATACGCGCCTTCGTGAACGAACTGTCGGTTTTGACCGGGACTTGCCAGCCGGTGTAGCTGATGGCGTCGACGCCGGCTTCGTGCAGCGCGATGGACAGCAGGCCGACGCTCACCTGCTCGCCGGTTGACGCGATCATGTCGAGTTCGCGCGGATTCGGCTGCGCGGAAATCTCTTTCGCGAGCCCGAGCAGGCGGTTGGTTTCGCCGGACATCGCCGAAGGCACGACGACCATCTTGTGGCCTGCCTTGTGCCATTTGGCAACGCGCCTGGCGACG
Organism: Paraburkholderia denitrificans; assembly: GCF_042655705.1. Taxonomy (NCBI): domain Bacteria; kingdom Pseudomonadati; phylum Pseudomonadota; class Betaproteobacteria; order Burkholderiales; family Burkholderiaceae; genus Paraburkholderia; species Paraburkholderia denitrificans. The sequence continues at coordinate 211,195 of NZ_JBHSMP010000006.1, read as the reverse complement.
TTCTTGATGCGCTCGACCGAGCCCATCGAGGTGCCGCCGTATTTGTGTACGATGAGTGCCATTGTCGTTCTGAACTGGAGATGTTACCGCGCTGGCGCACTGAAGACGGCCTCGCCGCCCGGCCCTTGGCCCCTGGCTTGGCTACGGCTTGCATGCAGCGCGTGCAGCACGCGCGGAGTTTGTCCGGCGCGCGAAAAACGATTGGGTTCCGGCGCCCCTGCCCGCATGTCGCGACGATGTCCCCGCAACCGACGCTTAACCGCCGAAGGAAAGATCGCGCCCTCTTCACTGCCTGCCGCTTTTGGCGGCGTCCGTGAACACGAAAAAGCGGGCTGGACAAACGAGTTAACCTACCCGATCGGCGCGGAAATTTCAAGACGAAATTGCCTGCTCATGGACGAAAAAGGCTTGTGCAGCAAGGATTTGCAGCAATTGGCGCTATTGATTAAACCCTTTTTATCAATATCGACGCCATGGCAGCGTTAATAATGGGGTCCGATTTATTTTTATAACGTCACGCGATCTGCAGATCCTCGCGCCACTCGATGCGCCGCCAGGTTGACGTCGTCTTAACTGAAGACGCGCCTCCGTGCGCGGCAAATTCCCACTCGGGGAACGCCGCGCGATTCACGCCGATGCGTGGCACGAACAAGAGCGTCTCGCCGCTGAAGAGCAGCGGCACGTCGCGCTCCCAGGCCGGAATGCCCTGCCGCTGAAACAGATGCTTGAGCGTGCGGCTCACCCCTGCTGACGCGTCGCGCACGCGCTCGCCGCCGGAGCGCTCGCGCGCGACGAGCGGTTGGCTGGCGAGCAGCGCTTCGGGCACTGCACCGGGGTCGGCGGCATCGGCGGGCGCAAACACGAATGTGCCGCGCCACTGCGGCAAGCGCCAGATTTCCTCGCCATGCCAGCTCAGTTCGGCCGGTTCACGCACCGATTGCGCAACCTTCGGCTCACGCGCCCTCTCCCAGAAAACCTTCCCGCGATAGCAGCGCAGCCGTTGCCCGGCGTGATCGACGCCCAACGCATGATCGCCGCCGGAGCCGTCCTCGCGGGCGATCTCGCGCAACTGGCGCAACGCATCGGCGATACGCGCGGTCGACGCCGTGGGCAGACCGAGCGTGCGCATCCAGTAACGCAGTACGTTGAGTGCGCGCGCATCGTCGAGCGCGACCAGCTTCGCATGCAAGAGCGACTCGGCATCGTGGCCGACGGCGATATCGCCGAGGTCGATCTGCGCCAGTTCGTCGAGCAGACGCTGCGCCGACGCCGCATGCGCCGCCGTGCGCGCAAGCGCATCGCGATAGCCCGGAAAATGCGCGGCGAGCGCAGGAATCACGTCATGGCGCAGCGCATTGCGCGCGTAGCGCGTATCGACGTTCGATTCGTCGTCGACCCAGCGCACGCCGTGCGCGTGCGCATACGCTTCCAGTTGCGAGCGCAACAGATACAGGAACGGCCGCACGCGCGGCACGCCGCCAGCGGGCGTGCGCGCCGGCGCCATTGCGGCCAGCCCCGCGAGCCCTGCCCCGCGCAGCAATTGCAGCAGCACAGTCTCGGCCTGATCGTCGGCGTGCTGCGCGAGCCACAGCGACTGCGCGCCATACGCGGCGCACATCTCGTCGAGCGCGCCGTAACGCGCCTCGCGCGCCGCCGCCTCAATACCCGCACGATCGGCGCGAGCCACCGCGATGTGCCGCGCGTCGAACGCCACGCCGAGCACGCTCGCCGTCGCCGCGCAATGCGCGAGCCACCGGTCGGCGTTCGGACTCAGACCGTGATGCACGTGAAGCGCGACGCAACGCGACGTGCCCGCGATGCGCACGGCGGCATCGAGCAGCACGGACGAATCGAGGCCGCCGCTATAGGCAACGGCGACGATGCTGTCGTTCGGGAGGCTGGAAAGCGCGACGCCGAGCGCATCGAGAACGATGCGCCCGGCGTCGGGATCGGGATGGTCAGTCACAGCGTGACGGCGCGTTCGCGCCGGCCATGTAGACGCGAGGCTTATGCGCCCGGCGTCGTTTCCTTGAATTTGCCGTAGGCCATCAGGCGCTCGTAACGACGCTCCTTCAGATCGGCGACGCTCATGCCCTGGAACTGGCGCAGCGAGTCGGAGAGCGCGCGGCGCAGCAATGCGGCCATGCCCTTCGGATCGCGATGCGCGCCGCCGAGCGGCTCGTTCACGATCTTGTCGATGAGACCGAGCGCCTTCAGGCGGTGCGCGGTGAGGCCAAGCGCTTCCGCAGCCTCGGGCGCCTTCGCGGCGCTCTTCCACAGAATCGACGCGCAGCCTTCCGGCGAAATGACCGAGTAGGTCGAGAATTGCAGCATCAGCACGGTATCGGCCACGGCAATCGCGAGCGCGCCGCCCGAGCCGCCTTCACCGATGATCGTCGTGATGATCGGCGTCTTCAGTTCGGCCATCACGTACAGATTGCGGCCGATCGCTTCCGACTGGCCCCGCTCTTCCGCGCCAATGCCCGGATATGCGCCCGGCGTGTCGACGAACGAGAAGATCGGCAGACCGAATTTCTCGGCGAGGCGCATCAGGCGCTCGGCCTTGCGATAGCCTTCGGGACGCGGCATGCCGAAGTTGCGCGCAGCGCGCTCCTTCGTGTCGCGGCCCTTTTGCTGCCCCATCACCATGCAGGCCTGGCCGTTAAAGCGCGCAAGGCCGCCGACGATCGCCAGGTCGTCCGCGTACGCGCGGTCGCCGTGCAGTTCGTGAAAATCGGTGAACAGCTCGTGAACGTAGTCGAGCGTATAGGGACGCTGCGGATGGCGCGCGATCTGCGAGACCTGCCACGGGCTCAGACTTAAATAGAGGTCCTTCGTGAGCTGCTGGCTTTTCTTCGAAAGCCGGTCGATCTCCTCCGAGATATCGACGGCCGAGTCGTCTTGAACGAAGCGCAGTTCTTCGATTTTCGCTTCGAGTTCAGCGATCGGCTGTTCGAAATCCAGAAACGTGGTTTTCATGTGTTGGAATCCTTGCACTTGCCGGCAGCGCGTATTCTAACCGCGACTGCCCGCATCGAAACTGGCGCAGAACTATCGGTTGACGATGACGATAGTCAAACACTCAACCGCATCTGCACCTTCAAATGCCGTCAAACCGAAGCACGCGGCTCACGCGGGCTCGAGACTGCGCCACATATACCACGTCGCGACGGTACGCCACGGCTCCCAATTGGCCGCGACTTCGCGTGCTTCGCTGCGCGTGACGGGTTCGCCGCTGAAGTAGTTGACGCTGATCGCACGGATCAGTCCGAGGTCGTCGAGTGGCAGCACATTCGGACGCGCGAGATTGAAGATCAGGAACATCTCCGCAGTCCAGCGGCCGATGCCGCGGATCTGCGTGAGCTCGGCGATCACTGCCTCGTCGTCCATCGACTTCCACTTGCCGACGTGCAGTGCGCCCGACACGAAGTGTTGCGCAAGATCAAGAATGTATTCCGCCTTGCGCTTCGACAGTCCGCATGCCGCGAGCTTCTCGTGACCGAGCTTCAGGAACTGCTGCGGCACGAGCTTGGGGCACGCATCCTCGACACGCCGCCACATCGCCTGCGCAGCCGCCGTCGAAATCTGCTGGCCGACCACCGAGCGTGCGAGCGTGACGAAAGGATCGTCCTGGCTCATGAGATGCACGGGGCCGAACTTCGGAATCAGCTTCTTGAGAATGCGGTCGCGCTTGACGAGATCGGCGCACGCGCGATCCCAGTAGTCGGGGCGTTGCACTTCAAGCTCGAACGCGTCTGACAGATTTTCAGCCGACGTTTCGGGCGCCGCTGCGCCATCGGGCCGCGGCCCGGGCACGGCATGCAACGCTCCGGCATCGAGCGGCACCTGTGCGCCGTTGGCCTTCATGCGCGCCGATTTCGCGCCCGCTTTGGGCGCCGGCTTCGCCTCGCCGTTGAGCGCCGCCCCGCTTTGCTTGCCCGCCGTCTTGTTTGCCGGCGCCGTCTTGCCATCGAGCACGTCTTTTGCGGTCTTCGCCGCCGCGGCGCCGCGCACCGCGCGCCTGCCCGCCGCCGCGCTCGTTTGTGACGCAGACCGCCTTGCCTGCGTCTTTGTGGCCGTTACCATCCTGCCTCCTGCCTCGCGAATCGATCAGTGGAAACTGGACAGCCCGCTCAAACGCGGCGCCACTCGGTCAATCCGCCCGGTTTGTCTTCCAGCGCGACACCGGCATCGAGCAGTTCGGCCCGGATCCGGTCCGCCTCCGCATACTGCTTCGCCTGCTTCGCGGCGGCGCGCGCGGCGATCTTCGCTTCGATTGCGGCTACGTCGAGCGCGCCTGCTTCGGGCGCACCCACGGCCTGCTGCAAGAACACGCGCGGCTCGCGCACCAGAAGCCCCATCACGCGCGCGAGGCGTTGCAGCTGACGCGCGAGCACCGCATCGCGCGTCCGGTTCACTTCAGTCGCAAGATCGAACAGCACGGCAATCGCGACCGGCGTATTGAAGTCGTCGTTCATCGCCGTGCGAAAACGCTGCGCAAACGGCTCGTCCCAGTCGAGTTCGCCCGCATCCGGCGTCACGTCCTTCAGCGCCGTGTAAAGACGCGTGAGCGCGTTGCGTGCATCGTCGAGGTGCACGTCGCTGTAGTTCAACGGTGAACGATAGTGCGCGCGCGCCATGAAGAAGCGCACCACTTCAGCATCGTATTTCGCCAGCACGTCGCGGATCGTGAAGAAGTTGCCGAGCGACTTCGACATCTTCTCATTGTCGATCTGCACGAAACCGTTATGCATCCAGTAGTTGACGAAGGTCTTGCCGGTCGCACCTTCGCTTTGCGCAATCTCATTCTCATGGTGCGGAAACTGCAGATCCTGGCCGCCGCCATGAATGTCGAAATGCTCGCCGAGTAATGCACAGCCCATCGCCGAGCATTCGATATGCCAGCCCGGGCGTCCGCGGCCATAGTCCGAATCCCAGCTCGTATCGGCGGGCTCCTGCGGCTTTGCCTGCTTCCAGAGAACGAAGTCGAGCGGATCCTGCTTGGCGTCGTTTGCCGCCACGCGCTCGCCCGCGCGCAAGTCTTCGATCGACTTGCCCGAGAGCGCACCGTAGTTCGCGAACTTGCGCACCGCGTAGTTCACGTCGCCATCCGTGCCCTGATACGCGTAGCCATTCTTCTGCAGCATGCCGATCATATCGAGCATCTGCGGGATATAGTGCGTCGCCCGCGGCTCGTGATCGGGACGCGCCACGCCGAGTGCATCGGCGTCTTCGTGAAGCGCGTCGATGAAGCGGTCGGTGAGCGACTTGATCGTCTCGCCGTTTTCCACCGCGCGGCGAATGATCTTGTCGTCGATATCGGTGATATTGCGCACGTACGTCACGTTATAACCGAGCGCGCGCAGCCATCGCTGGACGATATCGAATACCACCATCACACGCGCATGGCCAACGTGACAATAGTCATACACCGTCATGCCGCAGACGTACATGCGTACGACGCCGGGCTCAAGGGGCACGAAAGGCTGCTTGTCACGCGCGAGCGTGTTGTAGATGCGCAGTGATTCCATAAAGAAGATGGATACGTGGTCGAAGAAAATCCGCAACGGCGTCGATCGCGGCCGGCCGGTGCGACGCACCGCGGCGCTCAGGCTGCGATCTGGGCGGAGACGACCACGAGGAGCAAAGACAGCCAGGCGTCTCACGCTGCGCGCCCGGAACATACCGGATGCAACCGGAACAAGCGCGCGACGAAAACGCACAGACCTTTTGTTAGAATGGCTCGGAGTATAACACCGCGAACTCACCCTATGAAACCTTCCAGCGGCCGCGCGCCTCGCGTTGCGACCCTTGCCGCAGCGGCGCTTGCGAGCGTCGCGTTCGTCCTTGGCAGCGCGCAAATCGCACAGGCTGCGACGCTTGCGACGACGGACAGCACGCCCGAAGCCGACAGCGCCATCGCGCAGCATAACTGGGCGGCCGCGCTCGAAGCCCTCGACGCGCGCATCAAGTCCAACCCGCGCGACGTGCAGGCGAAGTTCAAGCGCGCCACGATCCTCGCGCGCATCAATCGCGACGACGAGGCGATCGAGGCATTCACCGCGCTCACGCAGCAATACCCTGAACTGCCCGAACCGTACAACAATCTCGCGGCGCTCTACGCGAAGCACGGCCGCTTCGACGATGCGCGCGTCGCGCTGGAAACGGCGGTCAAGGCGAACCCGTCCTATGGGCTCGCCTGGGAGAACCTCGGCGACCTCTATCTGCGCATGGCCGATGCGTCATACCGACGCGCAACGGCGCTCGGCCATGCGAGCGGCACGACGCAGCAGCGCTTAACCGACCTCCAGAATATCGTCGCGCCGTCCAATGCGCCGGGTAAGGCACACCCGGCACACCCGGCGCAAGCCCCAGCCGCAAGCGCCGCGCCTCTCGCTTCGCCCGTGCTGAACAGCCCGACATTCCAGTTCGGCGGCCCGAGCGGGCCGCTCGCGATGCCGCCGTTCATGGCGCCTTCGCAGTAAGCCGCGTCGCGCTGCGCACGCAGCGCCGCACCCTGTTTTTCCGCTACCCGCTTTTCCGAGGATACTCATGAAATGGTTGATGTTGGCGCTCGGCAGCGCCGCCCTGATCGCGAACGCACCGGCCTTTGCGCAACCTGCCGTGCAGGCCGCGCACCCGCAGGTGCTCATCAAGACCAGCGAGGGCGACATCCGCGTCGAACTCTATCCTGAGAAAGCGCCGAAGACCGTCGACAACTTCCTCCAGTACGTGAAGTCAGGCCAGTACAACGGCACGATTTTCCATCGCGTGATCCGCGGGTTCATGATCCAGGGCGGCGGCTACACGACGAGCTATGTCGAGAAACCCACGCGCGCGCCGATCCCGCTCGAGAGCAAGACCGGCCTGAAGAACCTGACCGGCACGATCGCGATGGCGCGCACGGGCGACCCGGATTCGGCGACGGCGCAGTTCTTCATCAACACCGTCGATAACGCCGGCCTCGACTATCCGAATCCGGACGGCAACGGCTACGCGGTGTTCGGCAAGGTCACCCAGGGCATGGACGTCGTGTCGAAGATCGAAGCGGCGCCCACCACCTCACGCGGCCCGATGTCCGACGTGCCGCAAACGCAAATCGTGATTCAGTCGGCGACCGTCGTCGGCAAATAACGGATAACAACGGGTAACGCCGCTCCACTCATCGCACGGCGCGGCACCGGCACACGCGAGCGCACAACGCTTCGCCTCGTGCCGCTGCCGCGCCGTCCAACCACCCCTGCCACAGCAAAGGATTGAATCATGGTCGAACTGCATACGAACCACGGCGTCATCAAGCTCGAACTCAACGCCGAAAAGGCCCCGAAGACGGTTGAAAATTTCCTCGCCTATGTGAAGAAGGGCCACTACGACGGCACCGTCTTCCACCGTGTCATCGACGGCTTCATGATCCAGGGCGGCGGCTTCGAAGCCGGCATGACGCAAAAACCCACCGACGCTCCGATCGAAAACGAAGCGAACAACGGCCTGAAGAACGAGCGCGGCTCGATCGCGATGGCGCGCACCAACGACCCGCATTCGGCGTCGGCCCAGTTCTTCATCAACGTCGCCGACAACGACTTCCTGAACCACTCGTCGCCGTCGCCGCAAGGCTGGGGCTACGCCGTGTTCGGCAAGGTCGTCGAGGGCCTCGAAGTCGTCGACAAGATCAAGAAGGTCAAGACCGGCTCGAAGGGCTTCCATCAGGACGTGCCGGTTGACGACGTCGTGATCGAGAAGGCTGTCATCGTCGACTGACAACACACCGCGCACGCTTCATTCATGCTGCAGGAAAAGGCACTACGACACGCCGCTGCGGGCGTACCTGGCGAGGGCAAGCGCCCTCACGCGGCACGCCCGTTCATGTTCATTTCGGACCTGCATCTGAATGAGGCGATCCCGCACACGGTCGCCGCGTTCGAGCGTTTCATCCGCGTCACCGCCGATCAGGCGGACTCGGTGTTCATTCTCGGCGACCTCTTCGAATACTGGATCGGCGACGACATGCTCGACGATCCATTCGTCGCGCGCATGGCCGCGCTGCTGTACTCGCTTTCGGAGCGCGGCATCGCGCTCTACGTCATGCACGGCAATCGCGACTTCCTGATGGGCAGGCGCTTCATGAAAGCGTCGGGCGCAATCTGGCTGACCGATCCGATCGCGATCATGGCTTTCGGCACGCGCATTGCGCTCGCGCACGGCGACGCGCTGTGCACCGAGGATCACGGCTACCAGCTGTTCCGCAAGTTCGCGCGCAATCGCCTCGTGCAGCTGCTCTTTCTCGCGTGGCCGCTGCGCTGGCGGCGCGCGCTCGCCGAGAAGATGCGGAGCAAAAGCGAAGCAGGCCGTTTGCGGCCCATCTTGCCGCGCTACGACGTGACGGCGCGCGGCGTCGCGGCGCTCTTCAAGCGCAGCCGCGCAGGGACGATCATTCACGGTCATACGCACCGCCCCGCCCGCCACGAGGAACCTGGCGGCGTGCGCTGGGTGCTGCCCGACTGGGATCTCGATCACGGCAAGCCGCGCGGCGGCTATCTGCGCGTCGATGCGGAAGGATTCAGGATGATGCCGCTCGAGTGAGCGGCATCGAAACACCGGCAGGCGCGCTTCTTTATGCGCCGACGAAGATCATGCGCGCACGTTGCTGTGAGCCGCGTGATCGATGAGACCGTGAATCGCGAGCGACACCGGATCGTCCGCGTTCGGCGTGATCCCGTGGGCGCAAAACGCTTCGTGCGCCGTGCGCGGGCTAGCGCGCTTCGTCGTCCCGATCCCGGCCTTTGATCTGAAGGATGTTCTTTGCTATGCCGCGCACGATGTTGACCTCCTCGCGCTCGAGGCCGGAGCGCGCGAAGAGCCGCCGCAGCCGCGACATCAGTTTCTTCGGATTGGCCGGATCGAGAAAGCCGAGCGCGATCAACGCGTTCTCGAGATGGACGTACATGCGTTCGATGTCGTCGCTCGTGGCGAGCGGAGACCCCGCGGGCACAGCGCCCGCAGCCGAAAGCGCGGCGCCCGCCTCGCCTGCGGCGAGATACGCGAGCCGAAGTTCGTAGGCGAGCACCTGGACCGCCTGCGCAAGATTGAGCGAGCTGTACGCCGGATTCGCCGGAATATGGGCGAGCGCGCTGCAGCGCTCGACATCGTCGTTCGAGAGGCCCGTGCGCTCATTGCCGAACACGATCGCAATATCGCCGTGCGCGCCCACCTGGCGGGCGGCGTCCTGCACCGCCTCGCGCGGCGTGCCGGGCGGCGGCCCGTACTCGCGCGTGCGCGACGTCATCGCGAGCGACCAGCGCGTGCCCGCGAGCGCATCCGCGAGCGTCGGCACGACGTGGGCGCCCGCCAGCACATCGTCGGCGCCGCTCGCCATCGCGACGGCATCGGGGTCGCTCTGCGCCTGCGGCATGCGCGGCGCGACGAGCACGAGTCGCGAAAAGCCCATCGTCTTGAGCGCGCGCGCAGCCGCGCCGATGTTGCCGGGATGGCTCGGCTCGACGAGCACGAAACGCGTGGAAGTGAAGCCGCCGCGCAGCGGCTCGTGGGCGTCGCCTGAGGCGGCGTGAAGATCGGAATGCACCAAGATGAGTCTCGAACGACAGCGAAATGAATCGAACACGTATGCGTATGGTAGCGCGCCTTGCGGCTGGCCCGCAGCCCGATGCGGAACACGTCAAGCAAGACCCGGCCGGACTCGGGTAAAATGGCGGATTCGCACGCGGTTGCGCGCCTCTTTTGGGTGAGCGCAAGGCGTCGGTGCCCTTGTCGACGGTTTATCGAAGGTTTATCGACGGGCGCCGACATCCGGCCGACCGGCCCGCCGCACCTCGCTCTTATTCAATTCGTCTCCGTTGGCGGGACAGGTCCGCGCAAGCTCCCTGTCCATCGTTAGACGCTTTTATCTTCTGCAAACTGGCGCGCCGCCCTTGGCACGCGCCGGATAAAAAGGATCCAGGCTCATGCATCCCATGCTCAACATCGCTGTCAAGGCCGCGCGCCGCGCCGGGCAGATCATCAACCGCGCGTCGCTCGATCTCGAGCTCGTGCAGGTCTCGAAGAAACAGCACAACGATTTCGTCACGGAGGTGGACAAGGCGTCGGAAGCGGCGATCATCGACACGCTCAAGACCGCCTACCCCGATCACGCCATTCTCGCGGAAGAATCGGGCCACTCGGACAACGAATCCGAATACCAGTGGATCGTCGATCCGCTCGACGGCACCACGAACTTCATCCACGGCTTCCAGTACTACTGCGTTTCGATTGCGCTCACGCACAAGGGCATCATTACGCAGGCTGTCGTCTACGATCCGACCCGCAACGACCTCTTCACCGCCTCGCGTGGCCGCGGCGCGTTCCTGAACGACCGCCGCATCCGCGTGGGCCGCCGCGACCGTCTCGCCGACGCACTGATCGGCACTGGCTTCCCGTTCCGCGAGAAGGACAGCCTCGAGCGCTACACCGATCTGTTCGCCGATATGACCCGCGCCTGCGCGGGCCTGCGCCGTCCGGGCGCGGCGGCGCTCGATCTGGCGAACGTCGCCGCAGGCCGCATGGACGGCTTCTTCGAGCAAGGCCTGAGCCCGTGGGACGTCGCGGCAGGTGCGCTGCTCGTGACGGAGTCAGGCGGCCTGATCGGCAACTACACGGGCGACTCGGACTTCCTGCATGTGGGCGAAGTGGTCGCGGGCAACCCGAAGCTGTACGCGCAGATGGTGCCGATCCTCTCGAAGTACACCCGCATCAACGCGGCCTGACGTTCATGAAAGCCGTGTGTGCCGTGGCCCGGTCGCAAACCGGCGCGGCCATGCGGTGATTGCATCGCAAGCAGTCCGGCAGCAGCGAGCGGCTTCGGCCGCTCGATCGTTTTCCGGGCTGAACACGCCCGGCTGCCTGCTAATGCCAACGATCGCTTGCGGCGTGTCCGGATTCTGCGTGGCAGGTTGCCCGTTTGCAAAGTACGGAATCCTTACCGAACCACGCTCTCGATCATTGTCGGCACGGTGCCCGGCGGCGCGCACGTTTCCATTTGTGCCGGACGCTTCGCCGCACTTCCACGCGTCGGCGGACTTCGCGATGCGTTCGGCATAGCCACAGCCGTGACGCGCGCACCAGCCGAACCTGCGCGCGCCCGGTGACGAACGAGCACGTACGCACGGCGCTGGCCGTTTGGCCAGGTTCACCTGCGCACGGCGCGAGTTAAACTCACGCCCTGAACCCCTAGCAAGACTCCGAGGATGGCTACACACACCGAAGGCGACATCGCGCAACATACGCCGATGATGCGCCAGTACCTGAGCATCAAGGCCGACCACCCGGGCACGCTCGTGTTCTACCGGATGGGCGACTTTTACGAACTGTTCTTCGAAGACGCCGAGAAGGCCGCGCGCCTGCTCGATCTCACGCTCACGCAGCGCGGCGCGTCCGCGGGCAATCCGATCAAGATGGCAGGCGTGCCGCACCACGCCGTCGAACAGTATCTTGCGAAGCTCGTGAAGCTCGGCGAATCGGTGGCGATTTGCGAGCAGATCGGTGATCCGGCCACCTCGAAGGGGCCCGTCGAACGCAAGGTCGTGCGCGTGGTCACACCGGGCACGCTGACCGACGCGGCATTGCTTTCCGACAAAAACGACGTCTATCTCATGGCCGTCTGCCCGGGTCACAACCGGCGCGGCGTCACTGTGAACGTCGGCCTCGCATGGCTCAATCTCGCCAGCGGCGCGCTGCGCCTCGCGGAAGTGGCGCCCGACCAGGTCGCCGCAGCCTTCGAACGCATCCGCCCGGCGGAAATTCTCGTCGCGGAAATGCCTGCCGACACGGCGGGATGGACGGCGCCCGCCGGCATCGGCGCACTCACGCGCGTGCCCGCGTGGCACTTCGACGTTTCATCGGGCAAAGAGCGGCTGCGCGGTCAACTCGACGTCGCCAGTCTCGACGGCTTCGGTGCCGAATCGCTGACGAGCGCGTGCGGTGCAGCGGGCGCGCTGCTGCTCTACGCAGCGGCTACCCAGGGTCAGCAATTGCGCCACGTGCGCAGCCTGAAGGTGGAAGCCGAATCCGAATATATCGGGCTCGACCCGGCCACGCGCCGCAATCTCGAATTGACCGAGACACTGCGCGGCACCGAATCGCCCACGCTCTGCTCGCTGCTCGATACCTGCAGCACGACGATGGGCAGCCGCCTGCTGCGCCACTGGCTGCATCATCCGCCGCGCGACGCGTCGGTTGCGCAGATGCGTCAACAGTCGATCGGTGCGCTGCTCGATGCACCGCCGCCCGCGACTGTCGACGCCTTGCGCGCCGTGCTGCGCCAGGTCGCAGACGTCGAGCGCATTACCGGGCGTCTCGCGCTGCTCTCGGCCCGTCCACGCGACCTGTCGAGCCTGCGCGACACCTTCGCCGCCCTGCCCGCGCTGCGCGAGCAAGTCGCTGCGGCCAGCGGTGCAGCGACTGCGCTCGCGCGCATCGCCGTCGCCCTGGAGCCGCCCGCCGCATGCACGGACCTGCTGCAGCGCGCGGTCGCGCCGGAGCCGGCTGCGATGGTGCGCGACGGTGGTGTGATCGCACGCGGCTACGACGCAGAGCTCGACGAACTGCGCGACATGTCGGAAAACTGCGGCCAGTTCCTGCTCGATCTCGAAACGCGCGAACGCGCACGCACGGGCATCGGCAATCTGCGCGTCGAGTACAACAAGGTCCACGGTTTCTATATCGAAGTCACGCGCGGCCAGACGGATAAAGTCCCCGAGGACTACCGCCGCCGCCAGACGCTCAAGAACGCCGAGCGCTACATCACGCCGGAATTGAAGGTGTTCGAGGACAAGGCGCTTTCGGCCCAGGAGCGCGCACTCGCGCGCGAGCGCTCGCTTTACGACGCGCTGCTGCAGGCGCTGCTGCCCTTCATCCCCGATTGCCAGCGCGTCGCTGCGGCGCTCGCGGAACTCGACTTGCTCGCAGCCTTCGCGGAGCGCGCGCGCGCGCTCGACTGGAGCGCACCGGCGTTTTCGGAGGCGCCCGGCATCGAGATCGAACAGGGCCGTCATCCAGTCGTCGAGGCACAGGTCGAACAGTTCATCGCGAACGACTGCTCGCTGAACACCGACCGCAAGCTGCTGCTCATCACCGGCCCGAACATGGGCGGTAAGTCGACGTTCATGCGCCAGACCGCACTGATCGCACTGCTCGCGTACGTGGGCAGTTACGTGCCCGCAAAAAGCGCGCGCTTTGGCCCGATCGACCGCATCTTCACGCGCATCGGCGCCGCCGACGATCTCGCGGGCGGGCGTTCGACCTTCATGGTGGAAATGACGGAGGCGGCAGCCATCCTCAACGACGCCACGCCGCAAAGTCTCGTGCTGATGGACGAGATCGGGCGCGGCACTTCGACGTTCGACGGACTTGCGCTCGCGTGGGCAATCGCCCGCCATCTGCTCGCGAGCAACGGCTGTCACACGCTGTTCGCCACGCACTACTTCGAACTGACGCAGTTGCCGACGGAATTCCCGCAGGCGGCCAACGTCCATCTCTCGGCGGTCGAGCACGGGCACGGCATCGTGTTCCTGCATGCGGTCCAGGATGGCCCGGCGAACCAGAGCTACGGCCTGCAGGTCGCGCAGCTCGCGGGTGTGCCGGCTGCGGTGATCCGGGCGGCGCGCAAGCATCTCGTGCATCTCGAACAGATGTCGGCCGGCCAGCCCACACCGCAACTCGACCTGTTCGCAGTAGCGACCGACGACGATGAACTGCTCGAAGTTGCGGACGCACCGGAAGCGCCGGACCCTTGCGCGTCGCTCGTCGCCGAGCGGCTGCGCGCGCTCGATCCGAACGAACTGCGACCGCGCGATGCACTCGATCTGTTGTACGAACTGCATGAACTGGCAACGGCGCCGCACGCAAAAAGCTGAGCGTCCACGCGTGACGCCACCACGGCCGGTGCGCCACGGGAGCACCGCGCCGTATCGCGCGTGCGCACTGTACGTCCCGCTGCATGTGCTGGTGGCGACGCTGGCTCTTGCGCTGCCGATCGGCACTGCGTGGGCGCAGTCGCCGCGCTATACGTTCGCGGTCGTTGCCAACGTCTTGACCTCGCAACGCGAAGAACCCGCCGCGAACCGGCTCATCGACGCGATCAGCCGCGAGCCGCAACCGGCGTTTGTCGTCTATGACGGCAACCTCAAGGGTCCGCGCGAAACCTGTGCGGATGCTCTCTACGACCGACGCCGCGCGATGCTCGACGCGTCGCGTGCGCCGCTCGTCTTCGTGCCCGGCCAGCACGACTGGGTCACATGTGGCACGAGCGGATCGGGCGGGTACGATCCGGTCGAGCGGCTCGACCTGATGCGCCAGACCTTCTTTTCCGATCCCGCCGCACTCGGGCAGAGTCCGCTCCCCGTCACCCGCGAAAGCGAGGTGCCGCGATTCAGGCCGTACCGGGAAAACGTGCGCTGGCAGGTTGGCGATACGGTGTTCCTGGCGCTGAACGTGCCGGACGGCAACAACCATTATCTGAATGCAGGTGGGCGCAACGGCGAGTTCGAAGACCGCGTGATCGCCAACGGCTTCTGGCTCGAGCATGCTGCCGAATATGCGAAGCGCCGCGATGCGCGTGCGATTGTGATCTTCGTTCAGGCCGACCCGCTGCCCGAACGCGACGAGCGAGCCGACCGCTTCGCCTGGCTACGCTTCGGCCGTCGAACACACGACGGCTACCTCGAATTCAGGCGCAGTCTGATCAAACTGGCCGAAACTTTCCGCGGCCCGGTCGTGCTGATCCATGCTGACGACACGAAGCTCGCACGCGGCTACATCATCGATCAGCCACTGCGCACTGAAAAAGGCGGGAAGGTGACGAACGTCACGCGCATCGCCTTCGATCTGCACGCCCCGCTCACGCAATGGCTGCAGATAGACGCGGATATGACGCGGCGCACGCCGCTGCGCGTGAGTGTGCGCGACGTGCCGAAGCATCTGCCGCCTCTCGCGCCATCGCTGCCGGACTTCAACCAGCCGACGCTACCACCCGGGCTGCCGGAAATGTCGTCGATGCCCGATGTCACGGAAATCCCGGGCATGCAGCAGGCGCCTGGCGTCCTGCCGGAGAACGCAGCACAGCCCGCGAGCAACGCAATGCCCGCGCCCGCGCAACCGGTGTCCGGTGCGCTGCCGAACAGCCAGCCCCCGGTACCGCCAATGCTGCCAGATCAGTAGATTTTCAGCCGGGCGTGCGGGCGCATGCACCCGCACGTGGCATAGCAGGCGCCGGCCAGAGCCGGCGTGGTGGACAGATTAGTGGAGCGTGGGTTTGGAGCCGTCTTCGCCGCCGTCCTCGTCGTCTTCGTCTTCGTCGATCACTTCGAGGCCGTCCGCGCCGTGCGCATGCTCATGCTCGATTTCATCGTCGGTCGCCTGGCGCACTTCCTTGACTGTCAACGCGAATCGCAGGGCCATGCCCGCAAGCGGGTGATTGCCGTCGAGCACGACCTTGTCTTCGGCAACGTCCGTGACGGTGTAGATGAGCGCGTCGAGGTCTTCGTCGCCCTCTTCCGGCGTGCCCTCGAACTGCATGCCGACTTCGAGCGGCTCCGGGAAACGATTACGCGGCTCGATTTTCACGAGTTCGGGATCGTACTCTCCGAACGCATCCTGCGGCTCAAGCTGGATCTGGGTCTCGAAGCCCGGCTCCTGGCCGTCCAGCACTTCCTCGATCTTGGGGAACGTGCCGTCATAGCCGCCGTGCAGATAAACCATCGGCTCGTCGCTCTCCTCGATCAGATTGCCCTGCGCATCCGATAGCTTGTAAGCGACCGACACGACGGTGTCCTTTGCAATTTTCATTCGATCCTCCAGAATACTGCCGCTATTATACGATGCGATGGCATCCCCCTGACCATCTGACGGGCGCGCTCAAGCGGCGCGCCAGGCGCGTCGCCCCGCGGCAGATATCAACGCCGAATCGCGGTCCACGGCGACCGACCGTGTAGCACGCTCGACCGGCCCGCCAAGCTTTCACTCCGCTTCCAGTTATTAATTGATATACCAATTTCGCTACTGGCTCTTACAGCGCGGTGGGAGTTCGAAGGTGGCTATGCCAAAGTGCTGTCACGCGGGTAATCAGCGGGCCGTTGCCGACGCAGACTCTCGTCGACTGGCTGGAAACGGAACGCGCAAAAGGGCGCTCCAAAATCCATCGACGCGATGCTGATGTATCTTGTTTTGTTGGGCGGCGATTGAGCGGATCGAAGTACCTGTCGTCTTCGCCCACCCAAACGGTAGGCCCGCCGGTCGCCCGCAGATCGCCCCCGGTCGCCTGGTGAGGCACGATTGCAGTTTCACGCGTCAAAATGTGGGAGAAACGCTCGACCGCAGGTCAATCCTGCATTACGATGCGCGCTCGTACTGTCTGAACGGGGAACAGTCTCTGCCCGGAGCGGCAGGAAAGTGGCTGCCAGAACTGGCTGATTACCGGATAACCACGGCGTGATGGATGGGAAACGCTTTGTAACACTCTCACATGCCGCGCCGATGACAGCTTTGCTTTACGAGTGGTATTGTGCGGGCTGGATACGGGCTGGGGCGCTTGCATAAGTGCTCTGAACTGCTATACCGTACCCGGTTGTTATACCGTACTAATATGATGCTAGTATGAGAAAGACAACGTATTGGCCCTGGATTGGTCGACGGTCGATACGAAAGTGCCTATAATTTCCGCCCAGGCTGTTGGGAAGATTCGCGCACTTGAAGCGCGCCTCCTTCAGCCTAGGTCGGTGTTGGGGCACATTACCGGTATTATTTGCGCTGTTGCTTACCTTTAACCATAAAAGGACGTGATCATGAAGAAATCCCTCCTCGTAGCATCCCTGCTGGCAGTTGTCGCACTGGCTGCGTGCAACAAGAGCAGCGATCAGGCTGCCGCGCCGGCAGACGGTGCGTCGGCCCCGGCCGCCGCTCCGGAAGCCGCATCGCCTGCTGCTCCCGCTGCAGCTGCTGCGAGCGACGCTTCGGCACCGGCCGCTGCTGCTCCGGAAGCCGCATCGCCGGCAGCTCCGGAAGCTGCATCGCCGGCTGCTGGCGCAAGCCAGTAAGCTGTATTGCTGCAACGCCCGCGTGGAGTTCAGCTCCGGCGGGCATCGCAGCGCGTCGGCACACAACGTGGCGCTATCGCCAGGTGTGTGCCGCGCAAGCAGAAAAGCCACGAACTTTCGTTCGTGGCTTTTTTGTTTTTGCGGCATCCTCGACATGCGGCGCGCATATTCTGCACGCCCAACGATGCGGCCCTGCCTCTGTCGAAGCGGTCCCGCCCCCGGCAGTGCCGCCCGGCTCGCCGCTTACTGCGCGTCCTCGTCCTCTTGCCTGCCGAAGAACGCCCTCACCACCTCGATCTCGCGCGTGCGCTTGAACGGCGGCAGACTTTGCCAGATGCGGCGTCCATAGGGCTTATCGACGAGACGCGTATCGCAGATCATCAGCACGCCCCGATCCGTTTCGGCACGGATCAACCGGCCCGCGCCCTGCTTCAGCGTGATTACCGCCTGAGGCAGCTGATGGACCGCGAACGGGCTCAAACCCTTCTTCGTGAGCGCATCGAGACGCGCCGCGAGTACGGGATCGTCGGGCGGCGCAAACGGCAGCTTGTCGATCACCACGAGCGATAGCGCATCGCCGCGCACGTCCACGCCCTCCCAGAAACTCTGGCTGCCGACGAGGATTGCGTTGCCGTAGCTCCGGAAGCGTTCGAGCAGCTCCGTGCGGCTCGCGTCGCCTTGCACGAGGAGCGGCGTATTCCAGCCGCGCGCCTCGATCGTCTCGCGCAGTTTCGTGGCGATGCGATCCACCGCGCGCAGCGTCGTGCACAGCATGAATACGCCGCCGCCCGAGGCCTCGATCGCCGGCATGGCGGCTTCGAACACGGCGTCCGTGAACTGCGGCGACGACGGCTGCGGCAGGTTGCGCGGCACATAGAGCAGCCCTTGCGACGGATAGTCGAACGGGCTCGGCAGCGTCATCGAACGGCGCGAGCTGAGGCCCATCTGCGCCGCATAGTGCGTGAAGTCACCGCGCACGGAGAGCGTCGCCGACGTGAAGATCCACGTACGCGGCACGCCTGCACGCTGCTTCGCGAAAATCGGCGCGACCGACAAAGGCGTTTCGTGCAATTGCACGGTGTGCGAGAACACTTCGACCCAGCGGACCTTCTCGTCGGCATCGGCGTGTTCGTCGTCCTGCTCGCCCTGCGCTTCGGGTTTGCGCGCTTCGTTCTTGCGCGCATCATGCGACGGCACTTGGGCCGCCACGGGCACCGTCCAGCCCGCCAGCACGCCCTGCAAGTCGCGCGCGCGGCGCAAGCACGCGCCGAGCGATTCGGCACGTTCAGCCTGGCTGGCGAGCGCCGTCACGAGCGCTGCGAGCTCGGTTTGCAGTGCATCGAGCGAATCGAAGAGCGGATGATCGCCGGGCAACTGCGTGATCGACAGACGCAGCGAATCTTCCTTGAATGCAAGCCGCACGTCGCGCGCGGCACGTTCCAGCGCTGCGCCGAGCTTCACCCACTCGACGGCGTCGCGCGCATGGCTCAGGCCTTCGGTCACGCAATCACGCGCGAGTTCGAGGAACTGCGAGGTGGAAAGTGTTTCGCCAAAGAACAGCGTTGCCGTCTCGGGCAGCTGGTGGGCTTCGTCGAAAATGATCGTGTTCGCGCTCGGCAGCAGTTCGGCCATGCCGGTGTCGCGCAGCATGATGTCGGCGAAGAACAGGTGATGATTGACGACGACGATATCGGCCTGCTGCGCCTCACGGCGCGCCTGCATCACGAAGCAATCCTTGTAGTGCGGACACTCCTGACCCAGGCAGTTGTCGCGCGTCGACGTCACCATCGACCACACCGCCGCCGTCTCGGGCACGCTCGCGAGTTCGGCCTTGTCGCCGGAGCGCGTGATCTTCGCGAAGCGCACGATTTCCTGCAGATACGCCGTTTCCTGGCGCGACGGCAGGCGACCGTTATCGGCCGTACGCTGCAGATAGTAATGACACAGATAGTTCGAGCGCCCCTTGAGCATCGCAACGCTCACCGGCACCGCGAGCGCGTCGCGAACCGTCGGGATGTCGCGCTGGAACAACTGGTCCTGAAGGTGCTTGGTGCCCGTCGAGACGATCACCTTGCCGCCCCAGAGCATCGCCGGCACGAGGTAGGCGTAGGTCTTGCCGGTCCCCGTGCCCGCTTCGACGATCAGCGTGTTGTCGCCCGCCTCCGCGATGGCCTTCGCTGCTTCGTCCGCACGCTCCTGCGCAGCAGCGTCGCTTGCGCCGCCCCGCTGGCGACGCGCCGGCCGCGACTGCAATTCGAACGCCGAGGGATCGGGCAGCGCCTGCGCCGCCGCCTCCATTGCGGCGGCCACGGCACGCGCCATCTCGATCTGCGACGCGCGCGGCCGGTAGCCGTCGATTTCGCGGGCGAGCAGCCCGTCGGCGGCGAACAGGTCTTCGAGTTCGGCGGCGCGGCGCGTGCTCAGCGCCGCCGTCGACACGGATGTTGCTGACGACGCGGCGCCGGACGCGGGACGTGCGTCCGCCGGCACGTCGCCTTCAGGCGCCGGCCGCGATCGGGATACGGGTGTTGAATTCAAGGCAAGCGGTTCCTGCTCGGTCCGGCGGGCGCGGCGGTCTTGAAGCCGCGCCCCGGCGCCTGCCAGGACCCGGAATCAGGCGTACCCGTCCGAAATCTTCGTTGAATCGGGGTCCAGCTGCAGTTGCAGCAGGATGATGTTGTCCTTGACCTTGAGCTTGCGCTTCTTGAGCCGCTGCAATTCGAGATCGTCGCTTCCCGGCGTCTCGGCCATCCGTTCGATCAGCCGGTCCAGATCGCCGTGCTCCGACTCCAGCTGCAGAATGCGGTCCTGAAGAACCGCCGCCTTGACTTCACGTTGCTGCTCGCGCATGCTCGCCTCCTCGTTCTGAACGGCGCGCTCCTCGCGTATCGGATTGCGCGCCTGAGGTGCTGTACGGCTCAAAAAAACGTGCTACTGGTCCTGCTGCTGCATCTGCTTTTGCTGCTGTTGCTGCTGCTCTTGTTGTTGCTGCTTTTGCTGGGCCTTTTCGGCCGCCTGTTTCTGACGTTCTTCGACGTCGGCCTTGTGCTTCGCCGCGTCCGCCTGCTTCTGCTGAAAACGCTCGGCCTTCTGGGTCCGTTCCTGCGCTTTTTGCTCGCCCTGCTGACGCGCCGTGTTCAGCTTCTTCTGGAAATCCGACTGCTTCTGGTCGTACGCGGCCTGGTTCGCCGCGCGCTGCTTCTGCGACTGCTCGCCAGCGTGTTGCGCCTCCGCGAGTGCGTGCTGTTGCTGCTTCTGTTCATACGCCTGCTCGTTGGCCGCGCGCTGCGGTGCTTCGGCGGCGCGCTGCTGCACATCGAGCGCATGTTGCTGCTGCTTCTGCTCGAACGCCGCGGCGTTGCGCGCCTCATTGGCGGCGCGCTGCGGCGCATCTACCGCATCCTGCGCGCGTTGCAGCGCCGCCTGCTGGTCGCGAGCGCGCGCGCGCTCCGCGCGCTGCTCATCGTCGAGCTTGAGCTGCTGGCTGCGGATATCCGCCTGTACGACCCGCATGCGGTCGCGCGCCTTGCCGATGCAATGATTCACGAAGAACGTGCTGTAGCAATCGTGCTGCGCCACCCCATAGCGATAATTGTTCTCCGCCGTGCGCCGGTCGAGTTCCTTCTGACGCGCCTCGAAACCCGCCTGCACGCCCGCAACCGCCGTATCCGACGCGTCCGGCGACGCTTCCGGCGCCGTGTGGTCCTGCGCCTTGACGGGCACGCTGACCGAAGCGCACAACACAATGGCGCAAACCGCCAGACGGGCGGCGATCCGCCAGCCAGCGTCTTGACGCGGGCGAGTCGGTACGAGGGTCGAGCCGGGGAGCAAGCGGAAGGTCGTCAACGTCTTCTGGAGGCAGCGGAACATGCGCCAAATTCTAACACCGCCCGGGTTGAGCACTCCGGCATTTATGGCAAAATGCGCCGCTCCACCAGAGCGCATTCGCGCCGCAAGGCCACCGCGTTCAGGGCACGGGAAATGCAACCTGAGCAGCCCGCGCAACCCGATCATCGCAAGAATATCCAGACCCTATGACGGAAACCGTAGCACTCAAGATCGTCCAGCGTATCGCCGCCGAACTGGCCGTTCAGCCGCGCCAGGTGGCAGCCGCCGTGCAGCTTCTCGATGAAGGCGCGACCGTTCCGTTCATCGCCCGCTACCGCAAGGAAGTCACGGACAATCTCGACGATACGCAGCTGCGCACGCTCGAAGAGCGGCTCCTGTACCTGCGCGAACTCGAAGAGCGCCGTGCCGCCATCCTCGCGAGCATCGACGAACAAGGCAAGCTCACCGACGAACTGCGCACCGCCATTGTCGCTGCGGACAGCAAGCAGGTCCTCGAAGATCTGTATCTGCCGTACAAGCCCAAGCGCCGCACGCGCGCGCAGATCGCGCGCGAAGCCGGCCTGCAGCCGCTCGCCGATGCGCTGCTCGCCAATCCGCTGCTCGATCCGCAAACCGAAGCCGCGCAATACGTGGACGCCGAAAAAGGCGTCGCCGATGTGAAGGCCGCGCTCGACGGCGCGCGCGACATCCTCTCGGAGCAATTCGGCGAAACGGCCGAGCTGCTCGGGAAACTGCGCGACTGGCTGCACGATCAGGGCATCGTGACGTCGAGCGTGGTCGACGGCAAGGAAAGCGAAGAAGGCGAGAAATTCCGCGACTACTACGACTATTCCGAGACCATCAAGACCGTGCCGTCGCACCGCGCGCTCGCGCTCTTTCGCGGCCGCAACGCAGGCGTGCTGATGATCAAGCTGGGCTTGGGCGCCGAGCAGGATGCCCTCGTGCCGCACCCCGGCGAAGGCATGATCGCGCGTCACTTCGGCATCGCGAATCAGGGCCGCCCGGCCGACAAGTGGCTCTCCGACGTGTGTCGCTGGTGCTGGCGCGTGAAAGTGCAGCCGCACCTCGAAAACGAACTGCTCACGGGCCTGCGCGAGCAGGCCGAAACCGAAGCGATCCGCGTGTTCGCGCGCAACCTCAACGATCTGCTGCTCGCAGCACCGGCAGGACCGAAGGCCGTGATCGGCCTCGATCCGGGCCTGCGCACGGGCGTGAAAGTGGCCGTCGTCGACCGCACTGGCAAGCTGCTCGCGACCGACACGATCTATCCGCACGAGCCGCGCCGCGACTGGGACGGCTCGCTCGCGAAGCTCGCGCGCATCGCGCGCGAAACGCAGGCGGAACTCATCAGCATCGGCAACGGCACGGCTTCGCGCGAAACCGACAAGCTCGCCAGCGAGCTGATCTCGCGTCATCCCGAACTGAAGCTGCAGAAGATCGTCGTGTCCGAAGCGGGCGCATCGGTTTATTCCGCATCGGAACTCGCGGCGAAGGAATTCCCCGAACTCGACGTGACCTTGCGCGGCGCCGTCTCCATCGCGCGCCGTCTTCAGGACCCGCTCGCCGAACTCGTGAAGATCGAGCCGAAAGCCATTGGCGTTGGCCAGTATCAGCACGACGTGAACCAGCGTGAGCTCGCGCGCGCACTCGACGCCGTGGTCGAGGACTGTGTGAACGCCGTCGGCGTCGATGCGAACACGGCCTCGGTCGCCCTGCTCGCGCGCGTCTCGGGTCTGAACGCGACGCTCGCGCGCAACATCGTCGACTATCGCGACGCCAACGGTCCGTTCCCGTCGCGCGCGCATCTGCGCCACGTGCCGCGCCTCGGCGACAAGACCTTCGAACAGGCCGCGGGCTTCTTGCGCATCAACAGCGGTGAGAATCCGCTCGACCGCTCGTCGGTGCACCCGGAAGCCTATCCGGTGGTCGAGCGCATGCTCGCGAAGATCAAGCGCACCATCGGCGACGTGCTCGGCAATCGCGAAGCGCTTTCGGGCCTTACGCCGAACGAATTCGTCGACGAACGCTTCGGTCTGCCGACCGTGCGCGACATCCTCAGCGAACTCGAAAAACCGGGCCGCGATCCGCGTCCCGAGTTCAAGACCGCGACGTTCCGCGACGGCGTCGAGAAGGTCTCCGATCTCGTGCCGGGCATGCTGCTCGAAGGCGTCGTGACGAACGTGGCCGCATTCGGCGCGTTCATCGACATCGGCGTGCATCAGGACGGCCTCGTGCACGTGTCCGCGATGTCCACGAAGTTCATCAAGGACCCGCACGAAGTCGTGAAGGCCGGCCAGGTCGTGAAGGTGAAGGTGCTCGACGTCGACGTGAAGCGTCAGCGGATCGCACTGACGATGCGCCTTGCCGACGATCCCGCGAGCGTCGCCGCACAGCGCGGCGGCAGCAGCGGGAACGCTGGCGGCGGCGCGGGCAACCGCAACGGCGGCGGCAATTCAGGCCGCGGGCAGCGTCCGCGCGAAGCGGAACCCGCAGGCGCCATGGCAGCCGCATTCGCGAAGCTCAAGTCACGCTGATCGACGGCGTGTACCGCGCGTGGGCCTGCGATGGCCCACGCAGCGTCGAACAATGAAAAACGGCACCGCGGTGCCGTTTTTCATTGCCGTAAGACAAGCGCAGCGATACAACCCGCGATCAGATCTCGATCTTCGTCCCAAGCTCCACCACGCGATTCGCGGGGATGCTGAAGAAGTCGGTAGGCTTCGCGGCGTTCTGGTGCATCCACGCGAACACACGCTCGCGGAAGAACGACATGCCGGGCAACTGTGTCGGCACCACGGTCTCGCGCGCGAGGAAGAACGACGTGTCCATCATCTCGAACGTCATGCCGTGCGAACGCCCCACTTGTTCGAGCACCGCCTGCACATCGGGCGTTTCATTGAAGCCGTAGTCGGCCTTCACGAGATACAGCCCGCCGCCGATGTCCTTCACGCTCACGCGCTCCGAATCGGCGACATACGGAATATCGCGCGTCACGAACGTCAGGAAGATCGTGCGCTCGTGCAGCACCTTGTTGTGCTTGAGGTTGTGCAGCAGGCTCACCGGCACGAGCGCATTGCTGCCCGTCAGGTAGATCGCCGTGCCCGAGACGCGATGTGGCGGGTGCGCGAGCAACCCTTGCAGGAACGGCATCAGCGGAATACCGTCGGCGGCCGTGCGCGCCTTCACGATCATGCGGCCCTTGTACCAGGTCATCAGCAGGAAGAACAGCAGCGCGCCGATGCACAGCGGCAGCCAGCCGCCCTCCTCGACCTTCAGCAGGTTCGCGCCGAAGAAGCCGAGATCGACGGTCATGAGGCCCCCGATGATCAGCCCGACAAGCACCTTGTTCCAGTTCCAGACCTTCACCATTACGACGCACGCGAGCACCGTGGTGATCACCATGGTCGCGGTCACGGCAATCCCGTACGCGGCGGCGAGATTGTCCGAACTCTTGAAGCCCATCACGATGCACAGGATGATGAAGAGCAGCATCCAGTTCACGACCGGTACGTAGATCTGGCCGATCGCGAGTTCGGACGTATGCAGCACCTTCATGCGCGGCACGTAGCCAAGCAGGATCGCCTGGCTCGTGAGCGAGTACGCGCCCGAGATCACGGCCTGCGATGCGATGACCGTCGCCACCGTCGAGAGCACGACGAGCGGCAGCAATGCCCAGTCGGGTGCGAGCAGGAAGAACGGATTTTCGATGGCGTGGTGGTTCTGCATCAGCAGTGCACCCTGGCCGAAGTAGTTGAGCACGAGCGACGGCATCACGAGCACGTACCAGGCCATGCGGATCGGCTTCGCGCCGAAATGGCCCATGTCCGCGTAGAGCGCTTCCGCGCCGGTCAGCACGAGTACGACGGAGCCCAGCACGACGTAAGCCTGCAAGAGGTGCTCGCCCATGAAGCTGACCGCGTAGTACGGATTGAGCGCGGCGATGATCGCCGGTGCTTCCATGATGCGCGAGACGCCGAGCACGGCAATGGTCACGAACCACAGCACCATGATCGGTCCGAACAGCCGGCCGACGAGCGCCGTGCCATGCCGCTGGATCCAGAAGAGCGCAATGAGGATCAGCATCGTGAGCGGCAGCACGAGATGCGCGAGCTTGGGCGCCGCAATTTCGAGACCTTCAACCGCCGAAATCACCGAGATCGCCGGGGTGATCACCGCATCGCCGTAAAACATGCAGGCGCCGAAGATGCCGAGCCCCGTCAGCACGATGGCAAATCGGCTCGTGCGGTCGAACGGGCGCAACGCCAGCGCCATCAGCGCGAGCACGCCGCCTTCCCCGTTGTTGTCGGCGCGCATCACGAACAGCACGTACTTGATGCTTACGACGATGATGATCGCCCAGAACAGGAGCGAGATGACGCCGAGGATGGAAGTGTTGGTCAGCGGGATCCCGTGAGACGGGCTAAACGCCTCCTTCAGCGAATAAAGCGGGCTGGTGCCGATATCGCCGAAGACCACGCCGATCGCCGCCATGGCGAGAGTCGGCAGAGGCTGCTTGGCCACGTGTGTGCTAGTTGTCATAAACGCGGAAGTCCGTTTCCGAGGCGGAGAAAAAACGACCGCCATTCTAAACCGGGCGACGTGGCGCGCTATGGCGCATCGTTGTTGGGATGCCACGTCGTTCGTTCCGGCGAAGTGTAGCATTGGCCCCATTCGGCGTCTGCCCGGGTGCGTGGCGCGGCGCACCGGCACGCGTCAACCCCCGTCCCAAAAGAAAACGGAGCCCCGAAAGGCTCCGTTCTTCATTCGCCATGCCACGTAATATCACGTCATATCACGTAATACGCGACGACGACGGGCATTGCGCATCCGCATCAGGACACGAGGCTCTGCCCCGACTGCTGGAGGCCGCGCTTGATCCACGCACCGAGATTATGCGGACGCACCGAGTCCCATTCCTCGAACGGCTGATGGATCCACGGATTGGTCGGCAGGTGCTGCACGAAGTAGTCGGGTTTGACTTTCGAGCAGCCCTTGTACCAGAGCACCGCCGAACGCACGCCGGTCACGGCCGGATAGCGCTCCTTGAGGTGATCCTGCACGCGCGCGAGCGTGACGCCCGAATCGACGAGATCGTCGACGAGCAGCACGTTGCCCGAAAGCTGGCCGCGCGTCATCGTGATGTACTGCGCAATGTCGAGGTCGCCCTGCTGCGTGCCGGCCGCTTCGCGGTACGAACTGGTCGCGAGAATTGCGAGCGGCAGGTCGTAAATGCGCGAGAGCTGGTCGCCTACGCGCAGGCCGCCGCGCGCGAGACAGAGGATCTGGTCGAACTTCCAGCGCGACTCGTGCACTGCGAGCGCCAGCAGTTCGACCAGCCGGTGGTACTCATCCCAGCCGACCCACAGATTCTTTTCGTCGTTGCGCGGGTCCGTCATCTGAATCATCGTGCGCGTTCCTCTCACACTTTGAACGGATGACGCAGCAGGATCGTCTCGTCGCGATCCGGGCCGGTGGAAACCATGTCGATCGGCACGCCTGCCACTTCCTGCACGCGGCTCAGGTACGCCTGCGCGCTCTTCGGCAGCGCATCCCACTGCGTGATGCCGATGGTGCTTTCCTTCCAGCCGGGGAACGTTTCATAGACCGGCTCGCAGGCTGCAACCTGCGACGCGCCGCGCGGCAGGATGTCGACGTCCTTGCCGTCCACCTTGTAGCCGACGCAGAGCTTCACTTCGTCGAGTCCGTCGAGCACGTCGAGCTTCATGATGCACAGGCCCGTCACGCCGTTGATCTGGATCGAGCGGCGCAGCGCGGCGGCGTCGAGCCAGCCCGTGCGGCGCGGACGGCCCGTGACCGAACCGAATTCCTTGCCGACGTTCGCAAGCGTCACGCCCGCCATGTCCTGGCGATCGGGGTTGTCGGCATCGTAGAGTTCGCTCGGGAACGGACCCGAGCCGACGCGCGTGCAATACGCCTTCGTGATGCCGAGAACGTAGTTCAGCTGCTGCGGGCCCACGCCCGCGCCCGCCGACGCAGCACCTGCAACGCAGTTGCTCGACGTGACATACGGATAGGTGCCGTGATCGATGTCGAGCAGCGTGCCTTGCGCGCCTTCGAACAACAGATTGCCGCCCGCGCAGTTCACATCGTAAAGACGACGCGAAACGTCCGTGACCATCGGCTTCAGACGGTCGGCGTAACCGAGCATCGTGTCGAGGGTCTGCTGGAAGTCCACCGCGGCCGCGCCCAGATATTGCGTGAGCACGAAGTTGTGATAGTCGAGGCTCTCGCGCAGACGCTCGGCGAAGGTTTCCGGTTCGAACAGATCCTGTACGCGCAGACCACGGCGCGCGACCTTGTCTTCGTAGGCCGGGCCGATGCCGCGGCCGGTCGTGCCGATCTTCGCGGCGCCGCGGCGCGCTTCGCGAGCCTGGTCGATGGCGATGTGATACGGGAGGATGAGTGTGGTGGCTTCGGAGATGAAGAGGCGCTTCTGGACGTCGACGCCCGCGCTTTCGAGTTCGCCGATTTCCTTGAACAGGGCTTCGGGCGAGAGCACCACGCCGTTGCCGATGTAGCATGCGACGCCGGCGCGCATGATGCCCGACGGGATGAGACGGAGAATGGTCTTCTTGCCGCCGATGATGAGTGTGTGGCCGGCGTTGTGACCGCCCTGGAAGCGCACGACGCCTTGGGCGTGGTCCGTCAGCCAGTCGACGATCTTGCCCTTGCCTTCATCTCCCCACTGGGTGCCCACGACGACGACGTTGCGTCCCGGGGTTACATTCACTGCGCTGGCAGACATGGTGTTTCGTAAGCTGGTTAAAAACGCATTTTATATGGGTTCCGGGGCGCGCTCGTGGTTTTTCCCGAAAAAACTGGGTTTTTCCTTTGCGCTCAACGGTATGGGCGAAAAAAAACGGGGACGTGCCGCCCCGTTTGAATCCGCCTTCGGCCCGGCTCAGACGCGTGTTTCGACAACCCACGCGCCGTTGCGCTCGACCAGTACGCGGTCGCACGCGAATTCGTCCATCGTGTGTTCATGACCCGGCAGCGCCTGAATGACGACCTCGCCCGCGTCGCGCAGCGCGGCGACTGCGGCGCACAGTGCCTCGTCGTGACGCCACGGCGCGAGGATCGCGCTGCTGCGCGCTTCGACCGGTGAAATCCGGGCCACTTCGCGCAAATCGAGCGAGAAACCCGTCGCGGCACGCGCCCGGCCAAACGCCTTGCCCACCTTGTCGTAACGGCCGCCGCGCGCGACCGCATTCGGCACGCCGTCCACGTACGCCGAGAACATCACGCCGGTGTGGTACGCGTAGCCGCCCAGATCGGCCAGATCGATCATCAGTTCGCCGCCGTCGATCTCGCCGATGAGGAAGGCCAGATCGTCCAGCGCCCGCGTAATGCCATCGAGCGCCGGCAGACGCTTGCGCGCCTCGTCGAGCACGCTCGCATCGCCATAGAGCGACGGCAGCGTGCGCAGCGCGTCGCGCGTGACCGGCGCGAGGTCTGCCGTGAGTTCCGCGAGCGTCGGCACATCCTTGCCCGCGAGCGCCTCATAGAGCGAATCGCCGAGCGCCGCTGCCGCCGGATCGGTCTCGATCAGGGCGGCAAGCACGCCTGCGTGGCACAGGTCGAGACGCACTTTGGTAAGCCCCGAGAGCCGCAGCGCGTCGAGCATCAACTGCTGGATTTCGAGGTCGGCTTCGAGTCCCGCATGGCCGTAGATTTCCGCGCCGATCTGGATCTGCTCGCGCGTGGCGTGCAGACCGCGCGGACGCGTATGCAGCACATTGCCCGCATAGCACAGGCGCGTCACGCCCTGGCGGTTCAGCAGGTGCGCGTCGATGCGCGCGACCTGAGGCGTCATGTCCGCGCGCAGGCCCAGCGTGCGGCCCGAAAGTTGATCGACGAGCTTGAACGTGCGCAGATTCAGATCGCGACCGCTACCCGTGAGCAGCGACTCGAGATATTCGAGCAGCGGCGGCATGACCATTTCATAGCCGTATGCGCGGAAGCGGTCCAGCAGGCGACGGCGCAATTCTTCGATCTTGCGCGCCTCGGACGGCAGCACATCGGCAATATTTTCGGGGAGTAACCAGGTCGACATCGATTGAGTCCTACCACTATGAAGGCGGCGCGCGAAGCGTGACGCGCGAGCCGCAGTACCGGAGCGCACGGCACAGTCCGCGCGCGCGCATATGCATTCAGGCAATCAGGTTGCGAGCATGAGCAGCACGAGGCCGAGCCCCATCACAATCAACCCGCCGATCCGGATATGGTGCGGCGGCCGTTCCGCGATTTTACGGAAGGTGTCGCGCCACGCCGTCGGAAAGACGAACGGAAACATGCCCTCAATGATCAGCATCAGCGCGATCGCGAGCAGGAGGGAACCGGCTATGTCCATGCTAAAGAACGTACCGCGCAAGTGCGCGGCCCTTCGTTTGTCTCGTATTGTTTAATGTTTGCGCGGTGCGGCGGGAGCCGCTGCGGCCTCGCCGTTGGGACCGCGCATGAAGCGAAAGAATTCGCTCGACGAATCAACCACCATGACATCGCTCGGCTTGAAGGTCTCGCGATACGCCTGCATGCTCTGGTAGAACTGATAGAACTGCGGATCGCGGCCGAACGCCTCGGCGGCAATGGCAGCGGCCTTGCCGTCGCCCTCGCCCTTGATGGCCTGCGCCTGGCTGTAGGCATCGGCGAGCACGCCCTGCTGACGGCGCACCGCATCGTCCTTGATCTGCTGCGCTTCGGCCGCACCCTGCGCACGCTCGTTGGCGGCGTCCTGCTCGCGCGCGGCGCTCATACGCTTGAAGACCGCATCCGCCAGTTCGGGCGGATAGTCGACGCGCGAAAACTCGATGGCGACGACTTCGATGCCAAGCGGCGCCGCCGCCTCGCGCAGCGTATCGCGCGCGCCATTGGCAATCGCTTCCTGCTGCGCGAGCGCGTTGGTCAGCGTGACCTTCGAAAAGGCGCCGCTGAGCGCATCGCGCGAAAGCGAGGCGAGCCGTTCGGACAGCGTCTGCGCGTCGCCGCGCGTCGCCGCGAAGAACTTGAGCGGATCGGTGACGCGATAGCGGATCACCGGGTTCACGAGCAATTCGGTCTTGTCGGACGTCGAGTACCGGACGGCGTCGGGCGCAGCGAACGCCTGGACGCGCGTATCGATGAACGTCGTGGTCTGGAGCGGCGGCGGCAGCTTCACGTGGATGCCGGGTTCGGCAAGCGAATCCGTACGGCCGCCCGTGGACGCAATGACGGCAACGTGGCGCGGATCGACGACGAACACCGACGACGAGATGACGAGCACGGCCACGACGACAACGACCGCAAGCGCAATGATTCGGTTCATATGAGCGCTCCGTTACTGCACGTCGTCTTCGCGACCGCGACTGCGGAGCGCGTCACGCGACCGTAACGACTCGTTGCCGGGGGCACTCGCCGACGCTGCGGGCGAAGCCGCGGCGCCCGGCTGCGCGGCGCCGGACTGCTGCACGTCGCTCGCGGCGGGGGCCGATGCTCCGGGCGCGGCTGCTGCAGCGCCCGGCGCTCCGGCAACCCCGGCGGCGGTAGCGGCAGCCGCCGTGCGCTGGCGCGTCGCTTCGGCGATCTTGTCGAGCGGCAGATTGATCACGCTGTTGCCGGCCTTGCTGTCGACGAACACCTTCGTCGTATTCGAGTAGATATGCTGCATGGTCTCCAGATACATGCGCGTGCGAATCACGGCCGGCGCCTTCGAGTATTGCTCGTACACCTGCTTGAAGCGTTGGGCATCGCCCGTTGCCCGCGCGACGACACGTTCGCTATAGGCCTTGGCATCGTCGATCATGCGTGCGCCGTCAGCCTGCGCGTGCGGGAGCAACTGATCCGCATAAGCCTGTGCTTCGCGCTTCGCGCGCTCGCTCTCCTGGCGCGCGCGCGCGGCGTCGTCAAATGCAGCCTGCACCTGTTCGGGCGCCTGCACGCTCTGGATCGTCACGCCGGTCACGGCGAGGCCGGTCTTGTATTCGTCGAGCGCATGCTGGATCGCATCGGCAAGCTGCGCGCGGATCGGTTCGCGGTCCGCGTAGAGCAGATCGCTCGTGCTGCGCGCGCCCACGACCGTGCGCACCGCGTTCTGCGCGACCTGCGTGACGGTGAGATCGGGATCGATGCTGCGGAAAAGATAATCGGTGGGCTGCCTCACCTGGTACTGCACCGTGAAGCGCACGTCGAGAATGTCGCCGTCGTGCGTGAGCACCGCCGCATCTTTCACATTGGCCGGACGCACGAGGTTGCTGCGGCCGATCTCGACCGAGCGGATCTCGCCGACGTTCACGATTTCCTGCGTCTGGAACGGAAACGGCAAGCGCCAGTGCACGCCCTGCCCGACGGTCTGACGATACTGCCCGAACTGAAGCACGACGCCGGCCTGCCCGTCCTGGACGACAAACACGCCGCTGCCGAGATAGATCGCAATCAGCACGCCGAGCACGATGCCGACGCCGATGCGCGCCCCGTGTCCGTTGTCGGGGCGAGGACCGGGAGCGCCCGGGCCCTGGCCCTTGCGTCCGAAGAATGCCGTGAGGCGGCGGTTGAAGTCGCGCCACATTTCGTCGAGATCGGGCGGACCGTCGCCCTGATCGCCGCCCCTGTCGTCGTTGCGGCCGTTCTTGCCGGGCGGGCGGCGCGAATCGTCCGCGCGGTGACCATTGCCGTCACCACGGCCCCAGCGAGGGTCGTTCAACGTGAGAATGGCGCGCGCACGCTGCCAGCCAGTCCGCTTGTTGTAATCGTTCACCTGTGTTCGTTCACCAGAGTAGACAGCGGGTCAATGCGTGTGGCTTTCGCCTGCTTTTGCCAGGTATTGCGCGGTGGCCGCACGATTCAAACCTTTCGGTTCAAACCTTTCGGTTCGAGCCGTTCCGAACCAGCCTGATTGTGGCTCATTGTGGCTGATCGTAGCTCAGCGGCCGTGTTCCGGTTCCCTGCGAGGCTCATGCGGCAGCGCGTCCCCGTCGGCACCAAAGGCGCCAAACCGCTGCGAAGGCTGCGAAGCGTCGACAAGCGGCTCCGCAGTCGCAATTTCCGCGATGGCAGCGCGCAGCGTATCCAGCCCGACGCCTGTTCGCGCGCTCAAAAAGACGCGCGAAATATTACCATATTCGTCCCGCTCGACCGTCCCGCCGCGGGCCGCCAGTTCAGGCACGGCATCGATCTTGTTGAACACCAGCACCTGACGGATCGAATCCGCCCCGATATCGTGCAACACTCCGTTGACCTGATCGATCTGGTCAAGACGCACCGCGCTCGACGCATCGACCACGTGCAGCAGCAGATCGGCCTGAATGGTTTCCTCGAGCGTCGCACGAAACGCGGCAACCAGCTGGTGAGGCAGCTCGCGGATAAAACCAACGGTATCCGACAGCACGATCTGGCCGACCTCGCCGCCGAGCCACAGGCGCCGCGAGGTCGTATCGAGGGTTGCGAACAACTGGTCGGCGGCATACGCCTGCGCCTTGGTGAGCGCATTGAACAGCGTGGACTTGCCCGCATTCGTATAGCCGACGAGCGACACCGACATCGTCTGGTTGCGCTGACGCTGGCGGCGTTGCGTGCCGTGCTGGCGGCGCAGCTTCGCGAGGCGCCCCTGCAGCATCTTGATGCGCTCGCCGATGAGCCGGCGGTCGGTTTCGAGCTGGGTTTCGCCGGGGCCGCGCAAGCCGATACCGCCCTTCTGACGCTCAAGGTGGGTCCACGCGCGCACGAGCCGAGTGGCAAGGTACTGGAGCTGCGCAAGCTCGACCTGCAGCTTGCCTTCGTGACTGCGGGCGCGCTGCGCAAAAATATCGAGGATCAGGCTCGTGCGATCGACCACGCGGCGGTCGAGTGCGCGCTCCAGGTTGCGTTGCTGGGCGGGCGACAGCGCGTGATTGAAGATGACGATTTCGACGTCGTTCGCCTCGCAGGCGAGACGCAGTTCATCGGCTTTGCCGCTGCCGATGAACATGGCGGCGTCGGGGCTCGAGCGTCGGCCGGTGAGCGTAACGGCTGGACGGGCGCCCGCACTTTGTGCGAGCAGGCTGAGTTCTTCGAGGCCGGCTTCGAAATCGGTCTTGCCAAAGTCGATGCCGACGAGTGCGGCGTTGGTCAAATTAGCGGGTATCAAAATGGAAACGGCCGGTCCGGCTCGCCTTCATGGCGCCCCGGACCGGCCGTGTCGTGGGTCAGGACGTTTCCGAATCCGGGTGGAAATTCACCGGACGGGCGGGGACGACCGTGGAAATGGCGTGCTTGTACACCATCTGCGTAACCGTATTACGGAGCAACACGACGTACTGGTCGAACGATTCAATGTTCCCTTGAAGCTTGATGCCGTTGACCAGGTAGATCGAAACAGGCACGTGCTCCTTGCGCAGCGCGTTCAAAAACGGGTCTTGTAACAGTTGCCCTTTGTTGCTCATAGCGAACTCCGTATTTTTTTGCAGGTTTAACTTGGGACGACGCCGATGAAAAAGGGATCCGGCGCCAATCGCTACACTATAGCTGATTCTCGTTCACCCGCGCGGAACACACCCGTCCGGCCAGGACGGTGTGCGCGCCAGCGAACGCAGCCTAGTTTTTCTCGGTGTAGGGGTTCGTCGAGGAACGAAACTCTATGCGCAATGGAGTCCCGGTCAGCGAGAAAGTTTCCCGGAAGCGATTTTCCAGATAGCGCTTGTAGGTCTCCGTGACCGCATCGAGCGCATTGCCGTGGATCACGATAATCGGCGGGTTCTGTCCCCCCTGGTGCGCGTAGCGCAGCTTCGGACGTACCGGGCCGCGGCGGCGCGGCTGCTGGAACTCCACGGCCTCGATCAGCGCGCGCGTGAGGCGCGGCGTGGGCAACTTGGCCATCGCGGCGGCGTAGGCCGCGTCCACCGAACGCATCAGCGCGCCGACACCGAAATTCTCCGTTGCCGAAATGAAGTGAAACTTGGCGAAGTCGAGGAACTTCAGCTTGCGCTCCAGATGGTGCTTGACGCGATCGCGGGCGTGATCGTCGAGACCGTCCCACTTGTTCACGCCCACCACGAGCGCGCGGCCCTGCTCCACCACGAACCCGGCGATGTGCGCGTCCTGGTCGGAGATTTCCTGCTGCGCGTCGAGCATCATGACCACGACGTTCGCATCCGAAATCGACTGCAGGGTCTTCACGACGGAGAACTTCTCGATCGCCTCGAACACCTTGCCGCGGCGGCGCAAGCCCGCTGTGTCGATGAGCGTGTATTTCTTGCCCCCGCGCTCGAAGTCGATGTAGATCGAGTCGCGCGTGGTGCCCGGCATGTCGAACGCAATCACGCGGTCTTCGCCGAGCAGCGTGTTCACGAGCGTCGACTTGCCGACGTTCGGACGCCCGACGATTGCGATCTTCACGCCATGCTTTTCGGCGTCCTCTTCACTTTCTTCCGGCTGATCGGCGTAGGCGTCGTCGAGCGCCTCGTTGATCATCTCGGTCACGCCGTCGCCGTGCGCGGCGGAAATCGCACGCGGGTCGCCTAGTCCGAGCTCGTAGAAGTCGGCGGCCACGGCACTGTATTTCATGCCTTCGGCCTTGTTGACGACGAGGTAGATCGGCCGGCCGGTCTTGCGCAGATAGTCGGCGATGTGCTTGTCCTGCGGCGCGAGCCCGTTGCGGCCGTCGCAGATGAACACGACGATGTCCGCCTCTTCCACCGCCTGACGCGTCTGGCGCGCCATCTCGTGCAGGATGCCGTCTTTCGCGACGGGCTCGAAGCCGCCGGTATCGACCACGAGGTACGGGCGATCGCCCACGCGCCCCTCGCCATAGTGACGGTCGCGCGTGAGGCCGGGCAGGTCGGCCACCAGCGCGTCGCGCGAACGCGTGAGCCGGTTGAACAGCGTGGATTTCCCCACATTGGGGCGCCCGACAAGGGCGATTACGGGTTTCATCTGATGTTTTCTACGGTAAGGCGCGGCAACGCTCTGCGCTTGCAGGGCTGCATCACTTGCAAATTATCACGAAAATCGCCCGATGCCGGGGCGAGGCGTGCGACCGGTATTTCGCACCAGTCCGGCCGGTGCCGGACAGACGGGCGAGAGACGGGCGAAAAACGGGCGGACCGCAGCCGGGAAGCCCGCGCCCTCTTTCAACGCATCAGTTCAAAAATGCGTACGGCCGGCATAAGCCGGCCTGGATCAGGCGACGTACGGTCTGGCCGACCCGCCGCCTTCGAAGCATGATCCTGGCGCCGCCTGGCCACGCGGGCCGGGCAGCGCAGGATACCGCTTACTGCGGACGCAGACCGAACAGGTTGCCGTTCTTCGTCTGGACGACGAGCGTGTTGCCGACCAGGACCGGTGCCGCGGTAATCGGGCTGCCGTCGGTTTTCACGCGCGCCACGAAGCTGCCGTCGTCCATCGACAGGAAGTGGACATAACCCTTGAAGTCGCCGAGCACGACTGCGTGGCCGAGCACGGCCGGCACGCTGAGACCGCGGTCCTTGAGCTTGTTCGTGACCCAGGTCTGCGTACCCGTCGAAACGTTGTACGCATGCACGATCGACGCATCGTCCGCGCCGACCACGGTGTTCTCGTCCTGGGCTATGCCGCTCACGCTCGAGAACGGCTTTTGCCAGATTACGCGGCCCGAATTCGCATCGAAGCAGGCGAGCTGCCCCTGGAACGTGACCGCGCACGTCATGGCGCCAACCAGCGTCGGCGGGCCGCTCACGTCGTTGATGCGCTCGACTTCCGTCACACCCTTCGGATAGGACACCGGCGTTTCCCAGAACGCGTCGCCCGTCGTGAGGTTGAGCGCGGCGAACCCGCCGCCCGGGAAGCCCGCGAGCACAGCCTGGTCGCCCGCGAACGTCATGCCGGCCGACACGCGCAGATTGAGCGGAACCGCACGGTTGCGGTAGGTCCACTTCTGCTCGCCCGTCTGCGCATTGAAGCCGACGATCTGACCGTCGATCGTGCGCACGACCACGAGGCCGTTGCCGACGAGCGGCGGCGAGATGATTTCGCCGGGCGCGGTGGCTTTCCACGAAAGCTTGCCGTTCGCGTCGAGCACGTAGACCTGGCCCTTCAGGCCGCCGACAGCGGTCAGATTGCCGTCGCTGCCGACGCCCGCCGAAATGTCGTCCTTGAGCTTCGTGCTCCAGATTTCCTTGCCGGTCTGCGCGTCGATCTTCGCGACCGAGCCGTTCTCGCCCGCCGCAAACACGGCATCGCCGACGGCGACCGGCGAGAACAGATAACGGCCGGCCTTGCCGACGCCCGCTTTCCATACCTGCTGGACGTTGAGCACCGGCTTGAACTGGGTGAGCGGCGTCGGCACGTGGCTCGCGTCCTTGCCCGACGAGCAGGCCGTCAGCGCCAGGACCGTCATTGCACAGGCGGCGGGCACAACGTATCGTTTCAGCAGATTCATCGGTGAACGAAGCATCAATGTAGTTGGTTTATGGAGAATGGCTGAGAGCGCGCGGATTAGCCGCCGAGCGCGTCCAGCTTGAACTGGACCAGCTGGCGCTCGGACGCATCGCTTTTCGGCAAGCTGTCGAGCGCGAGCTTGTAGGCGGCGCGCGCATCGTCGTGCTTGCCGGCGGCGGCAAGCAGGTCGCCGCGGCCATCGGCGACGAGGCCCTTGAACGGACCCGAATCCGGCTGGGGAATCAGCGCGAGGCCCTGATCGTAGGCCTTTTCGTCGAGCAGCAGCGACGCGAGACGCAGCTTCGCGATCTGGCGGAATTCATCGTCCTTCGCGTGGTCGGCGGCCCACTGCAGCTGCGCTTTCGCGCCGGCCGTGTCGCCCGCCACATACAGCGACTTCGCCACCGTCAGCGCCGTCATCTGCGCGTATGCGGTGCCGCCAAAGCGGTCTTCCATGTCGGATGCAACGCGCGTGAGCACGGCCTTGTCACCACCCGTCGCCGCCTGCTGCACCTGGTCGTACAGCACGGCGGCCTCGGCCGCATGGCGGCGCTGCCAGTAATTCCAGCCGTTCCACGCAGCGAGCGCGAGCAGAACGATCAGCACGATCCACGTGGTGGAGTTGCCCCACTGCGCCCACCATGCCTTGAAGCTCTCGATCGATTCCTGTTCGTCGTGATAACTCATCGCGTCGCGATTCCTCGTTTTTTAGCCATCCTGGCGCATCCGTTTCGTCTATCGGGTACGCCGTGCGGGTTGTTCAAGCCGGCCGCGATCAGTCGTCGCCATCTTCGGCGGATGCAACCATCGCATTGATTAGATATTCGGTCAAGTCTTCAAGCGCGACGGTTTGCTGCTCGTTGCGCGCGTCGGCAGCGGTCCCGCGCAACGGCTTCACGCCCACCACGCCGTTCGCCACCTCGTCCTCGCCGAGCACGACGGCGAACGCGGCGCCGCTCGCGTCCGCGCGCTTCATCTGCGACTTGAAGCTCGCAGCCTGGCCGTCGGCGCTGCAGTGCAGGATCACGTCGAGACCGGTGTCGCGCAGACGCTCCGCCACGATGAAGGCCTGCTCGCGCGCCGCGTCGCCCTGGTGGACAACGTAGACATCGCAACCTTCTGCCTCCGGCACGAGGTCGTCTTCCTTGAGCAGTTCGAGGATGCGCTCGACACCCATCGCCCAGCCGCACGCCGCCGTCGGCTTGCCGCCCAGCTGCTCGATCAGCGGATCGTAGCGGCCGCCTGCGGCAACCGTGCCCTGTGCGCCGAGCTTGTCGGTGACCCACTCGAACACGGTCAGATTGTAGTAATCGAGACCGCGCACGAGACGCGGGTTGACCGTGAACGGAATGTTGTTCGCCTTGAGGATGCGCTGGAGTCCTTCGAAGTGCGCGAGCGACTGCTCGCCGAGGAAATCGATCAGCTTCGGCGCGTTGTTCGCCACTTCCTGCAGCGCCGGGTTCTTCGTGTCGAGCACGCGCAGCGGGTTGGTGTACAGGCGGCGCTTGCCGTCCTCGTCGAGCAGCTCGACGTGCTGCTCCAGATACTTGATCAGCTCGACGCGATGCGCGGCCCGCTCTTCGGCCAGACCCAGCGAATTGAGTTCGAGCTTGATGCCGGTGAGGCCGAGGTCGTCCCACAGGCGCTGGCACATCAGGATGATTTCGGCGTCGGCATCCGGGCCCGCGAAGCCGAGCGCCTCGACGCCGACCTGGTGGAACTGGCGATAGCGCCCGCGCTGCGGACGCTCATGGCGAAACATCGGGCCGATGTACCACAGGCGCTTCGGGCCGTCGTAGAGCATGTTGTGCTCGATCGACGCGCGCACCACCGCAGCCGTGTTCTCCGGGCGCAGCGTGAGATTTTCGCCGTTCAGCGCGTCGGTGAAGCTGTACATCTCCTTTTCGACGATGTCCGTCACTTCGCCGATGCCGCGCGTAAAGAGTTGCGTGTGTTCGAGAATCGGCGTGCGGATGTTCTGGTATCCGTACGAACGGAGCATCGACTTCACGGTTGCTTCGAAGAATTCCCACAGCCCCGCTTCCTGCGGCAGGATGTCGTTCATGCCCTTCACGCCGGCGAGCTTTTCGGGCTTACTTTTCTGTTCAGTCATCTGATTGCGATTGACGATGTTCGGTTGTGCGTCGCGTCGATGCAGTGCTGCGTGCACGCATCCGTGCTTTAAGCCGTGGCTTCGGAGTTGCCGTACTTGCGCACGACGTAGTCGCTGACAATCTTCTGGAACTCTTCGGCAATGTGTTCGCCGCGCAGCGTCTTGACCTTCTCGCCGTCGATGAACACCGGCGCCGCCGGGTTCTCGCCCGAGCCGGGCAGGCTGATGCCGATGTTCGCGTGCTTCGACTCGCCCGGACCGTTCACGATGCAGCCCATCACGGCGACGTTCATCGTCTCGACGCCCGGATATTCGCCGCGCCATATCGGCATCTGCGCGCGCAGGTAGTTCTGGATCTGCGACGCGAGTTCCTGGAAGAGCGTGCTGGTCGTGCGGCCGCAACCCGGGCAGGCGATGACCATCGGCATGAACGAGCGCAGGCCCATGGTCTGCAGGATTTCCTGGCCGACGATCACTTCGCCCGTGCGCGATGCGCCCGGCTCCGGCGTCAGCGAAATACGGATCGTGTCGCCGATGCCTTGCTGCAGCAGCACCGAAAGCGCAGCCGTCGAAGCGACGATGCCCTTCGAGCCCATGCCCGCCTCGGTCAGGCCGAGGTGCAGCGCGAACTCGCAACGCTTCGAGAGTTGCTGGTACACGGCGATCAGATCCTGCACGCCGCTGACCTTGCACGACAGGATGATCTTGTCGCGGCCGAGGCCCAGTTCGACCGCGCGCTCCGCGGAGCCGATCGCCGACTGGATCAGCGCTTCGTACATCACGCTTTGCGCTTCCCACGGCTCGCTGCGCGCGCCGTTCTCGTCCATCATCCTCGCGAGCAGATCCTGGTCGAGACTGCCCCAGTTCACGCCGATGCGCACCGGCTTGTCGTACTTGATGGCCGCTTCGATCATCTGCGCGAACTGCGTATCGCGCTTGGCGCCCTG
The DNA here is from genome assembly GCF_042655705.1 of Paraburkholderia denitrificans. Lineage (NCBI taxonomy): Bacteria > Pseudomonadati > Pseudomonadota > Betaproteobacteria > Burkholderiales > Burkholderiaceae > Paraburkholderia > Paraburkholderia denitrificans. The sequence goes on along the minus strand of NZ_JBHSMP010000006.1, from coordinate 171,821 downwards.
GCCGACATTGCCCGGATTGATCCGGTACTTCGAGAGCGACTCGGCGCAGCCCGGATAGTCGCGCAGCAGCAGATGGCCGTTGTAGTGGAAGTCGCCGATGAGCGGCACCGACACGCCCATGCGGTCGAGCTGCTCGCGGATCGCCGGGACGGCGGCGGCCGCTTCCGGCGTGTTCACGGTGATGCGCACCAGCTCGGAACCAGCCTGGGCGAGTTCCTTGATCTGGATGGCGGTGCCGATCGCGTCGGCGGTATCGGTGTTCGTCATCGACTGCACGCGCACGGGCGCGTCGCCGCCGATCGTCACGAGATTGCCACCCCAGCGCACGTGAACACCATGCGACTTGCGGCGCGGCGCGTGGCCGCCGAGGATCGGCTCGTTCGAACAGATCTGGCTGATGCTGGACGGGGATTGCTGTTCGGTTTGCATCGGGAAACCCATTTACACCTCACGCGCGCCGCGGATGCAGCCACGCGCGAATTGAAAAAGCGCCGCCGCCGGTATCTCCGGCCGCGACGCATGCCATATCTCTATCAGGGCAGCACGAAACGCGCGACATTCCCGCGCGCCGACGCGTACTTCGACGCGTCGATCGGCTGGCCGTCGATCGTCATCGACTCGATGCCGGCCTTGTTGCCCACCGTAATCTTCAACGGTCCGGTGCCCGTGATCTCACGTGCATCGCTGCCGTGGATCAGGCCGGAGAATACCTCCTTGCCGTCCTTCTGGCGCACGCTGACCCAGGTGTCCTGCGTCACGCGGATCGCGAACGTCGAGGTGTCCGCGCCCGAGGCTTGCGTCGTTGCTGCGGACGTCGATGCAGCAGCCGGTGCGCTCGCTGACGGTGCGTGCGCCGCAGGCGCCGCGCTCGCCGAAGCTGCATTCGTCGGAGCCGCCTTGGCCGGTGCTGCGTTCGCAGGTGCCACACTCGCCGGAGCCACATTCGCCGAAGCGGCCGAAGCTGCAGGAACCGCCTGCGGCGCGCTGCCCGCCGCAGCAGGCGCGGCGCTGGCCGGAGCGGCGTCGCTCGCCTGGGCATCCGCCGGAGCCTGCGCCTGATCGCCCTGCACCGCCGATGCGCCAGTCGTCTGGCCTTCGGTCACCGTCGCGGCGTTGGGTTGCACGTGCGCGTCGTTCGCCATCGACTTCAGGCGCGCAAACCACGCCGACGATTCACCGCTGTTCGTATGCCACATGGCGATTGCGATCACCGCAACGATCACCGCCGCCACGCCCCACAGCCACGAGCCGCGGCGCGATGCGCCGCTGCCGCCGAGCGGGACCGAGACGCGCCCGCGCGGCAGTCCGCCGCCCGCCGAAGCCGGCATCGACAGATCCTGCTGCGGCACGCCGCGCTCGCGGCGCAGGGCCTGCGTGAACGAGGTGGGATCCGCGTCGAGCATCTTCGCATAGCTGCGCACGACGCCGAGCGCGAACGTCGTATCCGGCAACTGGCTCAAATCGCCTGCTTCGAGCGCGCGCAGCTTGCTGATCGACACCTTCAGCCGCGCCGACACATCCTCGACCGCCCATCCCTTTGCCTCGCGCAGCTGCGCAAAACGCGCACCCGCTGCGGCTATCGTGTCGGGCACGGCCTGCACCGGCGATGGCGCACTGCCAGGCGCCGGACGGTCTGCATTGGACTCTGTCCCGAAAGGGTGCTGCGGCTCGCTCATCCCTAAATCCTTGCGTCGATTCTTTTCATTCCTGGAATCTGCCGGGTGCTTCGTGCCCCACCCCGATTCGCAGACCGTTTATAACAAAATGCACGGCTTCTGTGCCGCTTCCGATCGCTTCTGCAACTGTCTTTCACTACTACCGATGCTGGCCTGTGCCCCCGGGCAACTGCGCAGGCCTCATCACAGCCGGCGCGCTCAATGCGGCACCGGCCTCACTTCAATGACCTTGCGCGCGCTGCGCTCGGCAAGGCGCGTGCGGTCCTTCACTTCGCCTGCAAGCTGCCCGCAGGCCGCATCGATGTCGTCGCCGCGCGTCTTGCGCACGGTCGTGACGACACCCGCATCCATCAGGATCTGCGCGAAGCGCTTGATCTGCTCCGATTTCGAGCGCAGCAGGCCCGATTCGGGAAACGGATTGAACGGGATCAGATTGAGTTTGCACGGCACGTCACGCGTCAGCGCGAGCAATTCGCGCGCGTGCTGTTCCGTGTCGTTGACGCCGTCGAGCATGCAGTACTCGAACGTGATGAAGTCGCGCGGCGCGACTTTCAGATACCGCTGGCACGCGGCCATCAGGTCGCGCAGCGGATGCTTGCGGTTGAGCGGCACGAGTTCGTCGCGCAGCGCGTCGTTGGGCGCGTGCAGCGAAACGGCGAGCGCTACCGGCAACTCCGCGCCGAGGCGGTCCATCATCGGCACGACGCCCGAAGTCGACAGCGTGACGCGGCGGCGCGACAAGCCGTAGGCGTTGTCGTCGAGCATCAGCCGCATCGCGGGCACGACGGCTTCGTAGTTCAGGAGCGGCTCGCCCATGCCCATCATCACGACGTTCGTGATGACGCGCTCGCCCTTGCCTTCACCGCCGGTCGCCTTGCCGCCCGCCTCGCCAAGAAGCGAGGCGCGCAGCGCGAACTCCGCCATGCGAAGCTGGCCGATGATTTCGGCGGTGGTGAGATTGCGTGAGAAACCTTGCTTGCCGGTTGAGCAGAACCGGCAGTTGACCGCGCATCCCGCCTGCGAGGACACGCACAGCGTGCCGCGCGTTTCTTCGGGGATGAACACGGTTTCGACGGCGTTGCCGTTGCCCATGTCGACGAGCCACTTGCGCGTGCCGTCGGCGGAGACGTGATCGCTGATGATTTCGGGCATGCCGATGACGGCACGGCCTTTGAGCTTTTCGCGCAGCGATTTCGCCAGATCCGTCATGCCGTCGAAGTCGGCGGCGTTGTACTGATGGATCCAGCGTTGCAGCTGTTTGGCGCGAAACGGCTTCTCGCCGAGGCTCTCGCAGTACGCGACGAGGCCTTGGGCGTCGAGATCGAGAAGGTTGACGGTGGAACTGCTCGTCATGGTCAATCCTGCCATTTCAGTGCGAACCGAGTGAACCCGCGGGCTCACCGGCCGGCCATGCGGCTCGCCTTGCGAGCCTTCTGACGGACGGTGAACACCATTGCCGTTCGCGCAACCTGATGCTGCTTCGTCGGCTCGCTTAGCGCGAGTAGACGTTGACCTGCGGGAAGAAGAACGCGACTTCGACAGCAGCCGTTTCAGCGGCGTCCGAGCCGTGCACGGCGTTGGCGTCGATGCTGTCGGCGAAGTCGGCGCGGATCGTGCCCTTTTCCGCCTTCTTCGGGTCCGTAGCGCCCATCAGTTCGCGGTTCTTCAGGATGGCGTTCTCGCCTTCCAGCGCCTGCACCATCACCGGACCCGAGATCATGAATTCGACGAGGTCCTTGAAGAACGGACGCTCTGCGTGAACAGCATAGAACTTCTCAGCGTCGGCGCGCGAGAGGTGGACCATGCGGGCGGCAATGATCTTCAGGCCAGCGTTTTCGAAGCGGCTGTAGATCTGGCCGATCACGTTCTTTGCCACTGCGTCCGGCTTGATAATCGACAGGGTGCGTTCGATCGCCATAAAAACTCCAGAAAATTAATAAGTTACAGGTCCAAACGAATCGGCAATTGTAGCATGTTCCCATGTATGATTGCGATTGGACCCCGTTAGCGGGCTGCGAAGTCCGGTCACAGGGGCGAGCAAGTTGCCGGAAAAAGGGCAAGAATGGGCGAAAACCGGTGACAAGCCAGTGAAAAGCCGGTGAAAAGCGCCCTGACAGGCCCCCAAACAGGCGCCCACGCCCGCCGCCCGTGACGCAGCGGCCCGTGTACGCGGGCCCGCAAAGAAGTGCGCCGACCCGTTGAAACTCCTGGGCTGCGCGCATATCTTACGAGGGAGCGGATCGCAGGATCCGCCCCTGGCGCCTCCCTCAAAACCGGCGCCTCTCACGCAAGGAGAAAGCATGAACCAGTATCCCTATAACTTCGGCCGCGGCGGTTCCGTCATCTCGGCCGAGGCCCGCAACCGCGTACTGCGCAACACCTACTGGCTGCTCGCGCTGTCGATGGTGCCAACGGTGCTCGGCGCGTGGGTGGGCGTCGTCACCGGTTTCACGCTGTTTTCGGCCACGAGCCCGGCCATGAGCCTGCTTGCGTTCTTCGCGATCGCTTTCGGCTTCATGTTCGCGATCGAGCGCACCAAGGACAGCGCCCTCGGCGTATTCGTGCTGCTCGGCTTCACGTTCTTCATGGGCCTGATGCTCTCGCGGCTTCTGACGGTCATCCTGCACTTTTCGAACGGGCCGTCGCTCATCATGCTCGCCTTCGGCGGCACCGGCATCATTTTCGCCGCCATGGCCACCGTCGCCACGGTCAGCAAGCGCGACTTCGCGGGCCTCGGCCGTTGGCTGTTCATGGGCGTGATCGTGCTGCTGCTCGCCGGCTTCGCGAATATCTTCCTGCAATTGCCCGCGCTGATGCTCACCTTCTCGGTGATGGCCATCGTCATTTTCTCGGCCTACATGCTGGTCGACGTGCAACGCGTGGTGAACGGCGGCGAGACCAACTACATCACGGCCACGCTCGCGATCTATCTGGATCTCTATAACGTCTTCACGAACCTGCTCGCGCTGCTCGGCATCTTCGGCGGCAATCGTAACTGAGCGCAACCAGGCGCAACCCCGCTCGCGGGCCTCTCGGCCCCCAGCAGTTCGCGAAAAAAAAACCATGACACGGTGTCATGGGTTTTTTTGTGCCTGATCGTTCCGCGAAGTTCGGCGGCGAAGTTCGGCGACTCACAGCGCCACCCAGTCGAACCCCTCGTCCTGCGACGCCACGCCTATTTCTGTCACCGAGTTGCCCAGTACACCGTCCATCGCCGCACGCGCCAGTTCGGGCGTGTTGTTTTGCTGACTCAGGTGCGCGGCAACAAGATAGCGCAACTTCGAGCGGTCGAGTCCAGCCAGAATCCCGGCCGCCGCCTCGTTGTTCAGGTGCCCGTGCGAGCCGCCAATGCGCGCCTTCAGCGACGGCGGATAGCGGCTCGCCGCGAGCAGCGCGACATCGTGGTTGCATTCGAGGACGAGCGCGTCGCAGCCTCCGAGCACCGCGCCGATATGCGGCGTCGATTCGCCGACGTCGGTCAGCACGCCGAGCCGGCTCGCCCCGTCGTTGAAGACAAACTGCAGCGGCTCGCGCGCATCGTGCGGAACCGTATAAGGCAGGACGCCCATGGCACCGATTTCGACCGCTTCGTCGCTCCACAGGACGTGCAGTTCGACGCCCGCGGTATCCGCGCCAACGGCCTGCGCCGTGCCCCAGCTCGTGTAGAGCGGAATCGACCAGCGGCGCGCGAACGTGAGCGCGCTGCCGATATGGTCGCTGTGTTCGTGGGTGATGAGGATGGCGTGGAGCGTGTCGGCGGCGAGACCCGCTCGCACGAGCCGCCGCTCGACTTCCTTCGCCGAGAAACCGCAGTCGAGCAGCACGCGCGTGGGGCGCGCGCCGCCGCCTGCTTCCACGACCAGCGCGTTGCCCTCGCTCCCGCTGCCGAGGCTTGCAAAGCGCACGGCGGCTGCGTCAGTTGAGCTGGGCGTGCAGCGCCGTCACGATGCGCTGCGCTTGCGTCGACGTGTCCACCTGACCGTGCTGGTCGAGCACGGCGATCTGCGTTTGCACATCGCTCTTGGCGCGAACGGCGATGAGGAACTCGGGCTCCTGATTCTTCGCCGCCGACTTCGGGCTGTAGAACAGCTTGCCGAGCAGGCCGTCACCCTTCAGTTCCTGCATCGAATCGGCGTAGCGGACGTAGTAGATGCCCTTCGCGCGGTCGCGGTTGTCGACCGTGAAATTGGTGCGGTCGAGCGCGAGGCCGACGCGCAGCCACGCGCGGTCGAACGACTCGGGCAGATCGAGCGTGGCGCCGCCTGCGGCGTTGTCGATCTTCGCGACGACCGTCGACGTACGTGCGTCCGTCAGCAATTGCTTCGATTGTGCGTCGGTCAGGCCGAACTTCTGCATCAGCTTCGAGAGGAACAGCGCTTCGAGAGCGGGATCGCGCGGACGCTCGACCCACTTCGACCCCGTCTTCTCCTGACCCGTCAGCATTTCTTCCATCGCGGAATGCGTGATGGAGATGTCGGTCTGGCCGTCGGCGCCGCGCGTCACGAGCGTACGGAAGCGGTCGCGCGTGCCCGACGAATACGCGAAGTCGATCACGCGGCCGATCGTGCGGCGGAACCAGTCGTCCGGAATGTTCGCGCGGTTTTCCGCCCAGCCGGTCGTCATGATGCCGGTGGCCGACGAGTCGGTCGCCAGCGCGAAGCCGTTTTCCTGCCAGAAGGTCTGCAGGATCGGCCAGACGTCGTCCGGCGTGCGGCCGTCGATCACAAGCCAGCGGCGGTCGCCGTCGCGCTCGATGTGCATGCCGAGCGGATCCTGCGCGGTCGGCGTGCCGAGCGTGGCGTTGCCCGCGCTCGTCACCGTGCCCTTCGGCGCATTGCCGAGCGCCATCTGCGGCGGCGGTGCGATGTACTTCTGGTCGGTCGGCGCCGACGACAGATCCTGCGGCACGGTGAGCGGCGGCGCGCTCGGCGTGTCCTTGTAGTTGACGCGATCCGTTGCGAGCACGTCGTTCAGCGACTCGCAGCCTGCGAGCGAACCAATGGCCAGCGCCAGCACCGCCATCCGGGTGGCGTGAAGGGAGAGAGCGGAACGTTTCATGGAGACCTTCGTGATACTGGTGCGCAAAGCCGGGATCTGTCGTGGATACGGGCGGTGGCGGCGTCGGTTGATAATCGTGCTCTTGATCGGGCTTGCTTACCGGCGAATCAGCCGATCAGGCCCGCTTCGCGCAACGCCGTACGCACCACGTCGTGGTAGCGGGCGTCGAGCGGCGTAAGCGGCAGGCGAATGCCGCCTTCGATGCGGCCGAGCTCCTGCAGCGCCCACTTCACCGGAATCGGGTTCGATTCGATGAACAGGTTCTTGTGCAGCGACAAAAGCTTCATGTGGATCGCACGCGCGGTCTTCACGTCGCCTTCGAGCGCCGCCTTGCACAGATCGCTCATCTGGCGCGGCGCGACGTTCGCGGTCACCGAAATATTGCCGTGGCCGCCGAGCAGCATCAGCGCGATCGCCGTGGGATCGTCGCCGCTGAAAATGCTGAAACCCTCGGGCGCGTGCTTGATGAGGTGCGCGGCGCGGTCGATGTTGCCCGTCGCTTCCTTCACGCCCACGATGCCCGGCACCTGTGCGAGGCGCAGGATCGTCTCGTTCGCCATGTCGGCGACGGTGCGGCCCGGCACGTTGTACAGCACGACCGGCAGATCGACCGTTTCGGCGATCTTCGAGAAGTGGCGGTACATGCCTTCCTGGGTCGGCTTGTTGTAATACGGCACGACCTGGAGCGAAGCCTGCGCGCCAACGGCCTTGGCCTGGCTCGTCAACTCGATCGCTTCGGCGGTGGAATTGCCGCCCGAGCCCGCGATGATCGGCATGCGGCCAGCGGCGTACTCAACGGCCGTCTTGACCATCAGGATGTGCTCTTCGACGTCGAGCGTGGCGGACTCGCCGCTCGTGCCGACGACGACGAGGGCATCCGTCCCCTCTTCGACATGCCAGTCGATCAGTTTGCGGAACGCCGGCAGGTCGAGACTGCCGTCCTCGTGCATGGGGGTGACGATCGCGGGGATACTGCCGCGCAACGTGATGCCGTCCTGGGTGCCGTTAGCCATGAAACATCGAAAAATGAGTACGTTAAATTGCGATTGTAGCGGATTAGCCGGTCAGATCGTACCGTAGTGCGGGAAGTACCTGAGCCCCGCCTCTACTACCGGCTGTTACAGCCGGGTTCGTCACATGCGCCTCGCGCACCGCGCAGATCCGCTGGATGAACGCCTCGCGCGGCTCGGCGAGAAAACCGTCCTCGTACGCGATCACCCGCAGCGCGGGCGTGCACAGCGCCAGCAGTTCGCCCGGCGCGAGCAGAAAATCGGGATTCGACGGCTTGCCGACAGTCTCGTTGCCTTGCGCGAAAGTCTCGTAGATCAGCACGCCGCCCGGCGCCAGTGCGTCGATTAAACGCGGCATGAGCGGCCGGTGCAGATAGTGGGTCACGACCACCGCCGCAAATTGCCGCCCCGGCGCGAGCGGCCAGGGCGCGCCTTCGAGGTCGCATTCGAGCGTCTCGATTCCCGCCACGCCGGTCATCGTCGCCAATGCGGCTACGTTGCGATCGAGCGCCAATACCGGGTGGCCGCGTTGCGCGAAGAACCGGGCGTTGCGCCCCATTCCCGACGCCACCTCGAGCACCGCCTGCCCCGGCGCGACGAGATGCGCCCACTGGCGCACCCAGCGCGACGGTTCGGCAAGCGCGCCGTGCGGCGCGCTAGCGGCGGATGCGGGCGTCGTCACGCGAGCGCCATCAGTTGTACGAGAGGCCCATCGCCTCGCGCACGTCGCGCATGGCCTCGTTCGCGAACTTGCGCGCCTTGTCGCAGCCATCGGCGACGATTGCACGCAGGAGCGACGGGTCATCCATGTACTTCTGCGCGCGCTCCAGCATCGGCTGCTGCTCGCGCAGGATGCCGTCGATCACGGGCTGCTTGCATTCGAGGCAGCCAATCCCCGCCGAACGGCAACCCTTTTGCACCCAGTCGTGCGTCGCGTCGTCCGTGTAGACCTGGTGCAGCTGCCACACCGGGCACTTGTCCGGATCGCCCGGATCGGTGCGGCGCACGCGCGCCGGGTCGGTCGGCATGGTGCGGACTTTCTTCGCGATCGACTCGGCGTCTTCGCGCAGGCCGATCGTGTTGCCGTACGACTTCGACATCTTCTGGCCGTCGAGGCCCGGCATGCGCGACGCTTCCGTGAGCAGCACCTGCGGCTCCGGCAGAATGATCTTGCGCGAGCCTTCGAGGTAGCCGAACAGGCGTTCGCGGTCGCTCATCGACAGGCTCTGCGACTCCGACAACATCGCGCGCGCCTGTTCGAGCGCCTCTTCATCGCCCTCCTGCTGATACGCGTTGCGCAGCTCGTGATAGAGCTTCGAGCGCTTGCCGCCGAGCTTCTTCGCGGCTTCGTTCGCCTTGTCCTCGAAGCCGGGCTCGCGGCCGTACATGTAATTGAAGCGGCGCGCCATTTCGCGTGCCATTTCGACGTGCGGCACCTGGTCCTCGCCCACCGGCACGAGCGACGCGCGGTACAGCAGGATGTCGGCGGCCATGAGCACCGGATAGCCGAGGAAGCCGTAGGTGCCGAGATCCTTGTCGCGCAGCTTCTCGATCTGCTCCTTGTAGGTCGGCACGCGTTCGAGCCAGGACAGCGGCGTGCTCATGCCGAGCAGCAGCGCCAGTTCGGCGTGCTCGGGCACGCGGCTCTGGATGAACAGCGTCGCCTGGTTCGGATCGATACCGGACGCCAGCCAGTCGATCAGCACGTCCCAGACGTTTTTCTCGATGACCTCGGGCGTTTCGTAGTGCGTCGTGAGCGCATGCCAGTCGACCACGCAGAAAAAGCACGGGTACTCGGACTGCAGCCGCACCCAGTTTTTCAGCACGCCGTGATAGTGGCCGAGGTGCAGCGACCCGGTGGGCCGCATGCCGGAGAAGATACGGTCAGGGAACATGATGTTATGAAAAGAGCGACATAAGTGGAGTAAGGATGACCGTGACCACGTCGTAGCCGAAGCTCACGAGCGGACGCAGCCAGAATCGTGTAAATACGCCGGTCACGAGCAGCGCCATCACGATGATGAAACCATAGGGCTCGAGCCGCGAGAGCGCAATGCTCGCGCGCGTCGGCAACAGTGCCGCGAGAACCCGGCCGCCGTCGAGCGGCGGCAGCGGAAAGAGGTTGAGCACGCCGAGCACGAGATTCACGCCGACGCCGGCCTGCGCCATGCGCGTGAAGAACGGCTCGTCGATGCCGAGCGCCAGCAGCGCGACACTAACGACGCCCCACACGAGCGCCTGGACGAAATTGCAGCCCGGTCCGGCCGCCGCGACCCAGAGCGTGCCCCAGCGCGGATTGCGCAGATTGCCGAACGAAATCGGCACGGGCTTGGCGTAGCCGAACACGAACGCGCCGCTCGTGAGGAAATAGAGGATCAGCGGCATCGCGATCGTTCCGATCGGATCGATATGGCGCATCGGATTGATCGAGACGCGGCCGAGGACATACGCCGTGTTGTCGCCGAGCGCGCGCGCGACATAGCCGTGCGCGGCCTCGTGCAGCGTGATGGCGAAGATGACTGGAAGGGCGTAGACGGCGATCGTCTGTATCAGTGAAGCATCCATGGCGCGGTATTGTATCAATGCCCCGGGGCGCGGCCCGGGCGGTCAAGCGATGGCGTAGCGATCGCGAAAGCGGCGATGGGTGGCGAGTGGTGACGCATGGTGACGAACCCGCGCCTCAGGCCTCCTGTTCGAGGCCGAACGGCGCGAGGCTGCCGCGCCCCGCGCGCACGAGCACCGGCTCGCGGCCCGTGAGATCGATGACCGTCGAAGGCTCGCACGGGCATGCGCCGCCGTCGATCACCAGATCGAGCTGTTTTTCGAGCCGCTCGCGGATCTCCTCGGGTTCGTTGAGCGGCTCGGTGTCGGGCGGCAGGATCAGCGTCGTCGCGAGCAGCGGCTCGCCAAGCTCTTCGAGAATCCCGAGCGGAATCGCATGGCCCGGCACGCGCAGCCCGATCGTCTTGCGTGACGGATGCGAAAGCCGCCGCGGCACTTCTTTCGTGGCCTGCAGCACGAACACATACGGTCCCGGCGTCACCGACTTGATGAGCCGGTACTGCTGGTTATCCACCATCGCGAAATTCGCCAGCTCGGACAGATCCCGCACCATCAGCGAGAGCAGCGCCCGCTCGTCCAGCCCGCGAATCCGGCGCAGACGCTCGGCGGCGTGCTTGTCGTCGATGCGGGCCGCCAGCGCGTAGCTCGAATCGGTGGGCAGCGCGATCAGGCCGCCCTCGCGGACGATCTGCGCGGCCTGTTTGAGCAGGCGCGGCTGCGGATTATCGGGGTGAAGCCGAAAGTACTGGGACATGGGCTCGATCAGCTATCAGGGGACTAAACGCGGAAGCAGCGCCGACATATCGTACGACACTGCGGTACGACAGCGGTACGACACCGCGACACGTTCCGGTGCGACGGCGGGCCAAGGTTGCGGGCCGCGCAAGCGCGGCCTACAGCCATCGTTCCCAGACTGGCCTGAGATCGGAGGGAAGCGGCGGCAGGCTGCCGGGCGCGATCGAATCGGGTCCGGGCGCATGGAAGTCCGATCCGCGCGACGCCTCGAAGCCGAAACGGCGCGCGACGGCGGCGTACTCGGCGTATTGATCCGGCGTGTGGCTGCCGGTGACGACCTCGATGGCCTTGCCGCCCCGGTCGATGAACTCGCCGAAGAACGTATCGAATTCCAGCGGCGTGTAGAGGTAGCGGCCCGGATGCGCGACGACGGCCTCGCCGCCCGCCGCCTTGATCCACGAAACGGCGTCGCCGAGCTTCGCCCAGCGGTGCCCGATATAGCCGGGCTTGCCCTCGCCGAGCCAGCGCGAAAACGCGTCCTGGGTGTTCTTCGCGCGACCCGACTCGACGAGAAAACGTGCGAAGTGGGTGCGCGAGATCAGATCGGGATTGGAGACGTAGCGCAGCGCGCCCTCATAGGCGTCGGCGATACCGAGTTCGCCGAGCCGCTCGCCGATCGCAACCGCGCGCGCGGCGCGGCCGTTGCGCGTTTGCACGAGTCCTTCCACGAGTGCGGGACAGTCGGGATCGACGTTCAAGCCGACGATGTGCACGGTGCGCGACGCCCACGTCACCGAGATCTCGACGCCGCACAGATAGCGCATGCCGAGCGCCTCGGCCGCGGCACGCGCCTCGCGCTGGCCGCCGACCTCGTCGTGGTCGGTGAGCGCCCACAGCGTCACGCCGCCCGATTGCGCCAGCCGGGCGACGGCGGCGGGGGCCATCTGGCCGTCCGAGACGGTGGAGTGACAGTGCAGATCGGCGTTCATTGCTAGCATGAAAAAGTCAGACGTCGATTCTACTGCAATGCAGTGACGCCGTCCGGGCGCGGCCGACGCGGTGCGCGCCACCGGTCGCCGACGTCATGAGGAACGCATCGGCAGCAAGCGATTCCCGGTCTCGCCGCTACGCGCAGAACGCTTCGATCAGCCGGGCGATCTGCTCGGGCTGGTCGTGGTGGATCATGTGCCCGGCATCGTCGACGATGCGCTCGCGCCAGTCGGGGAACGCCTCGAATCGCGCCTTGAATTCGCCGATCGGCACGGCGCCCGCCAGCCGCGCGAGCGTTTCGGAGTGGGCCGCTTCGACGTGCAGCACCTTGGCGCTCACGTGCGACCAGATCGCCATCACCTCGTCGATGCGGTAAAGAAGCGGGCTGCGCATCTTGTGCGCCGCATCGGCGAGCAACAGGTAGCCGCCTTCGCCATCCGGCCTCGACCAGTGCTGCGCGAGAAAGCGCGCGCGCGGCGCGGCGAGCCGGGGATTCGTCTTCACGAGGCGCGCGGCCACTTCGCCGAGCGACGCATAGCGGCGCATCGTGGGCGGCTCGCGCAATTCGTCGAGCCACGCGCGCACGCGCCTCGGTGCCTCAGCGGCGGCCGGCGAAGGCATGCCGAATCCTTCCAGATCGACCACGCGGCGCACGCGCTGCGGCCGCACGCCCGCATAGAGGCACGCGATGTTCGCGCCCATGCTGTGGCCGACGAGGTTGACCGCGCCCGTCGGCGCGTAGCGATCGAGCAGCACGTCCAGATCGGCGAGGTAGTCGTAAAACCAGTAGCCGCCGCCGCCCTGCTCCGCGACCGGCCAGTCCGAGAGGCCGAAGCCGCGCATGTCGGGCGCGATGACCTGCCAGTCGCCGCCCAGCGCATCGACGACGAACTGGAACGACGCCGCGACGTCCATCCAGCCGTGCAGCATGAAGAGGACCGGCGCGTCGGCAGCGCCCCAGCACCGCGCATGCAGCCGGATGCCATTGACTTCAACGAATTCGGATCGGGAAACGTTCATGCGCGCAGGTGGAAGATGCCGGTTAAAAAGAATGGTCGTTCGATTATATCGACAGATGCTGACCCGCATCTGACTGCACCCTTATTATTCGCCGCCGCCTTCGCGCAGCCGCGCATCCGCTGTGGCCGGTTCCGGCGCAGCCTGGGCCGCGAGCGTGTCGAGTTCCGCGTCGTCGAAACCCGCCGAGCGGCGCGCCTCGAAATTGAACGGCCCGCGCATCTTCGGCGCGCGGTACTGCTGCGCGAGCGTGAGCCACGCCGCATGTGGATCGAGTCCGCGCGCGGCGCACAGGTAGCGGAACCAGCGATTGCCGATGCGCACGTGCCCCACCTCGTCGCGCAGGATCACATCGAGCACCGCCGCCGACTGATCGTCGCCAGCCTGCTTCAGGCGTGCGCGGATCGGCGGCGCAGCATCGAGCCCGCGCGCCTCCAGCACGCGCGGCACGAGCGCCATGCGCGCGAGGACATCGTCGCGGGTGCGCTCGCACATCTCCCACAGGCCGTTATGGGCCGGAAAATCGCCATAGGCGTGACCGTAGTCCGCAAGGCGCGCGCCGAGCAGCGAGAAGTGAAAGGCTTCCTCGGCAGCGACCGTCAGCCAGTCGGCGTAGAACGCGTCGGGCAGGCCGGGGAAACGCCAGACGGCGTCGAGTGCGAGATTGATCGCGTTGAATTCGATGTGCGCGAGCGCGTGCAGCAGGACCACGCGGCCTTGCGGCGTGCTCATGCTGCGCCGCTCCAGCTGGCGCGGCTCGACCAGCACAGGGCGAGCGGGACGCCCCGGCAGGTCCGTGGGCACGTCGATTTCGTGCTGGGCATCCCAGTGCAATATGCCATTCGACACACCGTCCCGCACGAGCGCATGGAGCGCCTGCACGGCTTCGGCTTTCGCGCCGGGATCGCGCTCGCGCAGCGCATCGAGCGCGGCAAGACGCCAGTTATCGCGCACGCCGGTACGTTCGGCGGACGGCATGGAATCGACTGAAGCAATGGAAGTCATCGGGAACGAACGAGAAAGCGCAGAAGTAGTCCGGATCGCGGCGCCGCCCGGCATGTCAGGCGGTCTGCGCGCGACCGTTTACAATACGCGATTCACCTGCCGTGCGCCCTGCCCCTGACACAACAGCGCCGCAACCGCACCGCAGCCCCCCCGGACTCAGGAGACGCAACACCGTGGCCATCTACAAGCTTGGCGAAGCCGCACCCACTATTCACGAAAGCGTGTTCGTCGCGGACAACGCGACCGTCATCGGCAAGGTCACCCTGGCCGGGAACGCGAGCGTCTGGTTCGGCGCGACGCTGCGCGGCGACAACGAGCCGATCACGGTCGGCGAGCGCACCAATATCCAGGAAGGCGCAGTGCTGCACACGGATCCCGGCTACCCGCTCACGCTCGAAGCGAACGTGACGGTGGGCCACCAGGCCATGCTGCACGGCTGCACGGTGAAGGAAGGCGCGCTCATCGGGATTCAGGCCGTGGTCTTGAATGGCGCGGTGATCGGCCGCAACTGTCTGGTTGGCGCGGGCGCGGTGGTCACCGAGGGCAAGGTGTTCCCCGACAACTCGCTGATTCTCGGCGCACCGGCGAAAGTGGTGCGCGAACTCACCGAGGCCGACATCGCGGGCCTCAAGCGCAACGCGGACGTGTACGACAAGCGTCGCGAATATTTCAAGGCGCAGCTCGTGCGCATCGGCTAGGCCCGTCTGTCCATGCGCGCCGCGCCGTATGAATCGAAACGAAGGAAAAGATTGTGAACGACCAGTTGCAGAAATTCTTGTTCAGCGCCGCCCCGGTGCGCGGTGAGATCGTCTCCCTGCGCAGTACGTGGCAAGAGGTGCTCACGCGCCGTCAATATCCCGCGCCGGTGCAGACCGTGCTCGGCGAGATGATGGCTGCATGCGCGCTGCTGTCGGCCAATCTGAAGTTCGACGGCACGCTGATCATGCAGATTTTCGGCGACGGTCCCGTACGCATGCTGGTCGTGCAGTGCGCCTCGGATCTCTCGATGCGCGCGACCGCGCGGCTCGCCGACGGCCTCACGGCAGACAACGCCGCTGCGCTGCCCGGCGACATGACGATCGCCGACCTCATCAACGTGAGCGGCAATGCCCGCTGCGTGATCACGCTCGACCCGGCCAGCAAGCAGCCGGGCCAGCAGCCGTATCAGGGCATCGTGCCGCTGAACGGCACGGACGGCCCGCTCCATTCGATTTCCGAGGTCCTCGAACACTACATGCATCACTCGGAGCAACTCGACACGCGCATGTGGCTCGCGGCCAATGGCGAGCGCGCGGTCGGCGTGATGCTGCAGAAGCTGCCCGGCGACGGCGGTATCGTGCCGCACGCAGGCGAACTCGACACCGATACGTGGGACCGCGTCTGCACGCTCGGCGGCACGCTGTCACGCGCCGAACTGCTCGAACAGGAGCCCGAGGTGCTGTTCCGCCGCCTCTTCTGGCAGGAGAACGTGCACCACTTCGAACCCGCTCAGACGCGCTTCCAGTGCACCTGCTCGCGCGAGAAGGTCGGCGCGATGCTGAAGATGCTCGGGCGCGGCGAGGTGGACGGCGTGATCGAGGAACGCGGCCACGTCGAGATTCACTGCGACTACTGCAACCAGCGCTACGAGTTCGATCCCGTGGACGTGGCGCAACTTTTCGCGGCGCATGGCCTCTCGGAAGGCATTGCGCCCGCAGCGGAGCGGCGCCACTAAGCGCTGCGCCGATCATCGGGGAACGTGCTGCCGTACCGGCGGCAGCGCGTGCGATGGCAGCGGGATCAGGCTGAAATTCGAGCTGAAATCCGGATGCCCGGCATGCGTATGATTTGCTTAAGCATCCGACGGATGGAGAAGAGCATGAGCGGGAAAAACAGCCGCGACAATCTGTGGCGCAACATGCAGCCACGCGTCTTGGCAATCGCGACGATGATGGTACTCGGCACGGGCGTTGCATTGACAAGCGGCTGCGTGATGGCCCCGCCAGGGCCGTCGCCGATCCTGAGCCGGCTCAGCCCCGCGCAGTCGGGTGTGTCCGCGACCGCGCATCCGCTCACGCCCGCGGAACGTGCGCGCTACGACGCCATCGACCGCCAGGCGCTCGCCGACCAGGAGCGCGCGATAGCCGCCGAAGCAGCCGCGCAGGCCTGGGTGCGCACCGTTGCGCCGCCCGTCACGATGTATGGCGGCTACTATAGCGGCGGCTGGAGTTATGGCTACCCAGGCTGGGGCTATGGCTACCCAGGCTGGGGCTATGGCTACCCGGGCTGGGGATGGGGCAGGTGAACCGAGAGCAGAAAGCAAAAAAGCGCGGCTGACGAACTGACTGCCGCGCTTTTTCGTTGAATCCACAGGTGCCGGACAATCCGGCGACACTCAGGTCCGCCCGGCTTTTTTCTTCGCGTCAGCCTTCCTGGTTTCCGCCTTCTTCGCTTCCTTCCCGCGCCCACGCTTCTTTTCGGGCACGCGCGACACGGGGTTCGGCACGACCTTCACGGGCGCATCCGACATCACGCCGCGCGTCGACGTATTCGACGACGCGCTGGGCGCGGGCGGCGGCTGGTTCGGCGAGACGAACTGCACGAACACCTCGCCGTCCTTCACCATACCCATTTCGTAGCGCGCGCGCTCTTCGACAGCGGCAGTCCCGTTCTGAAGATCCTGCACTTCGCCCGCAATGCGGTCGTTGCGCGTTTTCGCGTCGTCGTTCTGCTTGAGCTGCTGGGCGAGTTGCCCCTGAATTTCGTGCACGCGCAGCCACCCGCCCCGTCCCCACCAGAGCGGGTACTGGACCAGCGCCAGCAGAATGATCAGGACGACAGTGACAAGCCGCATGAAGGAAGCCGGATAAATACACGCCGCCCCGCGCAGAACGCGGGGCGGCGAAGACACGAGCCGAAGGATGACAGCAAGGCTGTTACCAGCGTGCTCTGCGTATCAATACACCATCAGCGCAGATTGTAGAACGCCGACTTGCCCGGATAGGTTGCGATATCGCCGAGATCTTCCTCGATACGCAGCAGCTGGTTGTATTTCGAGATGCGGTCGCTGCGCGACAGCGAGCCGGTCTTGATCTGTCCGGCGTTCAGGCCGACGGCGATGTCCGCGATCGTCGAGTCTTCGGTTTCGCCCGAGCGGTGCGAGATCACGGCCGTGTAGCCCGCGCGCTTGGCCATTTCGATTGCCGCGAAGGTTTCCGTCAGCGTGCCGATCTGGTTGATCTTGATGAGGATCGAGTTCGCGATGCCCTTCTCGATGCCCTCTTTCAGGATGCGCGTGTTGGTGACGAACAGGTCGTCGCCGACAAGCTGGATCTTCTTGCCGAGCTTGTCGGTCAGCAGCTTCCAGCCGGCCCAGTCGCTCTCGTGCATGCCGTCTTCGATCGAGACGATCGGGAACTTGTCGGCGAGCGTTGCGAGGTAGTCGCTGAATTCCGCCGACGACAGTTGCAGGCCTTCGCCCGCCAGCTGGTACTTGCCGTCGTGGTAGAACTCGCTGGCCGCGCAGTCGAGCGCGAGCAGCACGTCTTCGCCTGCGCGGTAGCCGGCCTTCTCGATGGCTTGCAGGATGGTCGACAGGCATTCGTCATTGCTGCCGAAGTTCGGCGCGAAGCCGCCTTCGTCGCCGACTGCCGTGCTCATGCCGCGATCCGAGAGGATCTTCTTGAGAGCGTGGAACACTTCCGCGCCGCAACGCAGCGCTTCGCGGAAGGTCGGCTGGCTCACCGGCACGATCATGAATTCCTGGATGTCGAGGCTGTTGTTCGCGTGCGCGCCGCCGTTGACGATGTTCATCATCGGCACCGGCAGTTGCATCGCGCCCGAGCCGCCGAAGTAGCGGTACAGCGGCAGGCCGGCTTCTTCAGCGGCAGCCTTCGCGACGGCCATCGAAACGGCCAGCATCGCGTTCGCGCCGAGGCGCGACTTGTTGTCGGTGCCGTCGAGTTCGAGCAGGGTCTTGTCGAGGAAAGCCTGTTCCGAAGCGTCGAGGCCCATGATCGCCTCGGAGATTTCCGTGTTGATGTGCTCGACCGCCTTCAGCACGCCCTTACCGTTGTAGCGGCCGGCTTCGCCGTCGCGCAGCTCGATCGCTTCGCGCGAGCCCGTCGACGCACCCGACGGCACTGCCGCGCGGCCCATCGTGCCCGATTCGAGCAGCACGTCGCATTCGACGGTGGGGTTGCCGCGAGAATCGAGAATCTCTCGACCGATGATATCTACGATTGCACTCATGGTTTCCTCAGGAAATGACAGTAATTCTTGCGCGACCGGCGCCGCCGGCATGGATCCGCAAGGCGCAGCTTCTGCGCGTACGGAATGCCCTGTCGCGTGGGACAGGCGGCGCGGGGTCTGGTTCAACTTGTGCAGCGCGCCGGTCGCGTTTTCTCTGCGACCGCCCTGCTGCCACGCTGCCTTGCTGCCTTGCTCTTCAAACGCGGCATGCCGACGAACGTTGCGCACAGCGTGGCGCACTCTTTGGCGCCGCTGCGCGGCCGTTCGTGCGCCGCGTTTCTCCTCCATCGCGCCGCCTATGCATCCAAAGCGGCGCGCACTACGTCACTGCACGTATTGACACCAATGCGGACACAAATGCTGTCGCAAATGATGACGCAAAACCACGCGCAACCGGGCGCAATTACAAGTAACCACAAGTAACTGCGCCCGGTTGCGTAATCAGTTGAAATCGCTTTCGAGGAACGGCGCGCGCTTGACCGCCTGGTCGAGCGTCACGAGCGTTTCGAGCAAGTCTGCCATGCGGTTGAGCGGCACGGCGTTCGGACCGTCCGATTTCGCCTCCGAAGGCTTCGGATGCGTCTCCATGAAGAGACCCGCCACGCCCGTCGCCACCGCCGCGCGCGCGAGCACCGGCACGAATTCGCGCTGGCCGCCCGAGCTCGTGCCCTGCCCGCCCGGCAGTTGCACCGAGTGAGTCGCATCGAACACGACCGGCGCGCCGGTCTCGCGCATGATCGCAAGCGAGCGCATGTCCGAGACGAGGTTGTTGTAGCCGAACGAAACGCCGCGTTCGCACGCCATGAAGCGGTCTTCGGAGAGACCCGCTTCACGTGCGGCGTCGCGCGCCTTGTCGATGACATTCTTCATGTCATGCGGCGCGAGGAACTGGCCTTTCTTGATGTTGACCGGCTTGCCCGAGCGCGCGCACGCGTGGATGAAGTCGGTCTGGCGGCACAGGAACGCGGGCGTTTGCAGCACGTCCACGACCGAGGCCACGGGCCCGATCTCTTCTTCGGTGTGCACGTCGGTCAGCACGGGCAGACCGAGCTGGCGCTTCACTTCGGACAGGATGCGCAGGCCCTCGTCCATCCCGAGGCCGCGAAACGACTTGCCGCTCGAGCGATTGGCCTTGTCGTACGACGACTTGTAGATGAACGGAATGCCGAGCTTCTCCGTGATTTCCTTCAGGCGGCCGGCGGTGTCGATCGTCATCTGTTCGGATTCGACGACACACGTGCCCGCGATCAGGAAAAACGGGCTGGACAGGCCAACCTCGAAACCGCACAGATTCATGCTTTCTCCTCGACGCGCGCGAGCTGGTGCGCGAGCGCCGCTTCCACATACGCCTTGAAGAGCGGATGGCCGTCGCGCGGCGTGGACGTGAATTCGGGGTGGAACTGGACGCCGACGAACCACGGGTGCATCTCGCGCGACAGCTCCATCATCTCCGGCAGATCTTCGGTCGGCGTGCGGGCGCTGATGACGAGGCCGCCTGCTTCGAGCTTGGGCACGTAACCGTTGTTGACTTCATAACGGTGACGGTGACGCTCGTTCACGTCCTTGCCGTAGATCTGCGACGCGAGCGTGCCGGGCTTGATCGGGCAGCGCTGCGAACCGAGGCGCATCGTGCCGCCGAGATCCGAGTTTTCGCTGCGCTTCTCGACCTTGCCTTCGCGATCGGCCCATTCCGTGATGAGAGCGACCACGCGGTCGGGCGTATCCGGGTTGAACTCCGTGCTGTTCGCGTGGGCGAGGCCCACCACGTCGCGCGCGAACTCGATCACCGCGAGCTGCATGCCGAGGCAGATGCCGAGATACGGCACCTTCGCCTCGCGGGCGTAGCGGATCGCCTTGATCTTGCCTTCGGTGCCGCGACGGCCGAAGCCGCCCGGCACGAGGATCGCGTCGAGGTGCTTGAGGCTGTCCACGCCCTCTTCGTCGATCTGTTCGGAATCGATGTACTCGATGTTCACCTTCGTCGACGTCTTGATCGACGCGTGACGCAGCGCTTCGATGAGCGACTTGTACGACTCGGTCAGATCGACGTACTTGCCGACCATGCCGATCGTGACTTCGTGCTTCGGATGTCCGAGCTTCTCGACCATCTCCGCCCACATCGACAGATCGGCGGGCTTCGGGGAGAGCTTGAGTTCTTCGCAGACGATCGAGTCGAGCCCCTGGTCGTACAGCATCTGCGGAATCTTGTAGATGCTGTCCGCGTCCCAGACCGAGATCACGGCGTCCTGCGGCACGTTCGAGAAGAGCGAGATCTTCTGGCGCTCGTCGTCCGGAATCGGACGGTCGGCGCGGCACAGCAGCACGTTCGGATAGATACCGATTTCGCGCAGCTTCTGCACGCTGTGCTGCGTGGGCTTGGTCTTCAGTTCGCCCGCCGTCGCGATGAACGGCACGAGCGTGAGGTGCACGAAGCACGCGCTGTTGCGGCCGAGGCGCAGGCTCATCTGGCGCACGGCTTCGAGGAACGGCAGCGATTCGATGTCGCCCACCGTGCCGCCGATCTCGACGATCGCGACATCGGGCTCGCCGCACGTCGCGGATGCCGCGCCGCGCTCGACGAATGCCTGGATCTCGTTCGTGATGTGCGGGATGACCTGCACGGTCTTGCCCAGATAATCGCCGCGGCGCTCCTTGCGGATCACCGATTCGTAGATCTGGCCCGTGGTGAAGTTGTTGGCCTTGCGCATCTTCGTGCTGATGAAGCGCTCATAGTGGCCGAGGTCGAGGTCGGTTTCCGCTCCGTCTTCCGTCACGAACACTTCGCCGTGCTGAAACGGGCTCATCGTGCCGGGGTCGACGTTGATGTAGGGATCGAGCTTGAGGAGGGTGACTTTGAGACCGCGCGATTCGAGAATCGCGGCGAGGGAGGCGGCGGCAATACCCTTGCCAAGGGACGAAACTACGCCGCCGGTGACGAAAACATATTTGGTCATCGCTGAATGCTCGCGGGAAAAACGGATTATACCGTAAAGGCAGGGCTAACCCTGCTTTTCGCGCGAGCCGCGCGAACCGCGATCAAGGCGGGATATCGCACGCCCGTTCGGGAGCGCGGCGCGGCCTCGGCGGCCTGCTGCCGCGTTGCTCGCGCACGCCCGCATGAACCCCACGCGCACCATGAACGCGCGGCCTCGAGCCGCATCAGGTCGCCTCAGGCGCCGTCGCCCATCGCGAAAAGGAGGCGCTGCACGGCGCGGGCCGTTTCGATAGGACGCTCCATCGGGTAAAGGTGGCTGCCCTCGATCCATTCGAAGCGCTCGCCCGCGACGCGCCGCGTCGCATCGAGCCCGACCTGCCGTATCTCCCGCGACTTCGTACCGGCGATGAAGCCGACCGGCACGGGCGAGCCGTGGACGAGGCGCGTGCCGAGCGTGTGCGGCAGCGTGCGATAGATCAAATACTCGGTGCGGCGATCGAACGCGAGCGTGCGCGTGCCGTCCGCCGCAGTCTGCGGAATGCCGAAGTCGACATAGTCTGACAGCACGCGTTCGTCCCAGCGCGCGAACGCGGGCTTCGCGTGGAAGTGCTGCCAGGCCTCGTCGCGGCTCCCCCAGCTCGTGCGCCGATTGCGCGTGGCCGCGGCGGGCGAAAGGTGTTCGTCGAGCCCCGCCCACTGCGACATCCTGAGCATGCTGCTGCGCCATCCCGCGATCACCGGCGAATCGAGCATCACCACCCCGCGCACCCACTGCGGCCGCCTGAGCGCCGCCATCAGCGAAAGATAGCCGCCGAGCGAATGGCCGACGAGCCACACCGGATGCTCATAGTTGCGCTCGATGTCCTCCAGCAGCTGCTCGACGAGATGCGGCCAGTCGCGCGTGACCGGAAAGCGGGTGTCGTGCCCGATGCGCTCGATATAGCGCAACGCGTGGCCGTCGCCGAGTTCGGCGAACAGCGTGCGATAAGTCGAGGCCGGAAAACCGTTCGCGTGGGAAAAGTGAATGACGTTCTTCAAAGGCTCGTTGTCTCCGTGCTGTTATGTCTGCGGTTATATCGGCTCTATGTCCGGTACATCCATCCAGTAGCGGCGTTGCGTGTCGATAAAGCGCTCGACTGCGAGATCGCCCAGCCGGGCCTCGATGCGCACCGCGCCGTCGATGTCGCTGCGCGCGAGGACGATGTCGCGCATGGCGTAGCGCGCGTACACGCCGGGATGCGGATGGTGAAAGCGGTTCAGGTAGCCTACCTGAAAAATGGCGACGAGCGGCCAGACAGAGTCGAGGAACGGCTCGGTCGACGACGTGCGGCTGCCGTGATGCGGCACGACGAGCACTTGCGCGCGCAGGCGATCGGGCGCGCGGGCGACGAGCGTGCGTTCGGTGGCCGCTTCGATATCGGCGGCAAGCAGCGCGGCCGTCGCCTCTCCGGGTTCCGTGGTCGAAACCCGCAGCACGCAACTGTGCGCATTCGGCTTGCGCACGAGCGGCCCGGCGTCCGGCCAGAGCATTTCGAAGTCGACGCCATCCCAGCGCCAGCGCTGGCCCGCCGCGCATTGCACGACTTGCGCGCCGGTTCGCCGTGCGCTCGCCAGTAACGGATGTTCCGGCCTGATGCCGGCGACGAACTGGCTCACCGCGATCGCGTCGAGCACGGCCTGCGCGCCGCCCGAATGATCGGAGTCGTCGTGGCTGACGATCAGCATGTCGAGGCGCTCGACGCCGTGCGCATGCAGATACGGCACCACGATGCGCTCACCGGCGTGAGTCGACTCCGGCCCCGGTCCAGCGTCGAAGAGCAGCGCGTGGCGGGCGGTTTGCACGAGCACCGATGTGCCCTGTCCGATATCGAGCGCCGTGAGGCGAAACGTACCGACTGGCGGCCCCGCAGGCGCCGGAACCAGCAGCGGCAGCCACATGAACGGCGCGATCCAGCGCAGCGGCCAGCCGCGCGGCGCGAGGCACCACGCGACGCCCAATGCCGCGCAGGTGAGCGCCCATGCGTGCGGTTGCGGCAGGCGCAACACGGCCCACGGCACGCTTTCGAACCGGCCCAGCACGACGGCAAGCACTTTGAGCAACGCGTGCGCCGCGCGCAACGCGAATGCATCGAGCGGCGGCGCAATCGCGACGCTCACGAGCACGGCGGGCGTCACGAGCGCGCTGACGATGGGAATGGCGAGCGCGTTCGCGAACGGGCCAACCAGCGGGATCTGCGCGAACCAGTATGCGGTGAGCGGCGCGAGCGCGATCGTCACGGCCCATTGCACGCGTGCGCCTCCCGTCAGTCGGCTCATCAACCGGTTCACCACTCCGCGCGCGGCACCGGCGAGACGCGCGAGGAAGCGGCGCTTGCGTGTCGCATCCGGCGGCACGGACGCCACATCATTTGCCGGATAGACGAGTTCCGGCACATCATCCGGACGGTTGTCCCGACGAGCGCCAGGCACTCCTGTCACGACGAAGAGGATCGCCGCCACGGCGCAGAACGAGAGCCAGAATCCCGCCGCCGTCACAGCCCACGGATCGCGGAGCAGCACGAGCCCGAGCGCCCACGCGAGCACCTGCGAACGCGCCACGTTGCGCCCGGCAAGCAGCGCGGCAGCGGCCACCGCCAGCATCCACAACGCGCGTTGGACCGGCACATTGAAGCCCGCGAGCGCAGCATGAACCGCCGCGGCGCATACCGCACCCACCACGGCGACTTTCTGGGCGGGGACGATCAGCGGCACCTCAATTCCACGCCAGCGCGCACGCCGCCAGAGCGCACCCGCCGCCCAGCCAGCAAGCCCCGCGACGAATGCAAGATGCAGTCCCGAAATGGCCACGAGGTGGCTCGTGCCGGTGTTGCGCAGCAGACGCCAGTCGGCAGCGCTCACGGCGTCCTGCGCGCCGGTCGCGAGCGCCACGACGATGCCGCGATGCGACTTGCCCGCCAGCACGCCGTCGATCCGTGCGCGCACCGCCGCGCGCCAGCGCTCGATCGCCGTGCCGATGCCACCCGCGTCACCGGGCAGTCGCAGCGCGCGCAGCGGTTCGCTCACATAGCCGGTCGCGCGGACACCGCGTGCGAGCAGCGCAGCTTCGGCATCGCGCAGGCCGAAGTTGCGCTCGCCGTGCGGACGCTTCAGGCGCACCGGCAAGCGCCAGCGCGCGCCGGGCACGAGCGGCGGCAGCGGCGCATCGCGCGCGACCCACGTGAGCTGGATCGTACGGGGAAGCGCGGCGTCCGCATCCGGTGCGCCCCACGACTGCACCGTGAAGAGAAAACGTGCCCTGCCTTCGGCGTGAGACGGCAGCGCCGCGACATAGCCCGTGACGTCGATATCGCGCTTCTCCCAGGCCGCGGGCAATGCGACGGCGAGGCGAAGTTGCGCACGGTACGCCGCGTAGCCAAAGCCGATGCAGGCCGCCGCGAACCATACGGCCAGCCAGCCGCTCCAGCGCCGCCAGCGCCGCCTGCAACCGTAGTGCTGGCCCGCCAGCGAGCGCGCGCAGCACGCGTCCGCATCATCCGGACGAACACGCTCAGGCAAAACATCATGCAGATCGTTGAGCCGACCGCGCCCGCAGTCCTCCGCGTCGGCCAGCGCCCGTGCCGTCAGTGCCGCCCAGGCGACGGCCGCCAGCGTCGCAACGACGAGCAAGGCCCAGCCGTCGCGCCCAGGCAGCGCTGCCTGCTGCTGAAGAAAGAGCACGCCGAGTGCAAATCCGCCCCACACCGCCCGCATCGGAACCCCTCGCATCGAGGCGGCGCGAACCATATAAACGGTGCGAACGACAAGAACGCACCCTGCGCGGCCCCGTGGCGCCGCATGCCGCCGTCGAACGATTATGCAGACGAAAGCGCGAGCCGCGGCAGCGCAGCCGCAACGTTAGCCGTTGTGCCGAGGGCGAGTTCTTCGGGCGTCAAGCCGCGCAAACCTGCGAGTACCGCGCCGATGCGCGGCACCTGGTCGGGCGTATTGCGCTCGCGATAAAGCCAGGCGGGCGCAATATCCGGCGCGTCGGTTTCCATCACGATCGCTTCGAGCGGCAATTGCTGTGCGAGCCGCCGGATCTGCAGCGCACGCTCGAACGTGACGTTGCCGCCGAAACCGAGATGGATTCCGTGATCGATGAAGGCATTCGCCTGCTGGAAACTGCCATTGAACGCGTGCGCGATGCCGCGATGCACGCCGTTGCGGCGCAGGCCTTTGAGCACCTGGTCCTGCGACTTGCGCACATGGCAGATCGCGGGCAGGTCGAATTCGCGCGCGAGCTTGAGCTGCGCGTCGTAGAAATGCTGCTGCCGGGCGTCGTCGAGTTCCGGCACGAAATAGTCGAGGCCGATCTCGCCGATCCCGACAAAGCGCGGATCGTCGAGACTCGCTTCGATCTCGCGGCGCAGCGCGTCGAGATCCTCGTCGCGTGCGCCTGGCGTATAGAGCGGATGAATGCCGAGCGCGTAGACCGCGCCCGGCACGCGATGCGCGAGCGCGCGCACCGTTGCGAAGTTCTCGCGCGCAACCGCCGGAATCACGATGCGCGACACCCCCGCCGCGCGCGCCGCCGACACGACCGCATCGCGGTCCGCGTCGAATTCGGCGGCGTCGAGATGGCAGTGCGTGTCGATCCACATGGCGCGCTCACACCGGCACGACCGGCTCCTCGTGCAGCACGCCTTCGCGCAGCCGCACGGTGCGGTCGCAGCGGGCTGCGAGATCCGGGTCGTGCGTGACGATCACAAAGCTCGTGTCGAACATATCGGACAGTTCGAGCATCAGGTTGAACACGGTGTCGGCGGTGCTGCCGTCGAGGTTGCCGGTCGGCTCGTCGGCCAGCACGCACGCGGGCTTGGTCACGAGCGCGCGGGCAATCGCCACGCGCTGCCGCTCGCCGCCCGAAAGCTGTCCGGGCCGGTGCTTCGCGCGATGCGCGAGCCCCACGCGGTCGAGCGTCGCAAGCGCCTCGCGGCGCGCGTCGTCCTGGGTCATGCGGCGAATCCGCAGCGGCATCGCGACGTTGTCGAGCGCCGTAAATTCCGGCAGCAGATGGTGGAACTGATAGACGAAGCCGAGCGCGCGGTTGCGCAGATCGTTGCGCTCGCGCTCGGAGAGTTCGGTAAACGGCTTGCCGAGCACCGAAACCTTGCCCGTGCCCGGTTCGTCGAGACCGCCCAGCACGTGCAGCAGCGTGCTCTTGCCGGAGCCCGACGCGCCCACGATCGCGAGCTTCTCGCCGCGCCGCACCTTCAGTTCGGTATGCCGGAGCACCTGCACTTCCAGACCGCCCTGGCTGAACGTCTTCGAGATGCCATGCGCTTCGAGCACGTAGGGGTAGTCGCCCGCAGCGGCGAGCAGCGATTGACGGTCATTCATAGCGCAGTGCCTCCGCGGGACGAACCTTGGCCGCGCGCCAGCTCGGATAGAGCGTCGCAAGCGCGGACAGCACGAACGCAATCAAGCCGATGCGGATCACGTCGGAGGCGACGAGTTCCGAAGGCAGCTCGCTGATGAAGTAGACGGAAGGCGGCAGGAACTGCACGCCGAGCAGATGCTCGATCATCGGTACGAGCCACGGAATGCTCCACGCGATCAGGCAGCCGAGCGCGATGCCGATGCCGGTCCCGACGAAGCCGATCGTCACGCCCTGCACGACGAAGATCTTCATGATCGACCCGGGCTGCGCGCCGAGCGTGCGCAAGATGGCGATGTCGGCCTGCTTGTTGGTCACGGTCATCACGAGCGACGACACGAGATTGAACGCGGCCACGGCGATGATGAGCGTGAGGATGATGAACATCATGCGCTTTTCGATCTGCACGGCCGAGAACCACGTCTTGTTCTGCTGGGTCCAGTCGCGGATATACAGGTCGCCCGTGAGCGTGTGCACGAGCTGGCGCGCGACGGTGGGCGCGCGCTGCATGTCCTTCAGGCGCAAGCGCACGCCGGTCGGCGCGGGCAGGCGGTAGAGAATCTGCGCGTCGCGGATATTCACGAGCGCGAGCGTGCTGTCGTACTCGTAGTGCCCCGATTCGAACACGCCGGCCACCGTGAACTGCTTCAGGCGCGGCAGCATGCCCGCAGGCGTGATCGACCCCTCGGGCGCGACGAGCGTGACCTTGTCGCCGGTCTGCACGCCGAGGCTCGACGCGAGATCGCCGCCCAGCACGATGTTGAAGCTGCCCGGCGTCAGGTCGTTCAGGCTGCCCGCCTTCATTTCCTTGCCGATGTCGGAGACTTGCGGCTCCTCCGATGGCTCGATCCCGCGCAGCGCGACACCGCTTACGCTGTCACCGCGCGTGAGCAGCGCCTGCGCATCCACGTAGGGCGCGGCGCCGATCACCTCGGGATTGGCTTTTGCCTCTTTCGCGGTCAGTTGCCAGTCGGGCATCGAACCGGTCGGGGAGAAAATCTCGATGTGCGCAAGCACGGAGAGCATGCGGTCGCGCACGTCGCGCTGGAACCCGTTCATCACCGAGAGCACGACGATCAGCGCCGCAACGCCGAGCGCGATCCCCGACATCGAAACCAGCGCGATGAACGAGATGAACCCGTTGCCGGACGTGCGCTTGCCGGCGCGGGTGTAGCGCCAGCCTATCTGCCATTCGTAGGGAAGTTTCAAGCGAATCCTTATCTGCGTCTTCATGATGCGGCCGATGCGGCGCGTGCGTGCGTACCGCCGCTGCGCCCATCCAGGCACCCGCCAGGGACCAACCAGGCACCATCCAGGCACCAGCGATGCTCCGGCCAGGCACAGGCCGCTGACTGCCGCCCCGCTTGCGCGGCGCGGCGGCCAAACGCGAAGTTTGCCACATCGGCACACCAATACGCCCTTTGAACCAGCGGCGCGCGAACCGCACGCACCTCTTTCGAGCAAGAATTCGCACACAAGTGCCGGATTCATACGACGGGACGCGTTCTGAACACGCGCTGAACACGCACGGCGGCGCGCGATCGGGCTACACGATGCCGCGGCATGCCCGGCGGCCGGGGCGCCGAAGTACAATTCCGCCCATCATGCCCGTTGATCGACTTCACCTTCTCATTCCGTTCGCGCTGCCGTCCGCGGCAGTGGCCTCGACCGCCCTCTCCGGCCTAAACACGCCTGCGCTCGACAAACTCATCGCTCGCGCCAGCGCGGGCGAAACTGTCATCGGCGAGGATTTTCAGCGCACCCTGCCGCACGAGCGCTGGGTGGCGCAGCAATTCGGCGTGACCGGCGCGGCAAACACGTCCGCTGCCGCCGACGAAGCGCCGCTCGCCCCCTACATGCTGCTCGCCGACGGCGGCACGCCCGGCGACACCGCCTGGGCGTGCGTGCAGCCCGTGCACGTGCGCATCGCCCACGACCATCTGGTCCTGATCGACCCGGCCGCGCTCGATCTCGCCGATGCCGACGCCGCCACGCTCTACGCCGCAGCGAAGCCGCTGATCGAAGAACTCGGCGTGCGGGTCGTCGCGCCGACGCCGTATCGCTGGTATCTCGCGAGCGACACGTTCGGCATGCTCACCGGCGCGTCGCCGCTGCGCGCGAGCGGGCGCAACATCGAAATCTGGCTGCCGCACGAGGCGGGCTCGGGCAAGCGTTCGCGCGCCTGGATGAAGGTGCAGAACGAAGTGCAGATGGCATGGCACGAGCACCCCGTCAACGAGGCGCGCGAAGCGCACGGCCTGCCGGCCGTCAATTCGATCTGGCTGCACGCCCAGGGCACGATGCGCCCGGTGCAAAGCCCGTTCGCACGCGTGCGCTCCGATGCCGCCGCCACGCGCGGGCTCGCGCTCGCGGCAGGCGTCGATGCGGGCACCGCGCCCTCGACCTTCGCCGCGTTCACCGCGTCCGCATCCGGCTCGACAGGCACCAGCGGCACGACGCTCGTCGAACTCGATCCGTTTTCCGCGCCGTTCATCGAGCAGGACTGGGGCCGCTGGAACGCGGCCTTCGCCGACCTGGAGCGCGACTGGTTCGCGCCCGCGCTCGCGGCGTTGCAGGCGGGCGAGCTTCGCACGCTCGGCCTCACGCTGTGCGGCGACACCGGCTCGGTCGATCTCACGATCACGCGCGGCGATCTGCGCAAGCTCTGGCGGCGGCGCGTCCTTGCCTCGCTCTTCATCGAATAACCTACCGACCGAGCCGTCCCGCATGACCCGAATCGTCACCCGCGCCTCCTCCCCCGCGGACACCGAAGCGCTCGTTCGCCACGGCCTGCATCCGGTCCTCGCACGGCTCTATGCGTCGCGCGGCGTCTGCCAGCCCGACGAAATCGAAACCGGCCTCGCGCGCCTCATGCCGCCCGCCGCGATGAAGGGCGTCGACGAGGCCGCCGTGCTGCTCGCCGACGCGCTCGCCGCGAACCGCCGCATGCTGGTCGTCGCCGACTACGACTGCGACGGCGCGACCGCCTGCGCCGTGGCCGTGCGCGGACTGCGCATGCTCGGCGCGCGGATCGACTATCTCGTGCCGAACCGCTTCGAGTACGGCTACGGCCTCACGCCGGAGATCGTCGCGCTCGCCACGCAGCGCCCCGATGGCACACCCGGCACACCCGGCGCACAGCGGCCCGACCTGCTGATTACCGTCGACAACGGCATCGCGAGCGTCGAGGGTGTAGCCGCGGCCAACGCGCTCGGCATCGACGTGCTCGTCACCGATCACCACCTTCCCGGCGACACACTGCCCGCCGCGCGGGCGATCGTGAATCCGAACCAGCCGGGGTGCACGTTCGACAGCAAGTGCATCGCGGGCGTCGGCGTGATGTTCTACGTGCTGCTCGCGCTGCGCGCGGAGCTGCGCCGCCGCGGCGCGTTCACCGAAGCGCGCCCCGAACCGCGCCTCGACGGCCTGCTCGATCTCGTGGCGCTCGGCACCATCGCCGACGTCGTGAAGCTCGATGCCAACAACCGCGTACTGGTTGCGCAAGGGCTCCAGCGCATCCGCAACGGCCGCATGCAGCCCGGCATCGCCGCCCTCTTTCGCGCCGCGGGCCGCGAAGCGCGCACCGCGTCGGGATTCGACCTCGGCTTCGCGCTCGGGCCGCGCCTGAACGCGGCGGGCCGACTCTCCGACATGTCGCTCGGCATCGAGTGCCTGACCACCGACGATGTCGGCCGCGCGTGGGCGCTCGCGCAACAGCTCGACGCCATGAACCGCGAACGCCGCGAAATCGAGGCCGGCATGCAGCAGCAGGCGCTCGCCGATCTCGCCGACATCGATCCCGAAGGCACCGCCACGCTCACCCTCTTCAATCCGGCGTGGCATCAGGGCGTGATCGGGATCGTCGCGGGCCGGCTTAAGGAGAAATTCCATCGCCCGTCCTTCACGTTCGCGCTCGCCGACGACGGCGGCGAGTGCGTGAAGGGCTCGGGCCGCTCGATCCCCGGGTTCCATCTGCGCGACGCGGTCGATCTGATCAGCAAGCGCGAGCCGGGCCTCATCCACAAGTTCGGCGGCCACGCGATGGCGGCCGGTCTCACGATCGCCACCGCCGACGTGCCGCGCTTCGCCGCCGCGTTCGAACGCGTGGGCCGCGAGTGGCTCTCCGCCGAGGCGCTCGCACGCACCGTCGAGACCGACGGCGACCTCGAAGACGCCTATTTCACGCCGGATTTCGTCGAGATGCTCGACGCAGCGGTTTGGGGCCAGGGCTTCCCGGCGCCCATGTTCGCGGGCGAATTCGAAGTGGCGTCGCAGGCGCTCGTGAAGGACAAGCATCTGAAGCTGCAACTGTTGCGCGGACGCCAGCGCTTCAACGCGATCTGGTTCAATCACACGGAATCGCTGCCGCGGCGCACGACGCTCGCCTACCGGCTCGTGCGCGACTCATGGAACGGCGTTTCGCGCGTGCAGCTCGTCGTGGAGCACGCTGCAGACTGAGCGGGGCGCAAGGTCGGGCGCACAGCGCGGCGCACCGTCGGGCGCGGGGCCAGATGCATAGCCGGGCTGGCGGCGGCAGCGCCCTTGGCGAAGGGCCAATCAGCTATAATTGTATGTTTTACGCCCCGGATTACGACACAAATGGAAGCGGAACGTCTTAACGCGATCGAAGCCTCTTTGGCGGACCTGCGCACGCGCGCGGGCGAGCTACGGGGGTATCTTTGACTACGATGCCAAGTCCACGCGTCTAGTCGAAGTCAACCGCGAACTCGAAGACCCCAACGTCTGGAACGACGCGAAGCACGCACAGTCGCTCGGCAAGGAAAAGAAGCTGCTCGAGAACGTGGTGCTGGTGCTCACGGGCATCGAGAACGACGTGCGCGACACCCAGGATCTCTTCGACATGGCGCGCGAGGAAGGCGACGAAGCCACGCTCGTCGCCTGCGAAGCCGACGCGGCAGCGATCGAGACGCGCGTCGCCGACGTCGAGTTCCGCCGCATGTTCGCGAACCCGGCCGACCCCAATAACGCCTTCATCGACATCCAGGCCGGCGCGGGCGGCACCGAAGCCTGCGACTGGGCGTCGATGCTGCTGCGCCAGTACCTGCGCTACTGCGAGCGCAAGGGCTTCAAGACCGAAGTGCTCGAAGAGTCCGAAGGCGACGTCGCGGGCATCAAGAGCGCAACGATCAAGGTCGAAGGCGAATACGCCTACGGCTTCCTGCGCACCGAAACCGGCATTCACCGCCTCGTGCGCAAGTCGCCGTTCGATTCGTCGGGCGGACGCCATACGTCGTTCTCGTCGGTGTTCGTCTACCCCGAGGTCGACGAGTCGTTCGAGATCGACGTCAATCCGGCCGATCTGCGCATCGACACGTTCCGCGCGTCCGGCGCGGGCGGCCAGCACATCAACAAGACCGACTCCGCCGTGCGTATCACGCACATGCCCTCGGGGATCGTCGTGCAGTGCCAGAACGACCGCTCGCAGCACCGCAACCGCGCGGAAGCCATGGCGATGCTCAAGTCGCGCCTCTACGAAGCCGAGATTCGCAAGCGCCAGGCGGAGCAGGACAAGCTCGAAGCGGGCAAATCGGACGTGGGCTGGGGCCACCAGATCCGCTCCTACGTGCTAGACAACAGCCGCATCAAAGACCTGCGCACCAACGTCGAAATCAGCAACACCAAGGCCGTGCTCGACGGCGATCTCGACGATTTCATCAGCGCGAGCCTGAAACAGGGCGTCTAAGAGAGCGCGCTTTTGACAGAACGTTAAGCCGCCGTCGCGGCTTGCATGGCCGCGACAGCGCAATCCGCGCAGCACGGCACGCCTTGCGCGGACCCCAGAATCCGAATCACCGAACCGAAGCCATCATGACCGAACCGACCCAGCCGACCGTAGCCAGCACCGCGCCCGAACTGGACGACAACCAGATCATCGCCGAGCGCCGCGAAAAGCTGCGTGCGCTGCGCGAGGCCGGTGTCGCCTACCCCAACGACTTCCGTCCGGAACACCGCGCCGCCGACCTGCAGCGCGAGCACACCGATACCGACAAGGACGCACTCGAAGCGCAGGCGCTGGAAGTCTCGATCGCGGGCCGCATGATGCTCAAGCGCGTGATGGGCAAGGCGAGCTTCGCCACGGTGCGCGACGGCTCGGGCCAGATCCAGTTCTTCGTCACGCCCGCCGATGTCGGCGAAGCGACTTACGAAGCGTTCAAGAAGTGGGACCTGGGCGACATCATCGCCGCGCGCGGCGTGCTGTTCCGCACGAACAAGGGCGAGCTGTCGGTGCGCTGCACCGAACTGCGTCTGCTCTCGAAGGCGCTGCGTCCGCTTCCGGACAAGTTCCACGGCCTCGCCGATCAGGAAATGCGCTATCGCCAGCGCTACGTCGACCTGATCGTCACGCCCGAATCGCGCAAGACGTTCGTTGCGCGCACGAAGGCCATTTCGTCGGTGCGCCGCTTCATGGCCGACGCCGACTTCATGGAAGTCGAAACGCCGATGCTGCACCCGATCCCGGGCGGCGCGGCGGCCAAGCCGTTCGTCACGCACCACAATGCGCTCGACATGCAGATGTTCATGCGCATCGCGCCCGAGCTTTATCTGAAGCGTCTCGTTGTCGGCGGCTTCGAGCGCGTCTTCGAGATCAACCGGAATTTCCGTAACGAGGGCGTGTCGCCGCGTCACAATCCGGAATTCACGATGATGGAGTTCTACGCCGCGTACACGGACTACACGTGGCTCATGGACTTCACCGAAGCGCTGATCCGCCAGGCCGCGATCGACGCGCTCGGCAGCGCCGTCGTGACGTATCAGGGCCGCGAACTCGATCTGTCGAAGCCGTTCCACCGCCTGACGATCACGCAGGCGATCCAGAAGTACGCGCCGCAGTACACCGACGCGCAACTCGCCGACGCCGCGTTCCTGCGCACCGAACTCAAGAAGTTCGGCGTCGATGCAAACCAGCCCGCATTCCTGAACGCCGGTGTCGGCTCGCTGCAGCTCGCGCTGTTCGAAGAGACGGCCGAGTCGCAACTGTGGGAGCCGACCTACATCATCGACTACCCGGTGGAAGTATCGCCGCTCGCGCGCGCATCGGACACGCAGCCGGGCATCACCGAGCGCTTCGAGCTCTTCATCACGGGCCGCGAGATCGCAAACGGCTTCTCGGAGCTCAACGATCCGGAAGATCAGGCCGCACGCTTCAAGAAGCAGGTCGAGCAGAAGGACGCGGGGGACGAGGAAGCCATGTACTACGACGCCGACTACATCCGTGCGCTCGAATACGGCATGCCCCCGACGGGCGGCTGCGGCATCGGCATCGACCGCCTCGTGATGCTGCTCACGGATAGCCCAAGCATCCGCGACGTCATTCTCTTCCCGCACCTGCGCCGCGAAGACTAAGCCGACTGAGTCGACTGAGCCGACTGACCTACACGGCGCGGCTCGCCAGAACGCCATCGGGGCGCATGCGGTTCACGCCGCATGCGCCCCGATCGTTTGTAACCATCGGTAAAAGCTACCCGGGTCCGTCCCCTGCCCGGTACGGCGCATGAATCCGTAGAGCAAGCAGGCACGCGCTGTGGCAGCTTTCGGTGCGTCGGTGAGCGATGCCTTCCGAGGGCATGCGTTACAAATTGAAACTCGCGCCGATTCGATCTGGCTCACACTCGCTTTTGTACGCAGCAACTCTGCGATAGACGGAGCCTGTTATGAACCAGACCGATCCGAACCTCATCCCCAAGCGCCGACTGAACCCGCTGATCGCAACGGCAGCCGCCGC
Organism: Paraburkholderia denitrificans; assembly: GCF_042655705.1. Taxonomy (NCBI): domain Bacteria; kingdom Pseudomonadati; phylum Pseudomonadota; class Betaproteobacteria; order Burkholderiales; family Burkholderiaceae; genus Paraburkholderia; species Paraburkholderia denitrificans. Next base: position 137,443 of record NZ_JBHSMP010000006.1, on the reverse strand, counting down.
TGTCATCGTGGCGAGCCTCGCGGCCACCGCAGCCATTACCGGCGTCTTCCCGAAGGCCTCCAGCAACACCGGACAGACCGAGCAGACGCAAACCGGCCAGACTGCCATGGTGGCGTCGCCGCAGGTGATCGACTCGACGCAGCCTGCGCCGAAGGTCCAAAGCGTGCAGCTCGCGCAAAACGGCGGGCCTGCTACCGGCCAGACCACCGCCACGCCGGGTGCACCGCCTGCTCAATATGCGCAGCAGCCGCAGCAAATGCAACCGCAGCAGGTGCAGCAACAGCAGATGCAGCAGCCGCGGCAAATGCAGCAGCAGTATGGGCAGCAAGGGCCGCAAGCCCAGGCGCCGTGCGAGTCGTGCGGCACGGTCGAAGCCATTTCCGCGATCAAGCATGAAGGCCACGGCACCGGCATCGGCGCGGTGGGCGGCGCGGTGGCAGGCGGCGTGGTCGGCAACCAGTTCGGCTCCGGCAACGGCCGCGTGGCGATGACGCTGCTCGGCGCGCTCGGCGGCGGCGTGGGCGGCAACGCAATCGAAAAGCACCTGCGGAGCACCACGAGCTATTCGGTGCGCGTGCACATGGACAGCGGCAAGACGCGCTACTTCAGCTACCGGCAGCCACCGCCGTTCCAGCAAGGCGAGCACGTGCGCATCTCGCACGGCACGCTGGTCGCGGCCTGACGCGGGTCTGTCCTGACGCAGCGACAAAGAAAAAAGGCGATTCGCCCGCTGGGCGAATCGCCTTTCTCACATCCTGAAGCCGGGAAAACCCAGAGGAAGTCTCAGTAGTCCGCGTCTTCGATCCAGGCAGCCTGAATTGCCTCCAGGATCTTTTCGTTCGAGCGCTCCGGATCGTCATCGAAGCCTGTTAGCTCCATGATCCAGCGGTGCAGGTCGGTGAAGCGCACGTACTGCGGATCGACTTCCGGGTGCGTGTCCGTCAATGCCATCGCGATATCCTGCGTATCGGTCCATTTCATGGCTGCCCGCTCCTCTTTTATCTCAGTGGTTTTCCTTCGCATGATTGATCGAGTAACGCGGGATCTCGATCACCAGGTCGCCTTCTTCCGGCACGATGGTCTGACACGACAAACGCGAAGTCGGTTCGAGACCCCATGCCTTGTCGAGCAGGTCGTCCTCGGCGTCGTCGGACGGTTCGAGTGTGTTGAAGCCTTCGCGCACGATCACGTGACAGGTCGTGCACGCGCAAGACTGCTCGCACGCATGCTCGATCTCGACCCCGTGTTCGAGCAGCGCGTTGCACACGCTCTCGCCCGGTTTCGCCTCGATTACCGCACCCTCCGGGCACAGTTCGACATGGGGCAGCACCACGATTTGAGGCATTGTGAATTCCGTTTCCAATAGCGTTGGTACCGGGCGCTGTGCCCCGTCTCAGACGGCGGCCTGCGTCCATTCTACTGGCGCGCTGCGTTTTTCCACATCGGGAAAGCACGCACGCGCCGCTTCATTCATGTTTCGTTCATGCCCGATCCGCTCGCGCTTCAAAGGCGCGCTTCAAAGGCGCACTTCACGGGCGTACTTCACAGGCATTCAGCCGATTTCATCGAGCCGCTTGCCCGCCAGCGCCCGCTTGATGCCCTTGTTCATGCGGCGCGCGGCGAAATCGTCGGTGCCTTCTGACAGCGCCTTCGTCGCGGCCTCGATCGCGTTCGTATCCTCGCCCTGTGCGATCGTGCGCAACGCATCGATCAGGACGTCGAGCTGCTGGCGCTCGTCGGCGTCGAGCAGTTCGCCGTCGGTGGCGAGCGCCGCCACGGTCGCCTCGATGATGCGTTCGGCTTCCACCTGCGCCTCGCGCAGCGCACGCGCGCGCATGTCGACTTCGGCGGTCTGGAAGCTGTCTTCGAGCATCCTCGCGATGTCGTCGTCGGCGAGGCCGTAGGACGGCTTCACCACCACCGACGCCTCCACGCCCGAATGCTGCTCGCGCGCGAACACCGAAAGCAGGCCGTCCGCATCGACCTGATAGGTCACGCGGATACGCGCCGCGCCCGCCGCCATCGGCGGAATGCCGCGCAGCTCGAACCGTGCGAGCGAGCGGCAGTCGGCAACCAGCTCGCGCTCGCCCTGGACGACGTGGATCGCCATCGCCGTCTGGCCGTCCTTGAACGTCGTGAAGTCCTGCCCGCGCGCAACCGGAATGGTCGAGTTGCGCGGGATGATCTTCTCGACGAGGCCGCCCATCGTCTCCACGCCGAGCGACAGCGGGATCACGTCGAGCAGCAGCCAGTCTTCCTCGCGCCCGCGGTTGCCCGCGAGCAGGTCGGCCTGAATCGCCGCGCCGAGCGCGACGACCTGGTCGGGGTCGAGATTCGTGAGCGGCGGCTGGCCGAAGTACTGCTCGACCGCGCGGCGGATCACCGGCATGCGCGTCGCGCCGCCCACCAGCACCACGCCCTTCACGTCCTTCGGTGTGACCTTCGCGTCGCGCAGCGCCTTTCGCGTCGGCGTGAGCGTGCGTTGCACGAGCGTCTGCGTGAGCGCTTCGAAGCGCGGCTCGTCGATCGTCAGCGCGATCTGCTTGCCGCTCGACAGCGTGACGTCGATGTGCACCTCGGGCGCCGACGAGAGCGCTTCCTTGGCATCACGCGCGCGATCGAGCATGAAGCGCACGTCTTCGGGCGCGAGCGTGGCCGCGTCGACGCCGGCCTGCTCCAGCACGTAAGCGAACAGCGCCTGATCGAAGTCGTCGCCGCCGAGCGCCGAATCGCCGCCCGCCGCGAGCACTTCGAAGACGCCCTTCGTGAGCTTGAGGATCGACAGATCGAACGTGCCGCCGCCGAGGTCGTAGACCGCGTAGAGGCCTTCCGCGCCGTTGTCGAGGCCGTAGGCAATCGCCGCCGCCGTCGGTTCGTTCAGGAGGCGCAGGACATTGAGTCCTGCCAGACGCGCGGCGTCCTTCGTCGCCTGGCGCTGCGCCTCGTCGAAATACGCGGGCACCGTGATGACCGCGCCCACGAGGTCGTCGCCGAGCGTGTCTTCAGCGCGCTGGCGCAGCGTCGCGAGGATTTCCGCGGAGACTTCGACGGGGCTCTTCACGCCGTCGATGGTCTGGATCTGCACCATGCCCGGCGCGTCGACGAATTCATACGGGGCGTTCACGGCGCCTTCGACATCGGCCTTGCCGCGCCCCATAAAACGCTTGACCGAGACAATCGTGTTGCGCGGATCGCTCGCGGCTTCCGCCTTCGCCGTGCGGCCGATGCGGCGGCCGCCGTTCGCGAGATAGCGGACCACGGAGGGCAGCAGCACGTGGCCGGCCTCGTCGGGCAGCACGTCGGGCACGCCGCTGCGCACCGCGGCGACCAGCGAGTTCGTCGTGCCGAGGTCGATGCCGACCGCGAGTCGCCGCTGATGCGGCGCCGGCGCCATGCCGGGTTCGGAGATTTGAAGTAATGCCATCTGTGTGATCGTTTGCTGGCCTCGCGGCCCTTCTAATCCGTGTTTTACTTCCTGCCCGCCGCACTAGCCCCGTCAGCCGGCCCCTGCACATTCAACCTTCGAGTCGCTCGATCTGCACGTCGATCTCATGCAGCACGCGCTCGATGAACATCAGCTGGCGCACCGCTTCCGCCGCCGGCTGGTTCGCGCCGCTGTCGAGCAGCGCCACGAGCTTCGCGACGCGCACGCGCTCGTCGTCGCGCAGTTCCGCCGCGAGCGCATCGAGCGCATCGACGTTCTTCGCGCGGTACGCGTCCTCGATCGCTTCGCGCCACTCCATCTGCTGCATGAGGAACGCGGGTTCCATCGCCGTGTTGCTCTCGATGCCGACGTCGATGCCGCGCAGATGCAGCAGATACTTCGCGCGCCTGAGCGGGTCGCGCAGCGTCTGGTACGCCTCGTTCGTGCGCGTAGCCCATTGCATCGCGATGCGCTTTTGCGCGTCGCCGGCCGCGGCGAAGCGGTCGGGGTGCACCTGTGCCTGTACGGTGCGGTAGGCGTGGTCGAGCGTGGCCGCGTCGATCGTGAACTGCTCGGGCAGGCCGAACAGAACGAAATGGCTATCGGAGAGCGAAGAAAGCGAGGTCATCGAAAAATGCCGCCCCGGCGGGGCTTCGTCGGCTTCGTCCGCATGTGCGGCGCGCATGCCATTAAAAGTCAAAAAGGCGGCCTGTGCCGCCTTTTTCCCGCATCGGGCGGGCTCAAATACGGAAGGACTCGCCGCAGCCGCACTCGTCCTTCACGTTCGGATTATTGAATCTGAAACCTTCGTTAAGCCCGTCGCGCACGAAGTCGAGCTCCGTGCCGTCGATGTACGCGAGACTCTTCGGATCGACGATGACCTTTACGCCATGGCACTCGAACACGCTGTCTTCGGGTGCCAGATCATCCACGTACTCGAGCTTGTACGCAAGACCCGAACAACCCGTCGTGCGCACGCCAAGGCGCAGGCCCACGCCCTTGCCACGCCGCACCAGGTACCTTTCCACCTGCTGTGCTGCCTTTTCCGTCAACGTAATTGCCATAGCGTTCTTGCAGCGCCCTCGAGCCGTGCGGTTCGGACCAACCGTCCCGTCAGGCCGTAGCGCCACCCTTGCCTGCATTCAAAGTCGTTAGCGTCGCAGCGGATCGACTGCCATCCGCCGCACTCCTGGTTCCTGTTCTGCGACCGCGCGGTTTCAGGCCGCGCTCGCGTCCGCCTGCTCCGTGTGGCGCTGGCGATAGTCGGCGACCGCTGCCTTGATCGCGTCTTCCGCGAGAATCGAGCAGTGGATCTTGACCGGCGGCAACGCGAGCTCTTCCGCGATGTGCGTGTTCTTGATCGCGAGCGCCTGGTCGAGCGTCTTGCCCTTGACCCACTCGGTCACGAGCGAGCTGGACGCGATCGCCGAGCCGCAGCCGTAGGTCTTGAACTTCGCGTCTTCGATCACGCCGTCCGCGCCCACGCGAATCTGCAGCTTCATCACGTCGCCGCAGGCCGGTGCGCCCACCATGCCGGTGCCCACTGTGTCGTCGTCCTTCGCGAACGAGCCGACGTTACGCGGGTTTTCGTAGTGGTCCAGAACCTTTTCGCTATATGCCATGATCACACTCCTTCAGTTCGTCGGCCGCGCTGCACGCGCGTTATCGCAGTTGCGCTGCGGCCTGATTGGGTCACTTCCGCGCGTTCAGTGCGCGGCCCACTGGATTTTCGACAGATCGATACCGTCCTGATGCATCTCCCACAGCGGCGAGAGTTCGCGCAGCTTGGCGATCTTCGTCTTCAGCAGGTTGATCACGTAATCGACATCCTCTTCGGTCGTGAAGCGGCCCACGGTGAAACGAATCGAACTGTGAGCCAGTTCGTCGTTGCGGCCGAGCGCGCGCAGCACATACGACGGTTCCAGCGACGCCGACGTGCACGCCGAACCCGACGACACCGCCACGTCCTTCACCGCCATGATCAGCGACTCGCCTTCGACGAAATTGAAGCTGATGTTCAGGTTGTGCGGGACACGTCGTTCCATGTCGCCGTTCACGTAGGTTTCTTCGATGTCCTTCAGGCCGCGCAGCAGCTTGTCGCGCAGCATGCGCACGCGCTCGTTTTCCGTCGCCATTTCTTCGCGCGCGATACGGAACGCTTCGCCCATGCCGACGATCTGGTGCGTGGCAAGCGTGCCCGAGCGCATGCCGCGCTCGTGGCCGCCGCCGTGCATCTGCGCTTCGATGCGCACGCGCGGCTTGCGGCGCACGTACAGCGCGCCGATGCCCTTCGGGCCGTAAGTCTTGTGAGCCGAGAACGACATCAGGTCGACCTTGAGCTTTTGCAGGTCGATGGGCGCCTTGCCCGTCGATTGCGCGGCGTCGACGTGGAAAATAATGCCCTTCTCGCGGCAGATCTCGCCGATCGTCTCGATGTCCTGGATCACGCCGATCTCGTTGTTCACGTGCATGACGGAAACGAGGATCGTGTCGGGGCGCAGCGCGGCCTTGAACGCTTCGAGGTCGATCAGGCCGTTGTCGAGCACGCTCAGATACGTGAGCTCATAGCCTTCGCGTTCGAGTTCGCGGCAGGTGTCGAGCACGGCCTTGTGCTCGGTCTTCACCGTGATGATGTGCTTGCCCTTGCTCTTGTAGAAGTGCGCGGCGCCCTTGAGTGCGAGGTTATCCGACTCGGTTGCACCGGACGTCCAGATGATTTCGCGCGGATCGGCGTTGACGAGCGCGGCGACCTGTTCGCGCGCTTCTTCGACCGCACGCTCCGCGGCCCAGCCGTAAGCATGGCTGCGCGAAGCCGGATTGCCGAACTGCTCGCGCAAATACGGGATCATCTTGTCCACCACGCGCGGATCGACGGGCGTCGTCGCACTGTAGTCCATGTAAATGGGCAGGTGGGGAATGTCGTTATTCATCAATTGCTCCGGGGAATCTGTGTGCTGCTTTTATATATTGCGCCAGCCGTCGTCACGCTTCAGGAGCCGGCCATGTTGAATATCGAGTTCGGTCCGAGAGGCATGGCGCGCAACGGCTCGACCGCCGGCGCATCCGTGCGGCGGTCGCGCAGCACGGCCGGCGCGACACCTTCGCGGGAGCGTTGCTTGTCGACGAGATCCTTGAGCGACACCGAATCGAGGTACTCGACCATCTTCTGGTTCAGCGTCGACCACAGTTCGTGCGTCATGCAGTGGCCGTCGTGCGCCTTGGTGCCCTCGCACGAGCCCTTGCCGCCGCACTGGGTGGCGTCGAGCGGCTCGTCGACGGCAATGATGATGTCCGCGACCGTGACATCCTCCGCACGACGCGCGAGATTGTAGCCGCCGCCCGGCCCGCGGACCGATTCGACGATCTCGTGCCGGCGCAGTTTGCCGAAAAGCTGCTCGAGGTAGGACAGTGAAATGTGCTGCCGCTGGCTGATGCCGGCGAGCGTCACCGGGCCCTGCTCCTGGCGCAGCGCCAGGTCAATCATCGCCGTGACGGCGAAACGGCCTTTTGTGGTGAGTCTCATGATGTGGGAAAACCGCGATGCCTGACAATTTTGGTCAAGTATAAATACATGAGCAAATTAGTCAAGTATCCGCACCGCCATTTGGGTTATTCGCCATGCAGTTAATAGCCCAAAACGGCCCAAATCGTGCAACGCGGGATTTCTCTGTCATGGTGGGCCTGCGCTAGTCGCCGAGCCGGGTGCGCAGCGCGGCCAGGAGGCCCGCACAGGCTGTTTCGCACTGATCAAGCACCGTTTCGAAGCCGGCATCGCCGCCAAAATAGGGATCCGCGACCACACGCGCATCAAGCTGCGGCGCGAATTCCATCAGCAGACGGACCTTTTCGCGCGCCCCCGCAGGACACACGTCCTCCAGCGCACTCAGGTTCGCGTCGTCCATCGCGAGGACAAAATCGAAACGCTGGAAATCGTCCGCCTCTATCTGACGGGCGCGCAGCGGCGCCAGATCGTATCCGCGTCGGCCTCCGGCGCGCTGGGCGCGCGCGTCGGGCGCCTCGCCGATGTGCCAGTCTCCGGTGCCCGCCGAATCGACGTCGATGCACTCCGTGAGCCCCGCCTCCTCGACCAGGTGCCGCATCACGGCTTCAGCGGTGGGCGAGCGGCAGATATTGCCGAGGCAAACGAAGCAAACGGAAACCTTTTTCATCGTATCGAAGGGCAGCGCCAATAACGTCAACTCAAAGCCAGATCGAGGCCAGCTGGCGATTATACAAAGAAGACGGACACTCGATCCGAGGGCTACGGCCGCAACGCCGCGCCGGTGCGCACGACCGCGACCGATTCGGCCCCGTCACTGCTGACATAGCCATACGACACGGCGCGCGAAAGTTCGGCGCTCACTTGTTCCACGGCGAGCGGCGCCTGCTGTTGGGCCGCTTGCCATGCGTGAATCCATGCGATTGCCGCGAACGGCACGATGACGGCCAGTGGCCAGTACGCCGATATTTCCTTTCTCATGATGCGGATCTCTCCCGGCTGGGCGATCAGCGCAGGACGCACTATCGCCAGCCGAAATAGTATAGATTTCCGCAATCACGAAAAACCGGCTCGCGCCGAACACACTGTTTCCTCCCAATACACAGTGCGCACAGTGCGCCCGGGACGCCTGAGCACGCCGGCTCAGCTGGCGTTCGACCGGCGAACGGTCGTGTCGAGATGGGTGTGCCGCGCAGCGTACAGTTCGCGGAACGTCCGACCCACCGGCGCCGGCATATCGCGGCCATCGGTCCAGCCGTGCGCGAACGGCAGCTTGCGGATCAGCCGCGCCTGCCCGCCCATGCGCTCCAGCACGCGCACGCCAAGCTTCGTTAAGAGCGCGTACGCCCGCGGATGCAGCGCCAGCCAGCCCCAGAGCGCCAGCGCCGCGCGTTCGCGCCACGGCCGCAGGTGCCGCTCCACCTGTTTCTCGCGCAGCTTGCGCAGCAGGTCGGAGATGGGAATCCCGACCGGGCAGACGCTGTTGCACTCGCCGCAAAGCGTGGAGGCCTGAGGCAGATCGAGCGCCTGGTCGACGCCGACGTAGCTCGGCGTCAGCACCGAGCCCATCGGCCCCGGATAGACCCAGCCGTAAGCGTGCCCGCCCACCTTCTGATAGACCGGGCAGTGATTCATGCACGCGCCGCAGCGGATGCAGCGCAGCATCTCCTGGAACTCCCCGCCGATCAGCCCGGTGCGGCCGCCGTCGACAAGCACGACGTACATATGCTCCGGACCGTCCTGGTCGTCCTTGCCGCGCGGCCCGGTCAGCAAGGAAAAATAGTTCGAGATCGCCTGCCCGGTTGCCGAGCGCGGCAACAGACGCATGGCCGTCGCCAGATCCTCGAGCGTCGGCAGCACTTTTTCGATCCCGGTCACCGCGACGTGCACGCGCGGCATCACCGTGCACATGCCCTCGTTGCCCTCGTTCGTGACGAGCGCGACCGAACCCGTCTGCGCGATGAGAAAGTTGCCGCCCGTCACGCCCATATCCGCCGAGAGGAAATGCGGCCGTAACATCTCGCGCGCCTCGCGCGTCATATCGGGGATTTCGGTGAGGCGCGGCTTGTGGTGCATTTTCGCGAAGAGATCGGCGATCTCGTCCTTGTCCTTGTGGACGACCGGCGCAATGATGTGGCTCGGCGGCTCGTTGCCGTTGATCTGGAGGATGTACTCGCCGAGATCGGTCTCGACCGACTGGACGCCCATCTCTTCGAGCACGGTGTTCAGCCGCATCTCCTCGGACACCATCGACTTCGTCTTGATGACCTTGCGCACGTTGTGCTTGCGCGCGATATCGGCAACGAGCTGCGCCGCATCACGCGCCGTCTCGGCATAGAGCACCGTGACGCCGCGGCGCGTCGCTTCGGTTTCGAACCGCTCCAGCCAGACGTCGAGATTGTCGAGCGCACGGTTGCGGCGCGCCTTGAGCGCCGTGCGCGTCGCCTGAAAGTCGATGGCGGTGATCGCCTGCGCGCGCGCCGACACGAACTTCGTCGAGAGCTTGGTGAGGTTCTGCTGGAGACGCTGGTCAGCGAGCTTCTGACCGGCGCGCGCCTTGAAGTGCATCGACTGGACTTGCATGGGCTGGGATCCTGGCGGCGAACCTGGCAAATGAGACCGGCAAATAAGCCAGGCAAATAAGCCAGGCAAATGAGCGGGATGTAAACGAGAGGCTGTGCTTCAGGCGTCGCCCGCCAGCACCTGGGCGACGTGCAGCACGCGCGTCGCGCTGTCGCCGGTGCGGCGCAGGCGCCCTTCGATGTTGAGCATGCAGCCGAGGTCGCCGAGTACCACCGCGCCCGTGCCGCTCGCTTGCACGTTCGCGCACTTTTCGTCGGCGATGGCGGTCGAGATCGACCCGTACTTCACCGCGAACGTGCCGCCGAAGCCGCAGCAGTGCTCGCAACCCGTCATCTCGCGCACTTCGACGCCGCGTTGTGCGAGCAGCGCGCGCGGCTGTTCCTTCACGCCGAGCTCGCGCAGGCCGGAGCAGCAATCGTGATAAGTGACCGGCCCGGCGAATTCGCCCGCCGGCAGCGACACCTTTACGACGTTGACGAGGAAATCGGTCAGTTCGTAGACCCGCTCGCGCAGCTTGCCGTAGCGGCCCATGAGTTCGGGGTCGTCGCGAAACAGGTCGCCGTAATGCACGCGGATCATGCCGCCGCACGAACCCGACGGCACCACCACATAGTCGAACTGCTCGAATTCGCGCAGCGTTTTTTCCGCGAGATCGCGTGCGAGCGCGCGCTCGCCGGAGTTGTACGCGGGCTGTCCGCAGCAGGTCTGGGCAGGCGGCACGATCACTTCGCAGCCGGCCTGCTCCAGGAGCTTGAGCACCGAAAACCCGATCTCGGGACGCATCGTGTCGATCAGACAGGTGACCAACAAACCGACTCGCATGGAAGCTCCTCCGTTAAACCGTCCCCGATTATCCGACGTTTCGCGCACGTGACCAACGCGTCATTTCCCGAGGCCCGGGGTCATGCGTTGCCGCGCGTATGTCGGATGGACGCTGTCTTTTTTCACAATACGATATACAATGCCCTCTCCGCTTCACGCGACTACCGAATACGAACTATGAGCGAAAGTGGCAACACACCCGATCAGAAGACCTCCATTCAGGTAATCGAGCGGATGATGCGCCTGCTCGACGCGCTCGCTTCGCACAGCGACCCGGTCAGCCTCAAGGAGCTCGCGAAGCGCACGGAACTCCATCCGTCCACCGCGCACCGCATCCTCAACGACATGGTGAGCTGCCGGCTCGTCGACCGTTCCGACCCCGGCACCTATCGGCTCGGCATGCGCCTGCTCGAACTCGGCAACCTCGTAAAGGCGCGTCTATCGGTACGCGACGCCGCACTCATGCCCATGCGCGAACTGCATCGCCTCACCGGCCAGACAGTGAATTTGTCGGTGCGCCAGGGCGACGAGATCGTCTATATCGAGCGCGCCTACTCGGAGCGCTCGGGCATGCAGGTGGTGCGGGCAATCGGCGGGCGCGCGCCGCTGCATCTCACGTCGGTCGGCAAGCTCTTTCTCGCCGCCGACGAAGCGAACCGCGTGCGCGCCTACGCCACGCGCACCGGTCTATCGGGCCACACGCGCAACAGCATCACCGACCTGAGCCGCCTCGAGCGCGAACTCGCATACGTGCGCCAGCAGTCATGCGCGCGCGACAACGAGGAGCTGGAACTGGGCGTGCGCTGCATCGCAGCCGGCATCTACGACGATACCGGCAAGCTGGTCGCGGGGCTCTCGCTGTCGGCGCCCGCCGACCGCCTGCAGGACTCGTGGCTCGGTCAGCTCAGCAAGACCGCGCTCGTCATTTCCGAATCGCTCGGCTATCGCCCCGAGCCCGCCGAAGGCCGTCCGCAGCCCGCGTAAGCGCGATCTTGTGCTGCTTTATTCGGCTTTCCGAGTACCCCCGCCAGACAAATAAAAACGCCCCGCAATTGAACTGCGGGGCGTTTCGCTTTGGCAAACTTTCCCTACGATCAGGTTCCCGCGCCGTTCGCATCCGCGCTCGTGATATGCGGCTGCTGATCGGCGCCGCCATTGTCGAGCCATGCGCGCACGCGCACCGCGTCGGCAAAGCGCGAGTATTTGCCGCTCGAATCGAGCAGCACCATGATCACCGGACGGTTGTGAATCGTCGCCTGCATGACGAGGCATTCGCCCGCTTCGTTGATGAACCCGGTCTTCTGCAGGCCGATGTCCCACGACGAATTGGCGCTGCGGATCAGCGCGTTCGTGCTGTTGTAGGCGATGTTGCGCTTGCCCGTGAACACTTCATAGCTGTGGTCCGTCGAGAACTTGCGGATCAGCGGATATTGATACGCCGCGTTGACCATCTTCGCGAGATCGCGCCCGCTCGACACGTTCTGGCTGGACAGGCCCGTCGAATTCTCGAAGTGCGTATCGGTCATGCCGAGCTGCTTCGCCTTCGCGTTCATCGCCGCGACAAACGCCGGGCGACCGCCCGGGTAGTAGCGCGAAAGCGCGGCCGCAGCGCGGTTCTCCGACGCCATCAGCGCGATGTGCAGCATGTCCTCGCGCGAGAGCACCGAGCCCACCGAGAGGCGCGAACCGGTGTTCTTCTCGAAGTCGCGATCCTGGTCGGTCACTTCGATCTGCTCGGTGAGCGGTTCCTTCGAGTCGAGCACGACCATCGCGGTCATCAGCTTCGAAATCGAGGCGATCGGCACGACGGAATGCGAATTCTTGTCGAAGAGCGGCTCAAGCGTGTTCTGGTCGACCACGTAGGCGACGCCCGAGCGCAGCATCAGCGCGTCGCCCGATTCGTGCAGGCCGAACGCCTGGCTGTTGCGCGGCTCGAACGCGACGCGGTGCACCGCCGTGTGATGGCGACCGTTCATCCGGTAGCTCACGCGTCGTTTCTTCACGGCAGGGCGTGCATCGTGCTCGGCGGCCGCGGCGGTGCGCGTGGCTTTCGCCGGGGCCGGTGCGGCTTTTGCCGGGGTCTGCGAGACCTCGGCGGGCGCCGCCTTCGTGACCTTGCGCGTGGCCTTTTTCGCCTTTGTCGCCTTCGTCGTCTTGGCCGGTGCTGCATCTTGCGTTGCAGCGAAGGCGTTCACGGGCGCGGCGATCGTCGCACTGATGGCTACGGAGACAGCCACCGACAGCGCGGTGCTGAGCAACGCACCGTGCATCAGTCTGAACGACAGGGGTTTGTCGGATTTCATTAGTGTTCTGAATGGAGCGGCGGGACTTTCGCCAAGTGTAGTAAAACCACGAAAAATTCGCAAATTGAAGCACTTACCGGCGCTCATTAAACCGAAGTATGACCTCCGATTGAAGCAGTCGACAGGCTCCAGATATCCGATGTAAATCAGCAATCGAGATGCTCGGCCCTCCCCTCCGACACGGCACCGCATTCGTCTGCACGACGTTTACGGCACAAGCAGAGCCAAACTTGATGCTGGGGAAAATACCGGGGAACGAACGCGTCCACAGTGCGCATTCGACTGCGATGGCTCTTTAACGTTCCATCTCGAATTTAGTGGACGCAACTCGTGCAATCCCGTATCTGCTCGTAGTAATTCTGACATGTGTATCGGATAGAGCAAGTGCATCTTGCCAGATGCAGTGCGGCTTTGCCTTGAGCGAGCAACAGGATTACAGCCCGAATCTCACGAAGCGCAGTGATGCAGCCCTAATCACGCTGCATAAGCAGTTGTTTAATAAGAGAGTATGTGCATTGTGCGACGCACAAATAATCCTTGACTTTCTGACGGACAATCCTAAAATCATTGTTAATGTTGCGACGCACAAAGTTCGCGGCAGAGTCCCCGAAGTCTTGCCATTTACTTACACGGACCGCATCAGACGGCCCGTCATCCATCCAGGAGCGTAAACATGAGTCTGCTGACCCCTGAGCAATTCGTCGCTGCCCAGAAGGCCAATCTCGAAACCCTCTTCGGTTTGACCGGCAAGGCGTTCGAGGGCGTGGAAAAAATCGTCGAATTGAATCTTCAGGCTGTCCGCTCGAATCTCGCGGAATCGCAGGAGCACGCACAACGCGCGCTGTCGGCGAAAGACGCGCAGGAGCTGCTCGCCCTGCAAACGAGCTACGCCCAGCCGCTGACCGAAAAGCTGCTCTCGTACGGCCGTCACGTGTATGAGATCGCGTCGGCCACGCAAGCCGAATTCGCGAAGGTCGCCGAAGCGCACTATGAAGAGCAGACCCGCAAGGTGCAGTCGCTCGTCGACAACGTCGCGAAGAACGCACCGGCCGGTTCGGAAACGGCCGTCGCCGTGATCAAGTCGGCGATCAACGCCGCGAACACGACGTACGAAACGGTTCAGAAGGCCACGAAGCAAGCGGTCGAAATGGCCGAAAGCAACTTCAACGCCGCCACGGCTGCAGCGAGCAAGGCTGCTGCACAAGCTTCGCGTTCGGCTGCCGCTGCGGCCAAGAAGCCTGTCTGATACCTCGTACGTCACACCAGGCACCTCGCTGGCGCCTGGCGCGGAAGGTACACGGGAGCGCGCGCGACGTGACGCTCCCGTCGTGCCGGAACTGACGCTCCGGCATGCCCGAACGGTGTGCCGCTTGCCCGGTCTGCCCTGACCGGGAATTTTTTCTCTCCGGCCTGTACCGCTGAATCCATGAAAAACGGCGCACCCCTCGCGGGGTGCGCCGTTTTTATTTGCCTGAAGCGAAAACCGCGCTTCAGGTCGCTTACTTCTTCTTTTGCGGCGGCAAGTCCGTGCAAACGCCTTCGTACAGTTCGGCGGCCATGCCGATCGATTCGCCGAGCGTCGGGTGCGGGTGAATCGTCCTGCCGATATCGGTTGCGTCGGCACCCATCTCAACTGCGAGACAGACCTCGCTGATGAGGTCGCCCGCGTTCAGGCCCACAATGCCGCCGCCGATCACGCGATGCGTCTCTTCGTCGAAGATCAGTTTCGTAAAGCCCTCATCGCGGCCGTTGGCAATCGCGCGGCCAGAAGCAGCCCACGGGAACACCGCCTTGCCGTACTTGATGCCCTCGGCCTTGCACTGGTCTTCGGTCTTGCCCGCCCACGCCACTTCCGGATCGGTATAGGCCACCGAAGGAATCTGCAGCGCGTCGAAGTACGCCTTCTCGCCGTGCGCCGCCTCGGCCGCCACGTGGCCTTCATGCACGGCCTTGTGCGCAAGCATCGGCTGGCCGATCACGTCGCCGATCGCGAAGATGTGCGGCACGTTGGTGCGCATCTGCTTGTCGACGTCGATGAAGCCGCGGTCGGTCACCGCGACACCGGCCTTGTCCGCGCCGATCCTCTTGCCATTGGGCGAACGGCCCACGGCAACCAGCACGAGATCGTAGCGCTGCGCGCCACCCGCGGGCGCCTGCTCGCCTTCGAACGTGACGTAAATGCCGTCTTCCTTCGCTTCGGCCTTCGTCGTCTTCGTCTTGAGCATGACGTTCGCGAAGCGCTTCGCGTTGTACTTCTCCCAGACCTTCACGAGATCGCGGTCCGCACCGGCCATCAGGCCGTCGAGCATTTCCACGACATCGATCTGCGCGCCGAGCGTCGAATAGACCGTCGCCATTTCGAGGCCGATAATGCCGCCGCCGATCACCAGCATTTTCTGCGGGATCTGACGCAGTTCGAGCGCGCCGGTCGAATCGACCACACGCGGGTCTTCAGGCATGAACGGCAGCTTCACGGCCTGCGAACCGGCAGCGATGATCGCCTGGGCGAACTTCACGACCCTCTTGCCGCCCTCGCCCACCACTTCCATATGGTGCGGATCGACGAACGTGCCGACGCCGGTCACGACCTCGACCTTGCGCAGCTTCGCCATGCCGGCGAGGCCGCTCGTGAGCTTCTTGACGACACCCGACTTGAAGTCACGCAGCTTGTCGAGATCGACTTGCGGCTTGCCGAACGTGATGCCGTGCGCGGCCAGTGCTTCGGCCTCCTCGACAACCAGCGCCGTGTGCAGCAGCGCCTTCGACGGAATGCAGCCGACGTTCAGGCACACGCCGCCGAGCGTCGAATAACGCTCGACGAGCACGGTCTTCATGCCGAGATCGGCCGAGCGGAACGCAGCCGAGTAGCCGCCGGGGCCTGCGCCCAGCACGAGCATGTCGCACTCGAGATCGACGCTGCCGCTATAGCTGCCGGCCTGCGGTGCGGGCGCCGCGGCCTTCGGCGCCGGTGCAGGCGCCGCGGCCTTGGGCGCTTCGGCCTTCGGTGCCGGTGCGCTTGCCGGTGCGGCGGCAGCCGCCGACACTTCGACCAGTGCGATCACGGTGCCTTGCGCAACCTTGTCGCCCGGTTTGAGCTTCACTTCCTTGACGGTGCCCGCAACATCGCTCGGCACTTCCATCGTGGCCTTGTCCGATTCGAGCGCGAGCAGCGCCTGTTCTTTTTCGATGACGTCGCCGGCCTTGATGTTGACCTCGATGACATCGACCTCCTTGAAGTCACCGATGTCCGGCACTTTCACTTCGACGAGACTCATGGTGTCCCCTTGTCAACCGGAGCCGGCGCGAAGGCGCCGGCTCCGGTCCCATGCAATAAGGTTGCTGTGGAGCGATCGGCCGCCGCCGCGCGGCGGCGGTTGCCGATCAGAGAATGACGCGGCGGAAATCGCCGAGAATCGAAGCGAGATACGCATTGAAGCGCGCCGCTTCGGCCCCGTCGATCACGCGGTGGTCGTACGAGAGCGACAGCGGCAGCGTGAGACGCGGCACGAACATCTCGCCGTCCCACACCGGCTTCATCTGGCCGCGCGACAACCCGAGGATCGCAACTTCCGGCGCGTTGATGATCGGCGTGAAGTGCGTGCCGCCGATACCGCCGAGCGACGAGATCGAGAAGCAGCCGCCCTGCATCTGTTCGGGCTTGAGCTTGCCTTCGCGCGCGAGCTTCGACAGCTCGGCCATTTCCTTCGCGATGTCGACGAGTCCCTTCTTGTCCGCGTCGCGGATCACCGGAACGACGAGGCCGTTCGGCGTGTCGGCGGCGAAACCCACGTGGTAGTACTGCTTGAAGACGAGATTGTCGCCGTCGAGGCTGGCGTTGAAGGTCGGGAATTTCTTCAGTGCCGCGACACAGGCCTTGATGACGAACGCGAGCATCGTGAACTTCACGCCCGCCTTCTCGTTTTCCTTGTTCAGTTGCACGCGCAACGCTTCGAGGTCGGTGATGTCCGCTTCATCGTTGTTCGTGACGTGCGGAATCATGACCCAGTTGCGATGCAGGTTCGCGCCCGAGATCTTCTTGATGCGCGAGAGCGGCTTCGGATCGACCGGACCGAACTTCGTGAAATCGATCTTCGGCCACGGCAGCAGATTCAGTTCTCCACCTGTGCCGCCGGCCGGTGCAGCCGCGCCAGCGGGCGCTGCCAGCGCACCCGTCATCACGCCCTTCACAAATGCGGTGATGTCGTCCTGCGTGATGCGGCCCTTCGGGCCCGTGCCCGCGACGCGGGCAACGTCGACACCCAGTTCGCGCGCGAACTTGCGCACGGACGGCGATGCATGGCTCGAACGGCGCGTGCCGTCACCTGCCGGCATGATCGGCGCCTGCGCGAGCGCCGACGGGGCGGCGGGCGCGGGTTGTGCCGCTGCGGGCGCGGGTGCGTCCGACGGCACTTCGACCGGGTGCTTCGGCGCGGGCGCGGCAGCGCTCGCGACTGCACCTTCGGCCTCGATCACGAAGATTTCGGTGCCTTCGGAAACCGTGTCGCCGACCTTGACCAGGATGGCCTTGACGACGCCCGTCACCGGGCTCGGCACGTCCATGGTCGCCTTGTCCGACTCCAGCGTGACGAGCGACTGCTCCTTCTCGACACGCTCGCCGATCTTCACGGGGATTTCGATGACGGGCACGTCCTTGTAGTCGCCGATATCGGGGACCTTCACCGACTGCACGCCACCACCTGCGGCCGCGGGCGCAGCCTGCTGCGCGGGTGCCGCAGCAGGTGCGCTCGCAACGGTCTTCTCTGCGGCGGCGGCAGATGCCGCAGCGGGTGCAGCGGCAGATGCAGCAGCGGCGGCGGCGCCGTCCAGCAGGAGCACGAGCGTGCCTTCGGACACGTTGTCGCCCACCTTGAGCTTCACTTCCTTGACTGTGCCCGACGCGGGGCTCGGCACGTCCATCGTGGCCTTGTCCGACTCCAGCGTGACGAGCGACTGCTCTTTTTCGACGGTATCGCCCGCCTTGACCAGCACCTCGATCACAGGAATGTCCTTGTAATCGCCGATGTCCGGCACTTTCACTTCGATCGCTTGACTCATTGTTGTGTCTCCGGGGCTGCATGCGCGCCGCGCCCGCTTTGGGCGGGCGCAGCGCACATGCGACGCACAGGGGGTGATGCGTTAGACGGTCATCGGGTTGGGTTTGGACGGATCGAGGTTGTACTTCGCAAGAGCGTCGGCGACGACCTTGCGCTCGATCTTGCCTTCGTCCGCGAGCGCGTTGAGCGCCGCAACCGTCGTCCAGTAACGATCGATTTCGAAGAAATGACGCAGCTTGGCGCGCGTGTCCGAGCGGCCGAAACCGTCGGTGCCGAGCACCGTGAACTTGCGCGGAACGAGGCCGCGGATCTGGTCGACGAGCGCACGCACATAGTCCGTCGATGCGATCACCGGACCTTGCGTGTCCTTGAGCAGCTTCTCGACGTGCGATTCGCGACGCGGCTCGGCCGGGTGCAGCAGGTTCCAGCGCTCCACTTCGTGGCCTTCGCGCGCGAGTTCCGTGAAGCTCGGCACGCTCCAGAGGTCGGCTTCGACGCCCCAGTCGTTCTTCAGCAGGTCGGCGGCGGCGATCACTTCGTTGAAGATCGTGCCCGCGCCCATCAGTTGCACGCGCGGCGCCGTGGCGCTTTCGGCGCCCTTGCGGAACGAGTACATGCCCTTGATGATGTCTGCCGCCACGTGCTCGCCCTGCGGCATCGCCGGGTGCTCGTAGTTCTCGTTCATCAGCGTGACGTAATAGAACACGTCTTCCTGTTCCTGGATCATGCGGCGCAGACCGTCTTGCATGATGACCGCGACTTCGTAGCTGAACGTCGGGTCGTAGCTCACGCAGTTCGGCACCGACGCGGCCCACATGAGCGAGTGGCCGTCTTCGTGCTGCAGGCCTTCGCCGTTGAGGGTCGTGCGGCCAGCCGTGCCGCCCATCAGGAAGCCGCGCGAACGCATGTCGCCCGCGGCCCACGCCAGATCGCCGATGCGCTGGAAGCCGAACATCGAATAGAAGGCGTAGAACGGCACCATGATCTCGCCGTGCGTCGAGTACGACGTCGCCGCTGCGATCCAGTCCGCCATGCCGCCCGCTTCGTTGATGCCTTCCTGCAGGATCTGGCCGGTCTGCGATTCCTTGTAGAACATCAGCTGGTCGGAGTCTTCCGGCACGTACTTCTGGCCTTCCTGATTCCAGATGCCGATCTGGCGGAACAGACCTTCCATGCCGAACGTGCGCGACTCGTCGGGCACGATCGGCACGACGCGCTTGCCGAGGGTCTTGTCCTTCAGCAGGATGTTCAGGATCCGCACGAACGCCATCGTCGTGGAGATCTCGCGGCCTTCGCCCGTGCCCTTGAGCAGCGGCTCGAACGCTTCGAGCCCCGGCACCGGCAGCGATTGCGCCTTGCGGCGGCGCGCGGGCAGGTAGCCGCCGAGTTCGTGGCGGCGCTGGCGCATGTACTCGAGTTCCTTCGAGCCTTCTTCGAACGTGAGGTACGGCACGTCGACGATCTGCTCGTCCGTGATCGGCAGACGGAACTGGTCGCGGAACTTCTTGAGCTGATCCACCTGCATCTTCTTTTGCTGGTGGGTGATGTTCATTGCCTGGCCGGCTTCGCCCATGCCGTAGCCCTTGATCGTCTTCGCGAGGATGACGGTCGGCTGGCCCTTGGCGTTGCTCGCCTGCTGGAACGCCGCGTAGATCTTGTGCGGGTCGTGGCCGCCGCGGTTCAGGTTCCAGATGTCGTCATCGGACCAGTCCGCGACGAGCGCCTTCAGCTCGGGCGAGTTGAAGAAGTGCTCGCGCACAAAGGCGCCCGACTCCGACTTGTACGTCTGGTATTCGCCGTCGACGACTTCCATCATGCGGCGCATCAGCGCGCCCGACTTGTCGCGCGCGAAGAGCGCATCCCAGCGGCTGCCCCAGATGACCTTGATGACGTTCCAGCCGGCGCCGCGGAACTCGCTTTCGAGTTCCTGGATGATCTTGCCGTTGCCGCGCACCGGACCGTCGAGACGCTGCAGGTTGCAGTTGATGACGAACACGAGGTTGTCGAGCCGCTCGCGGCCGGCCATGCCGATTGCGCCGAGCGATTCCGGTTCGTCCGTTTCGCCGTCGCCGAGGAAGGCCCAGACCTTGCGGCCTTCGGTCTTCGCGATGCCGCGCGAATGCAGGTACTTCATGAAGCGTGCCTGATAGATCGCCATGATCGGGCCGAGGCCCATCGAGACGGTCGGGAACTGCCAGAAGTCCGGCATCAGCCACGGGTGCGGATACGACGAGATGCCCTCGCCGCCCACTTCCTGGCGGAAGTTGTCGAGCTGCTTCTCGCTCAGGCGGCCGAGCAGGAATGCGCGCGAGTAGACACCCGGCGACGAATGGCCCTGCACGAAAACGAGGTCGCCGCCGTGCTCGGGCGACGGCGCGCGCCAGAAGTGGTTGTAGCCGACGTCGTAAAGCGTCGCAGCCGAGGCGAACGAAGCGATGTGGCCGCCGACGTTCGTGTGCTTGCCCGCGCGCAGCACCATCGCCATGGCGTTCCAGCGGGTGTACGAGCGGATGCGGTGTTCGATGTCCTGGTCGCCGGGGTTCTTGGCCTGGTTGGCGACCGGAATGGTGTTGATGTACGGCGTGTTCGCCGAGAACGGCAGATGTTCGCCATGCACGCGGGCGAATTCGATCTGCTTTTCGATCAGATAGTGGGCGCGGTCGGGGCCGACTGCCGAAATGACGCCGTCCAGTGCCTCCAGCCATTCGGCGGTTTCCTGGGGATCTTCGTCCTTCTCGGCGGCTACGTACTTCAGGACTTCGTCGGGTACAGCGGACATGCTCGTCTCCTGATCTGGGGAACGCTGTTGATTGGGCCATGCGGGCGGCAGCATCGGGACGAGCCGGGGCCAGCCGCAGCAGCTTCCAGGGGATTGTAATGACCCCCATCGATCCCGCGCAACAAAATTTTCGAATTGCGAGATGTGATTTTATAATGTGGAAAATTGTTGCGATGCACGCTGAATCGTTCACGCCGCTTCGGCGATATCGGTCAGTTTGCGCCGGTTTATCTGCGATTTGCCGCTTTTGTCATGGCATTTCAGTGTCTTACGCTGCGCTACAATCCTTGCCATGTTGACCGATCGGCTTTTCGCACGTTCGGCGCGGCCGCCCGGTTCGCCCGGCGACGCCTCGCCGTCTCGCTGGCACCACGGACCCTGGTGGTCCAATTCCTATTTGCTCACGCCGCTCCTGTCGATCCTCGTGTTTCTGGTCGTCATGAGCCTGATCCTGTGGAGCCTGAACCGGCGCGAACAGCAGCAGCAGGAAGACACGCTCTACCGCAACGTCGCGTGGGCGCAGCAGCAGATCCGCCTGTCCATGACGGGAGCACAGGAGCAGCTTCAGGCGCTCGCGCGCGACATCGCCGCCGGGCACGCCGATCCCCAGTCGTTTCAGGTGTCCACCACGGACATCATGCAGGGTCATCCCGAGATCCTCTATCTGAACTGGTATACGAGCACGCAACAGCCGCGCTGGCCGAATACGGCCATGCCGGTGTTCGGCCAGCGCCTTGCCAAACCCACCGATTCGCAGATGGACGAAGCGGTCAAGGCCGCCTTCGCCGAGGCGCGTGCGACGCGCCGCCAGGTGTATTCGCCGCTTATTTACGACGATCTCGGCAACGGCTACATCACCCTTCAAACGCCTGTATACCGCGATCGGGAATTTCTCGGCTCGATCGCGGCCGTGTTCTCGGTCGAAGGGATCCTGAAACACGACATCCCGCCCGAGCTGTCGGCCAAGTACAAGATCTCGGTTCTCGACGCGAACGGCGCAAACGACCGCGAACTCGCGACGACCTCGACGCGGCCCCGCCTGCCGCGCGACGTCTACTACGACCTGCCGCTCGATCCGCCGGGCCAGGGCCTGTCCGTGCGCGTGTACTCGTATCCGCAGATGACCAACTTCACGAACAACACGCTCGTGTGGCTGGTCGCGGGCCTGTCGTGCTTCGTGCTGTGGAGCCTCTGGAGCCTGTGGAAGCACACGCGCCAGCGTTTCGAGGCGCAGCAGGCGCTCTACGCGGAAGCGTTCTTCCGGCGCGCGATGGAAAATTCGGTGCTGATCGGCATGCGCGTGCTCGACATGCACGGGCGCATCACGCACGTGAATCCGGCGTTCTGCCGCATGACCGGCTGGGACGAAAGCGACCTCGTCGGCAAGAACGCGCCGTTCCCGTACTGGCCGCGCGACACCTACCCCGAAATGCAGCGCCAGCTCGACATGACGCTGCGCGGCAAGGCGCCGTCGTCGGGGTTCGAGCTGCGCGTGCGCCGCAAGGACGGCTCGCAGTTCCATGCACGGCTTTATGTCTCGCCGCTCATCGACAGCTCGGGCCGCCAGACCGGCTGGATGTCGTCGATGACCGACATCACCGAGCCGAGACGCGCGCGCGAAGAACTCGCCGCCGCGCACGAACGCTTCACGACCGTGCTGGAAAGCCTCGACGCCGCCGTGTCCGTGCTCGCCGCCGACGAAGCCGAACTGCTGTTCGCAAACCGCTACTACCGTCACCTCTTCGGCATCCGGCCGGACGGCCACCTGGAGCTGGCCGGCGGCGGCGGGTTCGATTCGGCGAACGCGTCGTCGGACTCGATCGACATGGTCGACGCGTTCGCGGGCCTGCCCGCCACGGCGCTCACCGAGAGCACCGCCGACGCGCAGGAGGTGTACGTCGAGAGCATCCAGAAGTGGTTCGAGGTGCGGCGCCAGTACATCCAGTGGGTGGACGGCCACCTCGCACAGATGCAGATCGCGACCGACATCACCACGCGCAAGCAGGCGCAGGAACTCGCGCGGCAGCAAGACGAGAAGCTGCAGTTCACGAGCCGCCTGATGACGATGGGCGAAATGGCGTCGTCGCTCGCGCACGAACTGAACCAGCCGCTCGCCGCGATCAACAACTACGCGTCAGGCACCGTCGCGCTCGTCAAGTCGGGCCGCGCCGCGCCCGATACCCTGCTGCCCGTGCTCGAAAAGACCGCCCAGCAGGCGGTGCGCGCGGGCATGATCATCAAGCGCATCCGCGAATTCGTGAAGCGCTCCGAGCCGAAGCGCCAGGCCACGCGCGTGGCCGACATCGTCGCCGACGCCGTGGGTCTCGCCGAACTCGAAGCGCGCAAGCGCCGCATCCGCATCGTGACCGACATGCGCTCGCGCATGCCCGTGATCTACGTCGATCCGGTGCTGATCGAGCAGGTGCTCGTCAATCTATTGAAGAACGCGGCCGAAGCGATGTCCGAAGCCCATCCGAACGCCATGGATCCGCTGATCCGCGTGATCGTGAAGCGCGACGGCGGCCACGTGTGCATCAGCGTCGTGGACCAGGGTCCGGGCGTGGACGAAGCCACGGCCGAACGCCTCTTCGAACCGTTCTACAGCACCAAGTCCGACGGCATGGGGCTGAACATTTGCCGTTCGATCATCGAATCGCACCGCGGGCGCCTGTGGGTCGTCAACAACATTGAAGCCGACGGCCACATCAGCGGCGCCACGTTCCATTGCAGTCTGCCGATTGGCGAACCGGACACACCGTCTCGCGACGGCGCCGACGAGCCGACTCCATCAACCGTTACGGGAGAGCCATGAACAGCCCAGTCACCACCCAGGAAACTGTCTTTGTTGTCGACGATGATGAGGCAGTACGAGATTCCTTGCGCTGGCTGCTCGAAGCGAACGGCTACCGGGTGCAGTGCTTCCTGAGCGCCGAAGAGTTCCTCGAAGCGTATCAGCCGGCCCAGCATGCCGGGCAGATCGCCTGCCTGATTCTGGACGTCCGGATGTCGGGCATGAGCGGGCTCGAATTGCAGGAACGCCTGATCGCCGAAAACGCTTCGCTGCCGATCATTTTCGTGACCGGCCACGGCGACGTGCCAATGGCCGTCTCGACGATGAAGAAAGGCGCGATGGACTTCATCGAGAAACCGTTCGACGAAGCCGAACTGCGCAAGCTCGTCGAGCGCATGCTCGACAAGGCACGCAGCGAGAGCACCAACGTGCAGCAGCAGCGCGCCACCGCCGAGCGCCTCGGCAAGCTGACCGCACGCGAGCACCAGGTGCTCGAGCGCATCATCGCGGGCCGCCTGAACAAGCAGATCGCGGACGATCTCGGCATCAGCATCAAGACCGTCGAAGCGCACCGCGCCAACATCATGGAAAAGCTGAACGTCAACACGGTCGCCGACCTGCTGCGTCTCGCGCTCTCCAACAAGCCGAACCAGCCGCAAGCGTAAGCGTTCGTCAGCGCCCTCAAGCACCCTTAAGCGCCCTTAAGCACTCACCCTGCCCGATGTCGCTGTGCGCGCCGCCTGCCCAATCGGGCGGGCGGGTTCGCGCGGCACGCGGCATCGCTGCACATCGCTGCAGATCGCCGCGCCATCCCAGGCACGCCGAAGCGCGTGCGCCGCGACGGTATAATGTGACGCTTCGCAACAAGCGCGCCCGGCTCGCGCCGGGCGCGCTTTCCATTGCCCCCGCACTGCCCACTCTCATCTCGACCGACCATGACAGCCACCCTCATCGACGGCAACGCCCTGTCCAAGCAACTGCGCGCCGACGTCGCCACGCGCGCCGCCGCCCTCACCGCCCGCGGCCATCAGCCGGGCCTCGCCGTCGTCCTGGTCGGCGACAATCCGGCAAGCGAAGTCTACGTGCGCAACAAGGTGAAGGCCTGCGAGGACAACGGCCTTTATTCGTCGTACGACCGCTATCCGGCCACGCTCTCCGAAGCCGCCCTGCTCAAGCGCATCGACGAGCTGAACAACGATCCGAAGATTCACGGCATTCTCGTGCAGTTGCCGGTGCCGAAGCACATCGACAGTCACAAGGTGATCGAGGCGATTGCGCCCGAGAAGGACGTGGACGGCTTTCACGTCTCCAACGCCGGTGCGCTGATGACGGGCCAGCCGCTCTTTCGCCCGTGCACGCCCTATGGCGTGATGAAGATGTTCGAGGCGTACGGCATCCCGCTCGCGGGCGCCAACGCGGTTGTGATCGGCCGCTCGAACATCGTCGGCAAGCCGATGGCGATGCTGCTGCTCGAAGCGGGCGCGACGGTCACGATCTGCCATAGCAAGACGCGCGATCTCACCGCGCACACGCGCACGGCCGATATCGTCGTGGCGGCCGTGGGCAAGCGCAACATTCTCACCGCCGACATGGTGAAGCCAGGCGTGACGGTGATCGACGTCGGCATGAACCGCGACGACAACGGCAAGCTGTGCGGCGACGTCGACTTCGCCGGACTCAAGGAAGTGGCCGGTCACATCACGCCGGTGCCGGGCGGCGTCGGCCCGATGACGATCACGATGCTGCTCGTCAACACGATCGAAGCGGCCGAGCGCGCCGCCGCGAACGCGTAACGCCGCTTTCATTACGCGTTTCATAGCGCCTGTCATAGCGCGTTTCATTACGCACCTTTCAGTTGGGTGGCCTGCGTCGCAGCGATTGCGCGCGGCCAACGAAAAGCGGCCTTGCTTCGAAGGCTGCTTTTTTTACGCCCTCTCCCTGCGCTGCGCCAGGCGGTGCATCGCTTCGTACATCACGCAGCAGCCGCATCGCGTGAAGCACCGTTTCGCCATCGCATCCCGACATCTGTTAATTTTGCAGACATCGCCCGGTTGGAAAGTGCGCACCGCGCCCCAATAACTCGTACATCGGGGTGCGCGCCGCATGCACGTTCATCGGCCGGACACC
Source organism: Paraburkholderia denitrificans (assembly GCF_042655705.1). Lineage (NCBI taxonomy): Bacteria > Pseudomonadati > Pseudomonadota > Betaproteobacteria > Burkholderiales > Burkholderiaceae > Paraburkholderia > Paraburkholderia denitrificans. The sequence goes on along the minus strand of NZ_JBHSMP010000006.1, from coordinate 112,061 downwards.
CTCCCTCGAACCGCGACAGACAGGACACAGGACGCATCATGGCTACTTCTTCCTCCGATAATCCGCTGCTCGATTTCACCGGCCTGCCGCGCTTTGGCGAAATTCGCCCCGACCACGTGACGCCCGCACTCGACGTGCTGCTCGCCGATGCGAGCGCCGCAGTCGAGCGCGCAGCCCAGCCGATGACGCCCGCGCAATGGAGCGACGTAGTCGAACCGGTCGAGCGCGCCACCGAGCCGCTCTCGCGCGCGTGGAGCGTGGTCGGGCATCTGAACGCCGTCGCCGATACGCCGGAATTGCGCGCCGTCTACGGCGAGAATCTGCCGCGCGTGACCGAGTTCTGGTCGAGCGTCGGCCAGAATCTCGCGCTCTACGAGAAGTACAAGGCGATCACCACGCACAACACGTTTGCGCTGCTTTCGGGCGAGCGCAAGAAAATCCTCGACAATGCGCTGCGCGACTTCCGCCTGTCCGGCGCCGAGTTGCCCGAAGATCAGAAGCCGCGATTCGCCGAACTGCAGGAGCGCCAGGCGGCGCTCTCGAAGGCGTTCTCCGATCACGTGCTCGACGCGACCAACGGCTACGCGTTCTACGCGACGAGCGAAGCCGATCTGGCCGGATTGCCCGACGATGTGATCGCGGCGGCACACGAAGCAGCCGAGCGCGAAAACAAGGAAGGCTGGAAGTTCACGCTGCATTTCCCGTCGTATTTTCCGGTGCTGCAGTATTCGGAAAACCGCGCGATGCGCGAAACGATGTACCGCGCGTACGTCACGCGCGCCTCGGAACTCGGCCCGGTTTACGGCAGCGGCAATGCAGAGTGGGACAACACGGCAATCGTCGACGAGCAACTGAAGCTGCGCGCCGAAGAAGCGAAGATGCTCGGCTACGACAACTTCGCCGAAGTCTCGCTCACGCCGAAGATGGCCGAGTCGCCGCAACAGGTGATGAGCTTCCTCGAAGACCTCGCGACGCGCGCACGCCCGCACGCCGAAAAGGACTGGCAGGAACTGCGCGAATTCGCCGCGAGCGAGCTGGGTCTCGCGCAGATCGAGCCGTGGGACATGGCATTCGCGGCCGAACGTCTGCGCGAGAAACGCTACTCGTTCTCCGAGAACGAGGTGAAGCAGTACTTCCCCGAGGACTTCGTCCTGCAAGGTCTGTTCAAGGTCACCGAGACGCTGTTCGGCGTGCGCATCCGTGACGACAGCGCGCCGGTGTGGCATCCGGATGTGCGCTTTTTCCGCGTCGAAAACACCGACGGCACGCTCGTCGCGCAGTTCTATCTCGACCTCTATGCGCGCGAAGGCAAGCGCGGCGGCGCGTGGATGGACGATGCGCGCTCGCGCCGCAAGCTCGAAGGCAATGCCGTGCAGACGCCGGTTGCGTACCTCACCTGCAACTTCTCGGCTCCGGTCGGCGGCAAGCCCGCGTGCTTCACGCACGACGAAGTCATCACGCTGTTCCATGAGTTCGGTCACGGCCTGCATCACATGCTCACGCGCGTGGATGAACTAGCCGTGTCGGGCATCAATGGCGTCGAATGGGACGCCGTCGAATTGCCCTCGCAGTTTATGGAAAACTTCTGCTGGGAGTGGGACGTGCTGTGCGAAATGACCTCGCACGTCGATACCGCAAAGCCGCTGCCGCGCGAACTGTTCGACAAGATGCTGGCCGCGAAGAACTTCCAGAGCGGCCTCGCCACGCTGCGCCAGATCGTGTTCTCGATGTTCGACATGGCCTTGCATGTCGACTTTGAAGCCTCCGCAGGCAAGAGCGCGAACGACCTCGCGCGCGAAATCAACGCGCGCTATCACGTCATCCCGCAGGCCGCGTTCTCGCGCTGGCCGAACACGTTCAGCCATATCTTCGCGGGCGGCTACGCGGCGGGCTACTACAGCTACAAGTGGGCTGAAGTGCTCTCCGCCGATGCCTACGCCGCGTTTGAAGAAGCAGCGCAGGCGGCAAAGTCGAGCGTGCTCGATGTGGCCACCGGCACGCGTTATCGGCAGGAAATTCTGGAGGTGGGCGGCAGCCGCCCGGCGATGGAATCGTTCAAGGCGTTCCGCGGACGCGAGCCGCGCATCGACGCGCTGCTGCGTCACAACGGCATGGAAGAGCCGCCGGTACAGCAATAAAGCTGGCGCCGAGCCGCATCGAAACGAGCCGCGCACGGGAGCAATCCCGTGCGCGGTTTTTTATTGCCCGCACCGCTCGTGCGATGCACGCCTGAACGCACCGCTTTTCGATAGATATCCGAACTGCTTCGCAGCGCGATATCGACGAGCCGATTCACAATGCCCGCTTGCCGCCAGCGCAGCCTCTACGCGTCGGGCGTAAGGGGGCTGTCGTTGGGGCTGTCGTTAGGGCCGTCGTTGGCATCTTCGTCGGGATCTTCATCGAAGAGCGCGAACTGGCCGCGCAGTGCGGCATTCTCCTCTTCGAGCCGCACGCCCACACCGAGCAGACGCACGGCCTGCTTGCGCCGCGCGAGACCCTTTTCGAGCATGGCGAGGAATATCGGCAGGCTGGTTGCGTCACCGACACACTCGACCGTCGTGCGCTGAAAATTCGCGAAGCGGATCTTCACGAACAGTTTGCGCACCGCATGCGCGCAGCCCGCGCGCTCGATGCGCGCATCGAGTTGCGCGGCGAGCGGCTCGAGCGCGTCGCAGCATGCTTCGAGCGTGAGCAGATCGTTGACGTAAGTCGTCTCGACGCTCACCGACTTGCGCTCCTGGTCCGCGCGCACGGGCCGCTCGTCGATGCCTCGCGACAGTTCATATAGCCGCTTGCCGAACACGCCGAACTGGCGATGCAGATCGATCAGCGACCACGTGCGCAACTGCGCGCACGTCGAGAGCCCGAGCTTTTCGAGCTTCGCGGCCGTCACCTTGCCGACGCCGTGAATCTTGCGCACCGGCAACGCCGCCACGAACGCATCGACTTCGTGCGGGCGCACGACGCACAGGCCATCGGGTTTGTTCCAGTCCGAGGCAATCTTCGCGATGAACTTGCTCGGCCCGACGCCCGCCGAAACCGTGACGCCCACCGTCGCGCGCACGCGCTCACGGATCTCCTGTGCGATCAGCGTGGCGCTGCCCTTGCAGCGCGTGGCGTGCGTCACGTCGAGATAGGCCTCATCGAGCGAGAGCGGCTCCACGTCGGGCGTGTAATCGCGATAAATCGCCATGATCTGACGCGATGCGATGCGGTACTTTTCCATCGCGGTTGGGAGAATCAGCAGATCCGGGCACTTGCGCATGGCGAGCGCCGACGACATCGCCGAATGAATGCCGAAGCGCCGCGCCTCGTAATTGCAGGTGGCAATGACGCCGCGCTGGTCGGGCCGCCCGCCGACGGCAAGCGCGCGCCCGCGCAACGACGGATCGTCGCGCATTTCGACCGACGCATAGAAACAGTCGCAGTCGCAGTGGATGATCTTGCGAGCGGTGCCTGATGCGGCCGGCGACGGCATAGCGGAAGATGACGCGTTCAAGGTATCGATACTGTACAAAAATACAGTATTCTTTTCAAGGCAACTGTCGGCAATCCGACCGGCGCGGCGCTGACGGCCGCTGACGTGACGCGCGCGGGGCTGCTCGGCACACGCTACACGATGGAGCAGGACTTCTATCTGGGCCGATTGCGCGACCGGCACTGCCCGTGTTCGATACCACGGCATTGCATGCGCGCGCGGCGGTCGATTGGGCGATTGATGCATCGATCGATGCGTAAAACGCGGGGAAAATGCGGGTATGAAATGCGCAGTGAAAAATGAAAAGCCCGCATGACTTGCATCATGCGGGCTTTGAGAAACTTGCTAACGGTTAGCTCAGTTGCGTAACTGGTTGCGGGGGTAGGATTTGAACCTACGACCTTCGGGTTATGAGCCCGACGAGCTGCCAGACTGCTCCACCCCGCGTCCGTTAGAGATAAAGATTATAGTCAGCTACAATCACGATGTCAAACATTTTCTTGATGCGGGTAATTAGCGCGGTATCAAACGTGTTGCCGGTCTAAACGTTTAAGCACACGGCGCATGCGATTTAATCTGCACTACGAAGCGGGTCACAACGCCGCTTCACATCGATATCGACATCGGAATCGCCATCAAGCAACGGCAGCACGTCCGCAGCCCATTCGAGCCACACCTCCTGGGCGCGTATCCCCGCCTTCAGAATCGCATACTGCAATTGCTGGCCGCGCATGAGCGACGGCGTTCCGAAGTCGCGCTGCTCGATCTCGCGATACAAAACAAGCTGCGCCCGGTTCTCGTCGATCAGGCGCAACAGTTCGTCGCGAAGACCCAGCGGACCCACCACCGCATCCGCGCGCAGCTTCAACAGGAACGCATTTCGATCCTCGCGCCCGAGCGGCGTCTCGCGCACCCAGCGCACGACTTCCTCGCGCCCCACGGCCAGCACGCAATAAACCTTTCTGCGCGTTGCGGCGTCGGCCTCGTCTTCGACAACGGCCACCCACCCCGCCTCCACCATGCGGCCGAGCTCGCGATAGATCTGCTGATGCGTCGCTCGCCAGAAAAAACCGATCGCGCGATCGAAGCGCCGCGCGAGGTCGTAGCCGCTGGCGGGCTTTTCCAGCAAGGCGATCAGAATGGCGTGGGGTGTCGACATCCGCTGATTCTAAACCACGGGCTGCGCCGCACCGTCCCTCAAATCATTCGAATACGGGCACTATGCAACTGGTTGCATAGTGCCCGGCCGTTTGCTATGTTTATCCCGTCGAGCCTCCGCGCGCCCCGCCGTGCCGTGGTCTCGGTGCCTTCCGAATGCAACGAACAATATGACGGCGCCCGCATTCCGCCGCCGTCGCCCTCCCAGGAGATATGGATGTCCCTGCCCGCCGTGCTGCGACGCGGCCTGTCGATTCCGGTCGTCGGCTCGCCGCTCTTCATCATTTCGAACCCCGATCTCGTCATCGCGCAGTGTAAGGCGGGCGTCGTCGGCTCATTCCCGGCGCTCAACGCGCGGCCCGCGCACGTGCTCGGCGAATGGCTGGATCGCATCACAACCGAACTCGCCAACTACAACGCCAGGCATCCCGACCAGCCCGCCGCGCCGTTCGCGGTGAATCAGATCGTGCACAAGTCGAATGACCGCCTCCAGCACGATCTCGGCGTCTGCGCCCAGTACAAGGTGCCCATCGTCATCACGTCGCTCGGCGCGCGCGAGGAAGTCAATCACGCCGTGCACGCGTGGGGCGGCATCGTGCTGCACGACATCATCAACAATACGTTCGCGAAGAAGGCCATCGAGAAAGGCGCCGACGGGCTGATTGCCGTCGCCGCGGGTGCAGGCGGCCACGCGGGCACGCTCTCGCCGTTCGCGCTGATTCACGAGATCCGCGAATGGTTCGACGGGCCGCTGCTGCTGTCGGGCGCCATCGGCAATGGCAATGCGATCCTCGCCGCGCAGGCCGCGGGCGCCGATCTCGCGTATATCGGTTCGGCGTTCATCGCAACGAACGAAGCGAATGCCGTCGAAGCGTACAAGCAGATGATCGTCGACAGCAATGCGAGCGACATCGTCTACTCCAACCTTTTCACCGGCGTTCACGGCAACTATCTGCGCCAGAGCATCGCGGCGAGCGGGCTCGATCCGGACGCACTGCCCGTGTCCGATCCGTCGAAGATGAACTTCGGCTCGGCGAATGCGAAAGCGTGGAAAGACATCTGGGGTTCGGGCCAGGGCATCGGCGCGGTGAAGAGCGTCGTACCGGCCGCCGAACTGATCGCGCGTCTTAAGCGCGAGTACGAGGCGGCTCACGAGCGGCTCGGCGTTTCGGTCACTGCGGCTGCTGCGGCCGAAACGGTCACGGCATAAGCTGCCCGGAGTAGCACAACCGCGAAGCCGGTATGCGTCGGCTTCGCGTTCATCCCCTCTGCGCCTCGATGCGCACGATCTCGGCTTCCATCGAATTTCAAGCGCGTTTTCAACTTCATGCACGCGCGTCGGCACCGCAAGCGCGACGCACGGTGACGCGATTCACGCCGCCTGTCCGAAGCAGTTCATAATGACGCGTCATGCGCGCCCGTCGCTGCGGCGCGCGTTCCGTTTCAACGCAGTACGCCGACCGAGCCTCACATGAAAATCGCCACCTGCGATTTTCAGAAGAATCTCCCGTTGCATCCACTCCGCTCAAACATCCCCGTAGAATCGCGAAAAACCCTGTAATCTCGCCTCTGCTTGTCTCATCCTGTCTCGGCATGGCTCACCCAAAGTGGGTAGCTAAGTGGGTAGCTAGGCATATAATTCCTCCTAGCTACCCACCGCGAGCCGCCATGTCCAAACAGACCAACATACTCGAAGACCTCCAGATAAAACGCCTGATTGCAAAGGGGGAACCTATCGCGAAGTCTGATGGGGACGGACTCACCTTCACCCTGTCAAAGGCGGGCACCGCGACGTGGGTGCTTCGTTATAGGATGGGCGGAGGACGCCGCCGGGAACTTACCTTGGGGAACTACCCGGACGTTTCCCTCGCCACCGCGCGCAAGCTGGCACTCAAGCACCGCGCGGCCATTGATTCAGGAGGCGATCCCGCTGCCGACAAAAAGACCGCGAAGGCGCGGTCGGTAGCCGCGTGGACAATCACTGAGTTGGCTGACGACTTCGAGGACAAGGTGCTGAAAGCGCCGCTGGCCGATGGCACGATCTACTACAGAAAATGGGACCTGAACAACGTTCTGAGACCGAAGCTGGGCTCCATGTTGGTCCGCGACGTGCAGGCGGCAGATGTCGTCCACATGATTGAGGCGAGCGGCCGTTCGTGGACGGTGAGCAAGCGCATTTTGACTACGGCGACGCAGCTTTTCGACCACGCAGCAGGCAAGCGAATGATCGACGCCAACCCCTGCACTGGGATCAAGCTCAAGGCCCTCAAAGGACCACGGCCACCCGTCAAGAAGCGAGTAATGCTCACAGAGGGCGAGCTACGCATTCTGCTGTCCGACGTAGACAACACCGTCGGTCGCGAAAACGGCCTAGCGCTACGCATCCTTCTCGCAACCTGTGTGCGATCCGTAGAACTCGCCAAGGCGCGATGGGAGAACGTCGACTTCGAGCACAACACATGGCTCGTCCCCGACATCAACGTGAAGACGCGCTCAGGATTTCTGGTGCCGATCACACCCACTGTCCGCCAATGGTTTGAGTGTCTGAGGGCGATCGCTGGCGATTCTGAATGGGTACTACCTGCGCGCACGACCCTGCGCCGCAAGAAGCACGGTGACACCCATGTTGGCGGAACAACGCTATGGGCGTCGATTGATCGCGCCTTCACGCGCGGCGGCCTGGACATCCGCCGTTTCACGCCGCACGATACGCGCAGCACAGCCAAGGGTCACATGATGAACATGAAGATCCCGAAGGAGATCACTGAACTGGCTCTCAACCACAAGCTTAAGGGTATGGAGGCAATCTACGACGTTCGGGAAGAGATTCCCGAGCGCCGCCAAGCCCTTGAGCAGTGGGCGGCGTTTATCGTTGCTTGCACCAAAGGGCCCGAGGTTAACGCCGAGCAAAGTGCTTGAAAGCGATCGGCGGCCACGCCCAAGACGCCCCCCTGCTCGGCTATACGCCGGTAATTCGTTGATTTTTTGATCGGGGACCACTACGGACAATATCGAAGCCACTCCCGCCGCGGCGTCTCGGACATCCGCACGGCCATCCATTCCGATAAACATCTTGCACGAAGCAGACACGCGGCGCATAAGAGCCAACTGCGACCGTCATTGAGCGGAGCGCAGTCGAAGTGGCGACGTGGACAGCCGGCGCCCATGAGCGCTCTGGTGGGGCCAACCAAACGAGGAGTCAGGCGATGCATTCTGCAACCGAAGCTTTCGTACGGAACATGACATTGCGCATGTACGCGGCTGGCGCTGGCATGGCGGCGACTCTCGGCCTGATTCATCACTTCTGGAAGTGAGTGTCCCATGGGCGCAATGCATGATCCGGCTGGACATGATGTCGGACACAGGGCATCAGTCGGCGATCCAGCCGTAGTCGAATCGCTCGTCCGGCAGTTCGGCAAGCACTGCTTCGACACGCGGGCTGCCTTCCTCGCGGGGGAACCCGGATTCGAGGCTCCCTTGGAGTTGATCGAGCGTGAGGCACGGGCCCTCGGCGACAAACTCGTGGGCGGCCGGAGCGACCGTCGTGGCTGGCGGCGTCCGCAATGGGAACTGGCGGTGCTGTTACCCGATGAGACAAAACACTACGGTACGCCGGGCGCCGCGTTGTTCATGTGGTTCGCAAATCAGTTGCTACAGGGCGCCAAAGCGGCCGAAGACGGCATGCCCGAGCCCGAGGTCCACCGCAGGCTTGAGCCGATCATCTCCGACGTGGTGACACGGTTGCAGCGCGCCAAGCACTGAGCGCCTCACCCAAATATGGGACGAGCATCCGTAGCGAGTCGCACTCGAATTCCGCTGGGAGATCCATAGCCTTCGCGCGACCATCATGCGCGCCGACCAGATTCGGCAAATGATTAAGCAGCCAGCGGCGGATGGCTGGTTCCCGGCATCGATCTGGAATTGTTTCGTCCGCGTGACCTGCCCCCTTCAGTAGGGCCAATGGGCTTCTAGCAAAGTCCCTTTAAACCAGCTCCTGGAATGCGGCAGGAGCATCCGCTGTTGCCCGATGTTTCGCCGCAAACTCTGATGGCGAGAGGTAATTCAGTGCGCTGTGCGGTCTCTGCTCGTTATAGTCCTGACGCCATGCCGCGATTACAGCGCGAGCGTGGGCGAGCGTCGTGAACCAGTGCTCGTTAAGGCATTCGTCGCGGAACTTTCCGTTGAACGATTCGATGTACGCATTCTGCGTCGGCTTGCCGGCCTGAATCAACTTCAGGTTGACGCCACTCGCATAGGCCCACTGGTCGAGCGCGCGGCTCGTGAATTCGGGTCCCTGGTCTGTTCGTACCGCTTTGGGATAGCCACGGAAGCAGGCGGCACGGTCCAATGCGCGAGCGACATACAAGCCTGAGATGCCGTGGTCGACGACGATGTCGACGGCCTCTTTCGTGAAATCGTCGACGATTGTCAGGCACTTCAGGCGCCGCCCATTGGCGAGTGTATCCATCACGAAGTCGATTGACCAAACCTCGTTGGGTGCGTTCGGCAAGGCCAGTTGCTCGCGTTCAATCATGACGCCGTGGCGCTTGCGACGGCGCCGCACAGTCAGCCCCGCCTCACGATACAGGCGATACACCCGTTTGTGATTGGCGTGCGTGCCTTCGCGCTCCACCAGGGCATGCAGCCGACGGTAGCCGAAGCGGCGACGCTCGTGCGCCAGCTCAACCAGACGCGACGTCAACGCGTCATTCTCATGGTCCGGCTTCGCCTCATAGTGCAACACGCTGCGAGAAAGCCCGACAAGCCGGCAGGCGCGGCGTTCCGAGATGCTGACCTTCTCCCGAATCGCCACCACTGCTTCGCGCTTGGCTTGCGGGCTCAGGGCTTTCCCTTGACGACAACCTTCAACGCTTCCATGTCGAGCATTGCCTCGGCCAGCAGCTTCTTCAGCCGCGCGTTCTCAGTCTCCAAATCCTTCAGCCGGCGTGCGTCTGACACCTCCATGCCGGCGAACTTCGCGCGCCACGTATAGAACGACGCGTCACTGAACCCGTGCTTCCTGCACAGTTCCTTAACCGGCATACCGGCCTCGGCTTCCTTCAAAAACCCAATGATTTGCTGTTCCGTAAAACGCTTCTTCATGTTCGTCTTCTTCTCCGAAAACGAACTTTACTAGACTCCGCTTGGCCCTGTTTGCAGGGGGCAGGTCACGCGAACTTGACGCCGAGCCCCGGCTTACCGACAAGCCAACGACTCGGCAACAAACGGTGATTGACAGAATCGTAGCGCGCTCGCGCTAAAGAAAGAGCCCGCACGTGGCAGGCTCAACACGGTCACACAGACTCACGGTTTTTGGATGATCTTATGCTGGCGTCACGACGCGCGCGTGGCTCGGGCGCAGCATCTGCCTGTCGGCGGCTCGCGGCCAAAAAGCCGCCAGCCAACCATGCCGAATAGTTGTCGCTCCAAAGTCCGCTTCTCGCCGAAAATGGCGAATCGCCATCATATGCAACTCGGCCCATCCAGCCACTCGGGCATCGATTGCAGCTAAGCAAATGTGTATCATTTACCTGCCGCTCGACCGAGAATGAAACAAAGCAATAGCTTGTTGATTTGCAGCGCGCGGCGCAGCCCCTCCAGAACGGCTTCGTAGCCCCAAACTGACGCTTCTTTTCCCCTCTGGCGGTAGGCTCACGAAGCCATTAAACTTCCCGACCACGCCCGTAGGCAGCGTGTAGACCCGCGATGTCGCCCCAAGAGTACATTTATCCCAGCGCCGCAGAGAGCTAATTGCGATGAGTAACGAAAACGTAGCCAAATTGCTTAAGATTCACCGTGGCTCTGAGCAACTGAATTTCAAGGACATATGGGAGACGGGGCTCTTCGTTTTCGATGCCAACGTCCTCTTGGATCTGTACCGACTTCCTCAGTCCGCAAAGAACGATTTAATCGGCGTATTTCAAAATAATCGATTTAACGGCAGGATCTGGACCGGGTTTCAAGTCGCACTGGAGTTTTTGAGCAACCGGCTAGACGCTATTGCTGACCAAAAGGCAAAGTTTTCCAAGGTGAGAGAGCTTGTTACAAAAGCGATTTCCGGATACGAGGTGACCGGGGAAACGCTCATCACTGAGTTGGACCAGCTCAAGCTGAAGAAGCGACACTCGGTGATAGACCCAGATCGCTATATTACGCATGAAAATATCAAAAAAAGCGTGAGATTCATGGCCGATTTTTTAACCGAGATCGACCGGTTGGAGGAGCAGCACGCAGACGTGAATGATTCCGACCCGATCAAAGACTTGGTGTTCAAAATCTTTGATGGAAAGATTGGAGAATCATTCGATCAGAAAAAGCTCGACGATATCTGCAAAGAGGGGGATGACCGGTATAAAGACAAGGTTCCACCCGGATTCAAGGACGAAAAAAAGCCCGGCTTTTATTCGTTCGGGGGCGCTCGATATGTGAGGAAATTCGGGGACCTCATATTGTGGAAAGAGATTATAAGTAAAGCTCAATCGGAAAAGCTGAAGTACGTGGTGTTGGTGACCGGTGACGTAAAGGAGGACTGGTGGGCTGAAGGGCGCGGCAAGCGACTCGGACCAAGGAAGGAATTGCTGGACGAGATTTATAGGGATGCGCCATCGGTGGAGGCATTCCATATGTACGATACCTCCAGTTTTTTGCAGTACGCGAAGACATATCTCGACGATAAGATCAAGGATTCTTCAATCAGTGAAGCAGAGGAGCTGATTGCATCTAATAAATTGGTACGATCATTTTCACCTGCCGATTCCTTTAGCGTGAGGGAGATGATCGTGACCGCCGCGCAATATTCCCCGGAATTACATATCGGTTTTGCCGAATCCGTCAATCGCTTGCCCCCGATACGCGGTAACCCTGGGCGGTTCATTCGCGCAGTGCTGGAAATTTTGGCTAATGGATTCCGGCATGGCACAGACAGACATGTGAGTGTAAGCGCCGCCCAAGAAAATGGGTTATTGCGCTTGAGGTTCAAAAATCGCAAACCGCTGAAGGCGGGGTTCGCACCACGCTGGTTCTCGTCGCGGACCAAGTTGTTTGGTGGCCTTGAGGGTAAGACCGGGTTGGCGGTTGTGGGTCAGTCACTGGCTGAAGAAGGCATTGATTTAGAGGTGGTGGATACGGGCGGCAAGTTCATCGTCGATTTGCTTATACCGCTGGGAATGTTTGTCTGATTGCAATGCCGCCTTCAACCGCGCCCGCGCTTTTACGACGCACTTTGCCTGCAATGAGCGTTCCCGCTCGGGCGCTGCATCAGCCCCCGAGCGCCGCGGGGCCGCCATGGTTCGCGGTTCCTTCGGGCCCCGCGTTTTTTGGCAACAACATGGACGCTTTGATTGACTGTTTGAGTTACCTCGATGAGCGCGAGGCCGAGATGACAGGCGTGCACGTTAGACCGGGTGATACGTTGGCGATACAGCTTGGCGCTGTCAATAGCTTCAGGAGGCGCTACCCGGATCAGTTCGAGGCTTTGCAGGACACGTGTGCTTTTGTGAGCTGGCATTGCACGCGCGAGTACGGAGCCCCTTTGGTCGCACTTTCGTACTACGACTGAATCGATATTGGAAAGGCCGGCTATGTGGTGTTCGATCTTGCCAACCACAGCAACTGGCCTCAGAACGGGGTGAAGTGCATAGCTGACTGACCGCTCTAGGGAGTCCCGTTTGACCGCTTCGGGTCGGTTTATGCCCTTCGTATAGTTCGCGGTCTGTCAACCGAAGTCAGCGCAGCGTACAACTTGGTACAGCTCGTTTGCCGGCCCAAATCAAGATTCCCGCCGCCGACCGACATTAATTGGCGGAAGCATCTCCGCCACCGGTCGTGACATCGCCCATTCCTCGATCTCGGATACCAACCACCCCACGCGCCTCACGCTCAGCGCGCGTGGCTTCGGGAAGTTACCTTCACGCACGAGCCTCTGGACGTTCCCAGTCGACAGAGTGGACCGGCCAGAGTTTCATGGACACTCACGAGCCGTTTAGCGCATAGCGCCTTTCAAACTCTACAGGTGACAGGTCGCCAGCAAAGCCGTGCCGACGAACGGGGTTGTAGAACATCTCAATGTAATCGAACACGTCCGTCGTCGCCATCGCTCTCGTCGGATAGATTCGCCGTTTGATTCGTTCCTTTTTCAGCGCACTAAAGAAGCTTTCCGCCACGGCATTATCGTGGCAGTTACCACGACGGCTCATGCTTGGCACCATGTGGTGAGCCTTCAGAAACGATTGCCAGTCATCGCTGGTGAACTGGCTGCCTTGATCCGAATGAATCACGACGCCCGGTTCCGGCTTGCGCTTCCATACCGCCGCCAACAGGGCCTGCAACACCAGATCACTGGTCATCGTCGCGCGCGTGGCCCAGCCCACGACCTGCCGCGAGTACAGATCCGTGACTGCCGCCAGATACAGCCAGCCCTCGTAGGTCCGGATATAGGTGATATCCGTTACCCAGGCCTTGTTCGGCGCATCAGGCGCGAAGTCGCGGTTCAGTACGTTAGCCACCACGCCGACCGGACCGCCGCGATAGCGTGGCTTGCTGCCGTAGCCAACCTCGGCGCGTAAGTCTTCACTCTGCATCAGCCGGAGCACGCGGTGGCGGCTGCACGCCTCGCCCGATTCGCGCAAATCCACTGTGACTTTGCGATAACCGTAGACGCCGCCGCTGGCCAGCCAGTGATGCTTGATCAGGCCCAGCAGTCGATCATCCTCGCGCTTACGCGCGCTGACCAACTGACGCTGCCAGACGTAATAGCCGCTGCGATGCACGCCGAGCACCCGGCACATCGTGCGCAGACAATGCTCATTGATATGGGCTCGCATGAACGCGTACCTTGCCGTTATCCCTTTGCAAAGTACGCGGCGGCCTTTTTTAGAATGTCGCGCTCCTCGGTCACGCGCTTGAGTTCAGCCTTCAGTCGCCGCACCTCGGCACTCTGGTCCAGTTCCGCCTGCCGCACGACATCCGGCTTCTCGAACTTCGCCTTCCATGCATACAAGCTGTGCGTCGTGATGCCCAAACGCTGGGCCACATCTGCCACCGAATGACCACGCTCGGTTACTTGCTTGACTGCCTCGATCTTGAACTCATCCGTGTACCGCTTGCCGCTCATACTGACCTCCTCGGTTGCCATAAATTATGGCTCGAAGATGTCCACGAAAGGCTGGCCGGTCCAGAGACACCGCCTCAGCGACCTCATTCAAGTCGAAAAAAATTTTCATTACAGAAGTCCCGTGACGCGCAATCGGCGTCGGCACGGGCATAGGCCCGGTCGCGCCAACCCAGTTACCAGTAATCCCCGCCGACCCCGAACTACGCGCCCATATCATCCAGGATCGACGAAGCCAAAGTCATGCCGAGTTGAGCCAGCTCTCCGATTTCCACATCGCTAATCTCTTTGATGATCGAAAGCAGATCCTTCGCGATGCGGTGCGCGCTCGCCGTACGTGCGAGGCAGTCAACGAGGCCAATGATATCGCCCGCGCCCGCGTGCTCCCGGCACTCGATAAGCGCATCACCGAGGGTTCGGCTACCCACGCTGGCAAGCTCCGCAACGTCACTGTCCAAAGCGAGAAGCTCAATCCGAGCGAACAGAATCGATAGCAGGTCGAGGCCAACCATCGCATTTTGCAAAGTGCTGTCTGTCCGAAGCAGGATATGCGCGACGATTGATTCTTGCTTACGAACTGAAGTGGCGTTCATGGAGGACTCCTACGTTAGGTATAGACCCCGCAGGCCCGGTTCCAATCGGGTGAGCAGGGAAACATGGCAGGCTTGGAACACCGGAACGTAGGAACCGGCACGGTCGAAACCGTCCCTGCCATGACCCCGCCCATAGAGAACGCGCCATAGCATATTACGAAAACGCCCAAAGGCAACAGTTTCCGCCCACGTTGCTCGGGGTTCCAAGCCCGAATCGCTTCTGTCTCAGCGACGACCGAACGATACCGTGCTCAGGCACACAAGCGCAAGAGTTTTGTGCAACTTATCTATTTGATTTGACAGAATAAAATCTTCTTATCGCACAGATTGAAAGCCACAACTTGCATCTAACGCAGAATCGTCGAAGGCTACATTCAACGTTCAATGCATCAAGAAAGACACGGGGGTAGATGAGTCGCGAGCGAAGCCAACATTCGAGCAGCGAGGTTCACCGAACGCACCTACAAAAAAGCTCCGGGGATTCATACCGGTTTTTTCTTTCTGGGAGCCCGCGCACGCCGTGCCGTGACAGCGAACGTTGCGCAAACCAATGTCCGCGCATCCGTAAATGAGGTAGTGTGCCGGTGGCAATAAATACAACTGCTAGAGAACACGAGGATCACTATGAAACGCCATATCATCGTCGTCGCACTCGCAGTCGCCGTTGCATCCGCTCATGCGCAAACGTATCAGCTTTCAGAGTGCCAAGCGGATGCCGCGAACGTCATCGCGGCCATATCGGTTGCACAATCCGGCGTTCCGCTCAACCAGGCTCTCGCCAATGCAGGCGACACACCGCACTCGCGGGACCTGATCAATGAGGGATATCGCATCGCTGCTACCGGACCCGCAGCAGCAAATAAGCGCATTCAAGCGGAGATCGCGAAGTGCGGCGGCTACGAACCGAAGTTGTCCGCAAACGTGGGGGACAGCGTACCACCTCGCTATGTGGACAAGGTGTATCGGCTCGTACGGCCGCGCATTGTGTGGAGCGGAGACACGAAAAATCTCGTTACAGTAATTGCGGTGCGCTGCGATCCGAACGGTACTCTCGTCTCAGCGACAGTCCGCCGCTCCAGTGGAAATCCGAAATGGGATGACGCCGCGCTGAACGCTGTCAAAAGTTCAGACCCGATGCCGCCAGATGCGGACGGAAAAACACCCGCGAACTTCGATATCACGGTTCGGCCCGCTGGCTGATAGTTCTTACCCGGAAATCCGCAAAGCCCCGATGCGAGCCGGGGCTTTTTCGTTACGTACCCGCGATAGCCGCACTCCTCGGCGTGCCCGGAGATTCGGACGTGTGTTGGTGTCCGATCTGAGAGATTCCGTTTGCGAGCTGATCGCCGGTTGAGTCGACCACCCCGTCGATTTCCACCGTGTTACCTAAGCCGCCAGAACCCGACATGCCGACCTCGAAGGTCACTAGACGCTGCACCGTCAGCGTGCCACTCCCAGTCGTCGCCGACACGTTTCCGGTCACGCTCGTACGCGTCACTTCCTTATGCAGGAGGACCTGGATATTGGGGTTTCTGACCTTTGCATACAAGCGTCTTTAGCCCGGCAGATGGATGTTGGTCGGCATGCCCTGCGAGATCGGCTTCGAAATCTTCGTGTTGAGTACCTTCGTCTTCGACTGCCCATCCGGGCCGGCGATCGTCTGGTGCAGGGTAATGTTGATGTCGCCGCCAAGCTGGCTTGCGATGCCAGAGCGGATATCGCTCTCTTTGCCGGGGTGGTCCGTGCGCTCAATCTTCCTGGCGAAGACGCTCGCGGCGTCCTTGGCACTTGATGCCCAAAACGCTTTTCCAGGAACGCCCTCTTCGTCGCCCGCCTGCATGGACTTCACCATGTAGGCGATTTGCTCAGACGCGGATGAGCCGATGATGCCTTTGCCCATGACATTCTTGAAGTCGGCTTGACGGCTTTTATCAAACTGGAACAGGCCGTACATGTTGCCGTTGCGCGCGCCCGGGTTCATCGAGCTTTCGCGAATCGCGCTCGCCATGATCGCTGCGGCGTGAGCCTGATCGACGCCGAGGCCCGCAAGCTGGTTCATGGCGCCTCGTACGTCATCGCGATAGCCGTACGCCTTCCCGGTCGCCGCCCCGTATGCGTGGTTGATGAAAGCCGCTGCGTCATCGCTGGACGTGTCGGTCGTGCCGGGACGAATGAATTTTGCGTTACCGCTGCCGCCCACCGTGGAGCCACCGGGCGCTCTTGATGCTGCACCCGTAGATGCAACCAAGCCCTTGCTCCCACCAAATCCATATGGAGCGCTAGCGCCGGTCGCCGCAACGGCAGCCGTATTCATGCCAGCCTTCTTCAGGACGGCCTGCATGATGGCCTGCGTGTCCGGGACAAGCTTGTCGCCGATCTGCGTCTTGATGTCGGAGATATTCGCGTCAATGCTGCGCTGGGTCGTGGCCTGGGTGTCCTCTTGCCCCTTCCCGGCCAGCACGCGCACAAGCTCGTTCTGGAATGTCTGGAAGTCGCCTGTTTTTTCGGCGCCACTGAGCGCTTGCAAATCAGCGGGGCTCATGTCGCTGCGACCCCGGATGCTGCCTTTGTACAAGCTGTCGAGGTCGTCGAAAGAATGCGCCTTCGAGATACCGGCGATGGTTTGAATGCCGCCCTCACGCACGTCACTGAGGCTTACCTGGGCGTTTTTCAGCACCGTTTCGATGCCATTGTGGTCGGACGTTGTTCCATCAATGACGGCGCCAGCAAGACTCGCCGCGTCACCGAGGGACTTGAGCCCGAACATATTTTTGATGGCGTCAAGCTCCATCTCGCGCCCGTACTGGCCGCGCCCGGCATATGCCTTATCAAGCCCACCAATAGCGACACCGAGGTTTGACCCGGCGCCCCCCTTGTCCTGGCTATCCCAATCCTTTATGCCGCGGCGCGACATGAAACCGGAAATATCCCGGTTGTCGAGCCCGTTGGAAAAAAGGCCGCCCTCTGCGCGAATAGATGCGCGGATGGGGTCGAGCGTGCCGAACTGCTGCATCAGGAAGTTGCGCGACGCCTCCGTGCCACCCATCTGCTGCATAGCCGAGTTGGCCTGCCCGAGAATCGAGGAGGCGTGGTCCGCAGTCATATCGTCCCGGAGCATCGAGCCGAACGCGTTCCCGAACATATTGAGATTCGGGTTGACTGCGTTGAAACGGTTCTGCGCGGATGTAAAGCTCTGCATGTACTGCATGACTTCCCCAGGCGTCGCCTTCCCCTGGGCGTTCTTGATCGCTTCCGCAAGCTGTACTGCCAGCTCCTTGTTGTTCTGGCGCGAGTCAAGGCGCTGCATACCCGATACGAAGCTGACGCCCTGCCCCGGCTGAAGACCGTACGCGCGAGCCAGATCAGCACCAGAGCGGGTCGCGCCAGCGAGTTCCGTGGGCGTGCCGTATGCACCACCGCTTGACGAGTTCGCAAGCTGCTCCAGCTTAACGAATTCACCGTTCGCCATGCCGAGGCCCTGCGCCGCCTTCCACGACGCATCGCTCAGGCCGGCGAACGACACCCCCAGGTCTCCGAGCGAGCGCTTGAGCGTGTCGATGTCAAGGTTGCGCGACTTGGCTTGATCGATTCCCTCAGATGCAAATTGGACGCCCTTACCGATGACCGATGTGACGCCCGCCAGAAGCGCCCCAAGCGGACCGCCCGCAATGCCTGCGGTGACCATGTTTCCAACAGTGCCGCCGATACCATTGCCGACAGCCAGCGCGGTTGCAGTGCCGAGATTCTTCGGGCGCCGCGCCCACCATGGACCGCGGCCTTCATCATCCGTACCGCCGCCCTTGCGACCACGACCACCACCTTGACCACCCGAGCCGCCGCTCGCCGGGGGTTTGGGCGGCAGTGCGGGCGGAACGATATTGCCACCCTCGTCAACCTCATTCGCCAGCGTAGGGTCGAGCGACGTGCCGCGCACTGAATGCACGAACGCGCGGTCACGCATGCGCTGCGCTACGCGCGGATCGGAAGACAGCTTCGAGAAGTCGACTTGCGATAGATGCAGTCCGCTCTGCCCGGTCGTCTTTAGGGCGTTTCGCAACGACGCGCTTAGAGCAAGCGTCTGCTTGAACTGCTTATTGATCAGTTCAAGGTCGCGCGCCATCGTCTTCACGTCGGTCGGCTCGAACTTCAGCTTCTGGTTCGCTGCCACGGCAGCGCCGAGCTTGTTCATTGACGCGGTAATCTTGTTGAGAGCCGTGTCTACGCCGCTCGCGTTCGCGCCTACCCCAATCTTGACTTCAGGCATATCAGCCCCTGTATTCGACTGCCTTCAGCTTGGCGTCACGAAAGCAACGAAGCCCCCGTGCGGTGGCCTGTTCGGCTCCTCATATGGACGCGCGACGGCGTCCCGTGTCGATCAGGAAGCCGACGTAGCCGACGACGTATCCGGGGAGGGAGTGAACGATGCCGCGGGAACGGACGTGGCAGCAGCGCTCACATCATCAGCCAACCACACGGGCGGCGCGGGCAGGCTGTCAGCCTTGTATTTTTCGAGGTCGCGAAGCTGGAGACGGTAGCCGCAGAGGTCAACGACCTGAGTCGGCGTCAGCGTGCGACGCTGTTCGGGGGCTCCGGCCAGAGTTTCCTCGTGGTGCCTGTCAAGATGTGCTGCGGTCGCGGCCAGAATGGCGTCGCGCTGGAGAAGCATTGTGGACATATACCGATCCTTTGAAATGACATGAAGCGAGCCGCGCGAAGAAGGCTCGAATGGGGATTAGGCGGCGACAGCGGGCGCGGGCATTGGCGGCGCAGCGTAGTTTTTCACGAGATCCTTCAGCGCGTTGCTTGGCTCGTAAAATTGGATCGTGCTGGACTGCTGAAGCGGCGCTTTGCCATGCTCAGCGATATGCAACGCGATATACACCTGACTACGACGGGCGACCAAGGCAAGGAACTCCTTCTCGGCGCTGGCGATAGCCCGGTCAAGATCGCGCGCTAGCATCTCGTGCTCTTCACGATTCGCGTCCTGTTCGGCCTTAATCTCGCGGGACTTCGCTGCGTTCATGGCGGCGTCAACTTGCGCCAGCTTCGCGGCCGATTCATTCACGAGGTTCAGCAAATCGTTGGCATCGGCTTCGGCGCTCGCCTTGCGCAGGCTTGCCGTGGCCTCATCAATCTTGCCGGCGCGGAAATCCGAGAGCGCTTCGTCGGCTTGCGTTTTGGCTTCGGTCAGGCGCACGAGCAACTTCGAATGCTGCTGATGTGCGGCCTGCGACGCAGTAGATGCTGTTACGAATGCTTCACGCGCGGCAGCTACAGCTACGAGTGCGGGAGTCGGGGTTGTGGACACGATGAATTCTCCTATGGTTCGGCTGGTTAGACGTTGAGGCCGATGTCGAAACGGATTGCGTTAGCGATGCGTGCATCGCGCGCTTCGGCGAGTACGGTGGCACTCGCGAGGATGCGATCCCTTTCTGCGTCAGCGGCAGCCTGTTGGCGAGCCGTCTGTGCAGCCTCGGCGGCATCCTCGTGCTTCTGCTTCTCAAGCAGTTCGCTCAGGTACTGGCGCATCGCAACTGTGTCCTCGCCACGAATCAGCTTGTCGTTCAGGGCCGAACGCGCGTCGGCGATTTGAACTTTCAGAGGCTTCGTCGCGTTGCCCTCCCGTGTGCGCTGGGTTGTCTTACTCACTTCTGCTCCTTTCGCGAGTGAAGCCATTCAATGAATTCAGCCTTGCTGTACCTCACCGTGCGCGCGTTGAAGCGGAACGGTTTCGGAAAATCCGCAGCACCAGCGATGAGTCGCATAGCTGCGGGCTTCGAAACGGACAGGATGGCGGCTACCTCGGCGATGGCGATCAGATCCGCTCCCTGCCCGATGTCGGTATCACTCACATTCACACCTCCCTGTTTGATATCACTTGACTCGTTAGGCTCAACTTTGTAGTCACGACTTATTACTTGTCGCGCCGGATGCCAAATTGATATCAGTTGCGTGCGATTCGGGTTCGTGACGACAGCATTGGGGCATGGCGGAAGAGCCGCCATATTCCACTCAGAACGCGGTGAGCGCCGCAGGGAGCATTGCAATGAGTGACGCACAGGCAACGAAGACTGCAAGCCAGAAGCGCACGGCCCGCGTAAGCGTCGGCTACTCAGAAGAGAAGGCTGAGCTTCGGCACAGGCTCGCCGCCGCACGCAAAAGCAAGCGGAGCGGCAAATGAGCGAACGACATCGTCAGCACGTAATGAAGCACGGCGAGCACAACAATACGACCCCGCCCGCGAACCCGGCGCGAGTGATCAGTGCAAGCACAAAGGACGTTCTTGACGAACAGGAGCCAGCGACCGGCGAGGAGAAGAGCGTGAAGGGAGCATTTGAACGATTGAAGGCTGGGCTACGTGCCTATGCGGCAGCAACCGGGTGCACGACCATGACGAAGTCCGTGCCCGCGAGCGACTACGACGCCGACGCCGCGTGTTCAGACATTCGGAGCATGCAGAAGACGACGGCGCCGCGTAAATCCATCACCACAGTGTTGGCGAACGCGGCCGCACACATGACAAAGTCGCTGGCCCTGCCGACCGGCACTTCGCTCGTGGCTGGCTACGGCACCGACTCCTCCGACCTCACGGGAGGCTCGGCGCTTCGCCAACAGTCGCTCCAGAAGAAGTGCGTGTACAGCGGAGATCAGCTTCTCAAGGCGGGAGAGCAGGCTCTCCGCGACGGCAAGATCACCGCAGGTGAGGCGTATCACTTGAGTTCGGCCGTGACCATGGGCAAGCATCCGGGCGATGACATCGGCGCGAAGCTGAAGGACTACCTGCCGCAGCCGAAGGCGCAATGACCGTCCACAAGGCACGCTTCATCATTCGAGTGCAGCCACAACGAAACGACGCTCTTGAGATGGCAAGCCGTGCGCTCTCCAATGGCGCCATCGACGGCGCTGAGTCCCAGGCCGTCGAGCGCGTCGCCCAGGGTTCTGGCATCTATCCACCGCAATTGCTGCACAAGATCCGCAAGGGCGCTGGCAAATGAGCAAGTATCAGGACGAGTTTCCGGTTCTCGGGTCGAACGGATGGTGCGTGCCGATGGCAGCCGTTCGCGCGCATGCTCACCAATGCCAGATCAACCACGGCCAGTCTCCCGAGCGACTGCGTGAGCGCGGCGGCTTGTCATGGTGCGAACTGCACGCCGTACTTATGGACCGTTCGTGGCGCAAACTCAGCGATGTGCGGCTAACGCGCATCGGCGTGCTCGACCTAGTTGAGCATTGGGAGAAGTCAAAGGGGTGAGTGCGACACGCGCCCATCCCACGAGCCCGCCTCGTGCGGGCTTTTTCTCGCCTACCGCAAGGGCATAACGATCAGCCCCCCCTTGCATTTCCCCTTGCACTACCGAGATTTTTGCCCCTTCTCGCCGACCTTTCGTGACAGCCAAATAGATCCATTGGACGACATTGGGTTGAGGCATGCGCGCGCGAGACAAGGGTTTGGACGTTGCATTCGGAATCAAGCGCAAGCAGGCGCTTGAAGCGTCGAACATGACACTCGCCGACGTTGTGCTGCGCTCCCATCCTGATTTCCCTGATCTGACGGTGTTCCACTGCTCAGCCCTGAACGCCGATATCAGCGCATCCGCCTGCGCCTCGAACTTCACGAAGGGGCAATACGTCGCGTGCAAGGGATGCGAGGTAGGAGCATTCCACTGCGGCAAGGATGCCATTGCGAAGATGCGTAGGGCTCGTGACCGCCATCAGCTCCACGAAGAGACGCAGGGCATGACGTGCGTGCGCTGCCTGCGTTCTGGCCGCACTGATACCACTCACATCGGGCGATTTCGCATCATTCCATCTGCCATGCTCTGCGTTGGCTGCTATAACAGGAGCCGCGAGGTTGCACGCGGCGGTCTGAACTCAAAAGGAGCACCATGCAAAAAATGGGCTCACCTACGTCAGGCTACCGCCACCATCGAACTTGAGGATGGCACGTGGCAAACGCTCGACCTAGGGTTTCGCACTGGCCGCCCTGAGTGCGAGCGCTTCGTCTCGCAGGCACACCCTGGCGCGAAATTGGTTGAGGTTTTCATCGACGGACGCGCTGTGCAGCCGGGCGAAGGCAAACCCGAGCGCAAGATCGCCGGTAGGAAGGACGCGTGGAGCGCAGCCAAGCCGAAGGCCGAGCCGAAGAAGCGCAAAGGAAAGCCACGGCCGGTCGCATCTGACGACGGCCTTGACGAATTCGGCGACCGCGTGCCGATGCAGTTCAAAAAACCGAACGGACGCACGACGTGGGGCCCGGCGCTGTCCGAGGACAGCGATGCGGCCTATCGCGCGTCGTTCGACAAGCCGGAGCCGCTGGACGTAGACACGCTGGGCACGCTTCCGTGGGATGGCTTGGACACCATCAGCGACTACTGGGACAGCACGGCAATGCTCGTGCGCTACCTGCTCCGCGACGACACAACCACGAAGCAGCCGATCGCCGATCGCGACGATAGCGAACTCACGTGGGGCGGAAAGACGCTAGCGCACTGGTCCGAAGTGACTGGCGTGCCCGTCGACGTTCTCGCTGGGCGCATGGTCGCGCACGGGAGCCCGTTCTCCGAAGGCCGAGCATCGATTCAAAAGTGCCCAGATCCTACGCATAGCGTCGCAGTATGGTCCACAGGTGTCTCCGCGCCCTCAGTCCAAAACTCAATTCCTGAGATTCCAGTGAATGAGTCAAAGCAATGGGTTAGCGAATCTTCGGCAATCAAGGATACCCCACTTGAACCCGCGCAGGCTCTTGTGGTGGCAGTTGGGCAATCTATCAAGGCACGCCGCAAGCGCATCGACGCCGGACGCATCGGACACCCTAACGCCGAAGACCTAACGGGCAAGCGCTTCGAGTTCCTCAAGGTTCTCCATCGGGACGGCGTGACCCCGTTTAGTCGTGCAAAGTGGCGCGTCGTCTGCGATTGCGGGACGGAAACCGTTGTCCGCGCATCCGACCTAAAAGAAGGCAAGCAAGTCTCCTGTGGTTGCTTCGCCAAGTCAACCATTCGCCAGCGAGTACGTCAGAAAGGCCCAATCACCGAGCAAGAACGCGCCGAGTGGAGTGAAATCGTCGGGCGGGATAGCGCGCCCGCTATAGCGCTAGCATGCCAGCCGCAGGAAACAGTGCTGGCATCGGGACCGAAGCGCCCACGCAATGGCAAGGCTCTGCGCCGCATGGAGAAGACCCGGCGCCGCGCGGAGCGCGAGCAGCAGGCCAACTCCGCGAAGCTCAACACGAAGGCCACGGACGCAGCCATCGGCTCGCGCGCCCTGGTCCTCGCGTTCCGCTGCGGCGTCGCCGACATCATCGCTCCACGCTCGTGATCCGACCATTCTCCTCGTACCGCAAGGACTTTGAGGACTCGACATGGGCGAAGCAGTGCAAACCTTCACATTCACTTTCGGCGATGCCGTCGTGAAGGTGCGTGGTGCTGTGCGCGAGGATGGCGTGAAGGTGTTCGTGGCGAAGGATGTTGTCGAGGGGCTGGATGCCGTATGGAATGGTAAGCCCTGCATCTTGCACGTCAAAGAGGCGTGGAGGGGGGTCAGCCTAGTCCTGACCCCCTCTGGAGCGCAGAGTTTGTGGGTTCTCACGGAGCAAGGCATCAATCACTACTGCATGCGCTCCGACAAGCCGAGGGCAGTCCCGTTTCAGGAATGGATTGCTGGCGATGTGCTCCCGCAGATCGACCGCACGGGCCGCTACGAGCAGCCGCAGGCGCTCCCCGCTTCACCGTCGACGGCGTACCCACGTCGCCCCTGTGGAGAGAGTACGGGACAGAAAGACCCGTGACGCTGGGTGAAATCCACGCCGAGAAATGCTAGTCGAGTCGATTGGCGAGCGTATGATAGTTGCCACTCGCGTTTGAAGGAGATCTTCATGAGCGAATTGAAAGCGGATGCTGCGGCAACGTTCGATCTATTCAAATTCAGACGCGTTTCGGATCGCCTGATCGACTCATTGAAAGCGTCGACGCTTTGGTGCGCTAGCCCAGCCTCCTTAAACGACCCTTTCGATTGCCAGCTAGACATCAGGGCCTCGTTGGTTCTCGCAACCGCGAAAGCAACTGGCACGCACAAGAGGTGGCTGCAAAGCGCACTCGACAATCCCAAGTTTCTTGACGACTGGAAGACATTGTTTGCCCAAGTCGGCGTGTGCTCATTCTCGCTTGATCTCTACAATTCGCTCATGTGGGCGCACTACGCTGACGAGCACAAAGGAGTTTGCCTGCTCTACAGGCTTACCGAACAGTTCATAAACGACCCTGCCAACGAGATCATCGGCATAGACAAGGTTCGCTACGAAGCCAATGGCCTAACGGATTGGCTGGTGAATGAACCACCCAAGGAATTTTTCGAATTCCGCGCAAAGCTCACGGAACTCTATCTGACTGCAAAGGCGCCAAATTGGAGCTATGAGAAGGAGTTGAGGATAATCCGGTTTAAGCACGGCATATTCAATGTTCCCGCCAAGTCTTTAATACAAGTCTGCTTCGGTTTGCGAACGTCCGAGGCAGACATCGACAGCATCAGGGAAGTTGCGACCAAATACTGCGGGTGCGAACGGTTCTGCAAAATCGTCCGTGACGAAGAAACGGACTTCGGCATTAAAGCGGTCGAACTGTAGACCGGCAGCCATTCCTCGCGTGCAGTCGCGCTTCGCCGGAATCACGACGCGGCCGTACGCCCGTGCAGCCTTTCATGGTTTTTGAAAATTGCGGCGGCGGCGTGTGCCGCTCACTGCTTCGTCGTCTCGCGTTCCCTATTGCTGGATATCCGCCGATGATGGGGCTGCGCGCGACATCGTTGCCATCGGCGTGCGTTGCTTGGCGTAGCCATCGAATTCTCCCAACCGCACGACATTAGTGAGAATATTCGGGAGCGGTATCAGCTTTTCTTCGCAAGAGCCAACATCTTCGTTTGAGACGCGGCAGACGACGCGGGTAAGCCCTTGATTTTGTTAAATTCCTCCAGAATGGAGGAATTGCCATCGGCGGCGCAAAGTTCCGCGATGTACTCGACATTGTCGCGGTTGCGCAGGAAGTCTGCTCCTCCTTCTCATACCTGGCTGCGATCGGCATCGCCCCTGGTCCGGGAATTCGTCCTTCGAAGAAAGTTCGCGGAATGTAATGAGTCGCACACACCAGCCAGACCATCCGAGAGACGACACCGGCCGCACTTGGGGCAAGCTCACTGCGCTGCGCTACGTCAACCATGGGCGCAACGGCGCGCGCTGGGTATGCCGCTGCGATGGATGCGGCGTCGAGAAGATCTATCCGATCCGGTTCGTAGCGAACGGCAAGCGCACCTGCCCATGCAAGACGCCAACAGGTGCCAATCCACCAGCGAAGCCCGCGTCGGCCGTCGGCTGGCCCTTCCCTCGCGTGCTCGGCACCGACGGTGTGCCCATCAGCCCCATCTGGCGCGCCTCCAGGCGGACTTGACGCGTGCCACGTAGCGGGACGAGAGAATTCGCACGGTATAGTTGGGGACTTGTCGATCGAGTCCGGCCGCCATGTCCTATACACCTAAGCAGCAAGAAGACCTCGCGCACGACTGTATTTTGGCGCATTCTGAATTGCGGGACCTCATGCTGGAATGCCTGCGCCAAGCGGATGCCACCGACGTTGCCGCATCAAAAGAGCACCTGCGCTATGGCGCAGCACGCCGCCTTGGAGTAATGGCTCGTGCCATGCAACAGATCTTCTCATTGTTTCCACCGGATACCGAAAGGCCCTTACCGATGGAATCCCTGCATGATGTTCAGATAAATCTCCATGCGTTCGTGATCAACGTCTTTGGCGTATTCGAGAACTTCGCATGGGCGTTCGTGCATCGGCACAACCTGTTGCCGACAATCGGCAGACCTGTGAATGTAAGTATGTTCAAGGAGGCGACGCGACGGCACCTGCCGGTTGCCGTGGAGGACTATCTCTCGTCCGATGCGATAGCGCGATGGCATTCCGAGTACCTGAAGAACTATCGTGACGCGTTAGCTCATCGGATTCCGCTGTATATCCCGCCAAAGGCTATGACGAAAGAAGAAGGTGAGCTATTTAGCGCTCTCGAAGCCGAAAAGTGGGGGCTTGCCGGGCGTGCAGATTGGGATCGGATAAACGTCATTTCGGCAGAGCAGGATGCCATCGGCTCACCATGCTTCACCTTCCTCCATTCGTTCGAAGACGGTGGAGCGTCGCGCGTTGTCCTTCTACACCCGCAGATAATTTCCGACAGCAAAACGGTTATTGACTTCGGCCACCGGTTCCTTGCTTCTTGGCATCAACGCAGGTAGTAGCAGACCCGCACGAACGCCATCACGCACTGGAGCTTCGCGTCACGCGCCGCTTCGTGCGTCTCGCGTCCTCCCGCGCGTCCTCATCACTGGCGAGGTCGCATCTCCCGTCTGGCAGCACGTCGAACGCGGGCACGCGGTCGGCTCGTCCAATTCTTCAGTCTCAGTCAAGGTATGATTCTAGGACCGAAATGATGGAGCGGATTCAATGGCTATGCGTAACCGTCGAACATTCTCGCTTCAAACCCCCTCCGACCTCTACAGGAAGCTAAACTTCGAAGCCCTTGCGTTGCACAACAGTCCCCCTGAAGACCTAGAGCAGCGTGCGTACGCTGTTATGAACGCGGTCACTACCGCGTGGCAGATGAAGGATTGGGTCTACGAGGCGCTCCGCGAGGCAGACGCGCTCGACCGCCTGAACGACTTCGCTGGCCGCATCATTGAAGGCAACCGCGACTTCGGCACCTTTTTGTGCGAAAACAGCCCGTGGATGAATGTGTGCTTCCAGCTCGCCACGGCGGCCAAGCACTTCGGCGTTGGAAGAGACACCGGCCTCGAAGTGATGACCACCGTTGAATTTCAGGTTGGCCCTGAGACAACCGTTTACGAACTGCGTGGGCAAGACGAGATTATGGTGAGAACACCCCATAACAGCATCTCCGGTCCCGATCTCGTGCTGTTGCTCGATTACATCTGGTCCCGGGCACTTCCTGAGCTTGGCCTAATGGAGCGACGAAACAACGAGTAGCGGACGATACGCTATGACGCCACTTTGCGTACGTTAGACGTATTCGTGCGCGGACAGAATCAACGGGAGGACGGTGTGACCGATTCATACGCAAGCGTTGATGGGATATGGCTGGACGGCCTTGAATTCTGTTCCCGGGTCTACCTCATCCATGCAGCACTCATGCGACGAACCGACGCCGCATGCCGCTTGCGGCTTCGTCCTACCGATTTCGAGAAGAAGTTACTCGAAGAACTCCTGCCGTTGTGCCGATACATCCAGACCGTCTATGGGCCTGGTCGTCAAATGTCGGTACACTGGTTGAGCGGCGATCAGTCGTACGACGCCGAATATCTGCAACGCGGCGCGATAGTCGACAACTGCAACCTTCCGTCCAGCGGCTATATCGAAATAACCGGCGCGATGCACCCAAACGAGCATCTGTTGCGCGAACGGCTCGAATCGCATGGTCATGCCTTCGGCGTCGACGGTCTGAGCGTCACCGGCACGCGACGCGATGGAAATCGTACGGTCCAATCCGAGGTTATGATTTACAGCGATCCCGAGACCATTGCTGCAATGACCAAACTCGTGCTGGAAAGCATTCATCGCAAGGCGGGTCGTTATGCCGACCATACTACGCTGATCGTGGAGTGCACCCTGAACACCCTGTACCTGGAAGACAACTGGCAGGCTCTCATTGCGGCCGTCAGTGATGCTCGACCAGAGCACAGCTTCGATGGCGTCTTCATATGTTCAGTATCCCGTGGCTATGTTGCTTCACTGGGGCGTCCGTAGCTTCCCACAACTGCGCCGCGTTATGCACGGCTTGCTGAAGGTCCGTTGGCCATCGATAATCGCCCCATCAACAACAAGGGCCGTGTTATGACAGCCAATATTGCCGATATCGCGGGGATCGTTCAGGGAATAGGATCGCTGGCTGCCGTCGGGGCGGCAGTCTGGATTTACGCGCGGCAGTACGCCGACAAGAAGGCCGACGGCGAAAACGAAACGCGGGCATTCGTGGAAGCGATCCTAGCCGAAGTGCAAGAAGCGTGGGACGGCTACTGTGTCGAAATCCACCCAGCGCTACAGGCTCTACCGGAAGGGCAACATTTTGACGTGGTCTACCCTGTCTCGGCCGAGCCGTTCACGATCTACAACAACAACGCATCGATCGTCGGCAAGATAGACGATCCCGAACTACGCACCGTGATTGTCAAAATTTACGCGCTCGCGAAGGGCACGATCCACTCTTTCCAGCTTAATAACTCATTGCTCGCCGAATACAAGCAACTGTCGTTGCTGTATCAACAGCCTAATCGGGATGCTGTCCTTGCGGCACACTTGAACAATCTCCGGGACTACGCTGTCAAGCTGAAAGAACGCAACCAATGGATGACCGAAGCGGTCTCCGCCTTCCTCGCGCGAGCCAATCAATGGTTAGCGAGTCATCCTGCACGCTAGCCGTGCAATCAATTGTGCCGCAGCAGCAGCCTGCCTCGCGACGTTCAGCGGTGAGCGCCTCATCGAACAGATATTCGGCGTCACTTTAGTGGAACGCGACGATACATCAGGCTCTTGATTTGATAAGGGAATTGTCATTATCAATGCAGGAATTTCGAGATTTCCGGATTGGTAAATTCACGACGCATAATTGCAGATCGTTTCTCTGACGAAATACACCGGAAGGCTGCCATCGAGTCTCGTATCCTCGGTATGATCGGGATCGGACACTAAAAGCACTGCAGGAGACCGCATGGCACGCCGGGGATTTGTGAGTACCTTGAACCGTATTTCTCGCGAGATGGAGCGTTCTGCCCGTGCGTCGCAGCGCGCCTATGAGAGCGAACAACGCGCACAAATTCGCGCGGTCCGAGAAGCCGAGCGTGCCGAAAGGGCCTATCAGCGCGCTTTGACTGCCGACGAGAAGGAAAACAAGCGGCTTCACGTCGAATCTCAAATGGAAGACGCGCAAAGCCAGAACCAGGAGCTTGAGGAGCAGGTTCAAGCGCTTGGGAAGATCCTGACTGACGGCATTCGACGCAATCCAGTCCTCGATTTCGCGAAGCTGCGGACCAAGCCAACCTACAAGCCTCTGGAACTGGGAAATTTCTCGCTCATCGAAGATCCTCCTCGTTGGGATGACTACGCTCCGGCAAAGCCCAAGGGCATGTCGAATCTCTTGCCGTGGGTGAAGAAAAAACATGTGGAAGAAGAGTCGTTGGCACGACAACGCTTTGAGGCAGAGGCCCAGGCCCGTGTCTCCCGAAATGCAATGCGTCAGGCTGAAGTAAAGAAGCGCCGCGACGCCCATGAGCGTGTCGTCGAGCAAGCTAAACGTGAAGCGGACGAACACAATCAGCAAGTCGAACAGCTTGAGGCGGAGTTTCGTGCAGCAGACCCAAACGCAATTGCATCTTACTTTGCAACGGTTCTGGAAAGTAGCCCTTATCCCGACGGGTTTCCGCTGGCAACCAACGCCGAATATCAGGCCGAGTCGAAACAGCTGATCGTGGCCTACGATCTGCCGGAATACGACGAAATTGTTCCGGCGGTGAAATCCGTCAAGTACGTCAAAACCTCGGACTCTTTTACGGAATCAGCTCGACCCGAGAGTCAGCGGCGCACGATGTACGCCGACGCCGTTGCCCAAACGACGCTGCGCTCACTGCACGAAATTTTTGTATCTGACACGGCCGGGTACGTGGAAACGGTCGTGTTTAATGGATACGTGGACACCATCGATAGAGGCAATGGTAAGCCCATCCGGCCCTGCATCATCACGGTTCGAACAACGCGCGAAATATTTCACGACATGGACTTGGCAAATGTCGAAGCGCTTGCCTGCCTGAAGTCGCTGAACGCGTCAGTCTCGAAGAGCGCCGCCGAACTGGCGCCGGTACGTCCCGTGCTCGAACTGAACATGACTGATCCGCGCTTTGTCCAGGAGGGCGATGTCCTCGCCACGCTCGATCAGAGGCCTAACCTGATGGACCTGACGCCGGGCGAATTCGAGTCGCTGATTACCAACCTGTTCACGACCATGGGGCTGGAGTCTCGCCAGACGCAGGCATCTCGGGACGGTGGCGTGGATTGCGTAGCCTTCGATCCTCGTCCGATCTTCGGCGGCAAAGTGGTGATCCAAGCCAAGCGGTACAAGAACACCGTCGGCGTCAGCGCCGTACGCGATCTGTTCGGCACCATGCAGAACGAAGGTGCGTCAAAAGGCATCCTCGTTGCGACCAGTGGTTACGGCAAAGCGGCCTTTGAGTTCGCTAACGGCAAACCGATTGAATTGCTGGCAGGCAGTAACCTGCTGTATCTGTTGAAAGAACACGCCAACATCGACGCAAAGATCGTTATGCCGGAAGACTGGAAAGATATTGGCCCCGATGATTGACCGCGAGCTATTCATCGGACGTAGTCACAATTTTCCAACATCAGTAGGGAGCGGCACGCAACCGCCATCCGGGAACTTCGCACAATCTCATCCGAAGCGAAGGCAGACGCATGAGCACCGTCATCGGCATCGATCCCCGTCAGCAAGACTTCGACTTCGACGCGCCAGAGCCATCTGCGCAACCGGCACCGGCACACGAACCGGAGCCAGAGCCGCTCACACCGACAGCGCCGGTCACCAGTGCGCCGCCGTTCGAATGGCCGAGCCCGTGGCCGCCAAACGTTGACCGGGCGCGGTAGCCATGGGGATGATCCAGTTTTGGATCATCACATTTCCGCTTTCGGCATAACGGGAAAGGTGGATTCCGGCAATTGCTTGGTCGGCACGTCACCTCCTGGCGCACAAGCACGTGCGCGCAACCGGCGACAACCTCCTCACAACATGAAGGCGCGAGAGGGCTTTCGCGCGGTGTGGGACGCCGTATCCAGTCACCAGAAGTTCGACAACCGGGCGGGACATCAGGAATTCCTTTGTGTACCCGCGCTCGTCCTTAATCTCTGTAAGCCCTTGATTGTATTCATGACTCAGTTTTGAGTCATCCGCCTTATTCAGGGCTTCCATCATGTCGCGAATATCGCGAATCACGTTCGTGTGCTTCTTGTCGGTCCGCTCCGCGACATCCTTAGAGGACATGACGTGATTCTCATCCGGGTCATCCCAATTCGCTATCGGTCGTCAAGGCCTGTCAGAGCGCATTCCAGCAGGCAATAGTGTCAATGAGCTGACCGATATGCTGAGCAAGCTCCGGGCGACTGCCAAAGCAGCTATCGAAATCGAATTGACCGTCGACAAATTCGCGAGCGATGTCAACCTTTGACCGGCTCGATTGCTTCTCCAGCCGGTCCGTCTCGTCGGAGGAAAAAAACTTGCCCCTGAAAGGCTCAGGCAGATAATTTTCAATCGTGTATTCAGCCGTTATCCACGACCAGCAGGTGTCCGACTTGAGCTGATCGACGGCACGCTTAATTCTGGCCTTTGCTCGCTCTGGATAACATGCAGTCCACGTTCCGTCCGACTGCCGCTCGAAATCATGATCCCGGTCGATGACGACGACCATGTTCGTATTGATACGCAGCATGTTGATCAGGTCTGCGCTGTGACCGACAGAAAAATGCTTCAGGATCGCCCCACCATAAAACGCGAACGAGAACTCCAGATCTTCGATGGGCGCCTCTTTCCCAAACTGTCTGCAATACAGCGCGAGCCAATAACGCAAATAAATGGCATCCGACGGCCCCTCAACCCATACAACGCCATTTGCCTGCTGGAGATCGCTCTGCCGGACACCGAGATCGCGCAATAGCCCAGCAATATTGGGCCGATCCTCGATCACGCGACCTCGCATCCTGAATAGTTTCGGGGTAGTGCCCTCCCACCACTGCGTATTGATCAAGGTCGCCGAGTGCGTAGCAATAAACAGTTGCAGTGACATTTCCTCGGCAATCTCGCCGACGCGTCGCACCAGCAGCCGCTGAAATGTCGGATGCAGGTGCGTTTCCGGCTCCTCTATTACGCAAATGGAACCCGACGGGCGCGTAGAGAGCCATGCAGTAAGCTTACCAAACGCTCGCCAGCCAGACGGCAGCAACTCCTCTGATACTCGGCTGGGCTGGTCTATGTCATCGCAAAACCAGATATTAAATTTATCTTCATCATCCACATAAATCGGTTGATTTAGCTTTGTCGCCTTAAGCTCGTCCTGATGCTTCCAGACCCACTCCGCCCCCTCGCCGGATACCTTACATCCCTCGCGGCTACCTTCGACATTCGGTAAATATCGCGCAACCTTGCACAGCGCATCCGCAATGGCTTTCCGCTCAACGTCTGGTGGCCGCCGCGCATCGAACATCGCGACCCCGCAATCCAGCGCACGCAGCAGCGGATCTGCATCTTCGACGTCCTCCTTCTTTGCGTGAAATTTTGGCAGCTCCAGTTCCACGTGCTCCGGCTTAACGCCATCCAGGTACGCGTAAATGTTGGCTGTTTGCCAATTCATGTCGCTATATCCGCGCTTCAATTTGTTCTGCTGCTTGAGCCTTACCATTAGCACGCGACCGTTGACGAGCCGAATTAAGAACCCAGAGAATGCACTATTTCTCGTATTTTCTCTCTGTAGTCCAGCAAGCTTCGTTGCATCCTGCATCGACGCGATAATATCAATAACCGTCGATTTTCCCCCGCCATTTGCGCCCGTAAAGAGGTTGATCCGTGAAACAGGGATAGATTTGATCTGATCTATCCAGTCGTCTCCGGAAGGTGGTTCGATTGAGTCGGAGTTTTCGTAGAGTCCGATTGCTCTGATCGTGTTCAATGCGAAGTGTGTTATGTGATTCAATCGACAGGCTGGCGGTCCATCGGAGGATTCCAGATCCACGTCAAGCTGTCTCGCCATCGCTACCATTGGTAACGCATGCGCTGCCAGCAGAATCTCATCTCTAATATTTTTTTTGAGATCATCCAGAATAATTTTTCCTGTTGCTGGATTCCCGGCGTAAATAGTCGCAAGCGCGACCGCCGGATAGGCGACTAACACACCGTTGCCAAACTGAAGATACATAGGCGATGGAAGCCGTTGCTCACGCGACTCCGTCTCCTCTTCACTACACACGACGTCAGATGGCATATGCGGGAGGAACGCGGGCGCCAGGGGCATCTCCCACTGTTGCAGCGCATTTCGCCAGAATATCGGCAGAACGAGAACACCACCAGCTGGATATCTTTCAAGAAACAGTCCGATATCCGTGACCAAGGGGTCCCCCCTCCTCGCTTCCCAGCACAGCGCCATTCGCCTCGAAGACTGCTGCTGCGCAGCTTCGCCAACCAACGTGATGGCAGTCCGCCACGGCGCCGAAATGCAGATGGGCCGTTTTAGCGATACAGGGACATAAACCCGGCTATCACCGGGCTTCACAATCTCATCTAGCTGCTGCTTCGCCGCTGGAAAATCATATTCGGCAGCCCGACACAAGAGATCGAGCACCGCCTCGATTTGTTTAGTGCCGTACGCGAGGCAAACTGCGTCAGGTTGCGCACGAATGCTTCGCAAAACCTCAGATTTGTAGTTGAGCATATTCCAAAGAATGTGGGTTTTAACACTACCTCATTCAATAACTACGTCGAGCAGGCGAAAAACATTAGCTATATCGGCTCTCGACAGCGTGCATTTGCAGACGGATCCGGACCACCCGCCCCTGCTCGTCCCATGTGCCACCTCGCACAGCGTCAATCCATCAACGGAGCACGACGACACCCTGCGTCATTGCGCTTTCGCGCCTCCAGTGAGTGCCCAGCAACAATCTTCTTAAGCTCATTGAGGCGCTTGATGACGCCGTTGCGCAGCCTCACGTCGTAGCCCGTTACGAGAGTGATTGTGTGCTCGCGATCTAGGCGGAATTCCGAGAAACGCCCACGCGCGTCGCGGGACCAGTCAAACGAGCGGCCGATAAGCTGAATCCAAAGGGTATCTGAGCTATCGCGGACCCATGTTGAGCGCGCTGCGCCAGGCGGGATGCCAGCATCAATAAGGTCCCGCGCATGCAATTCGAGCAGCATGCAGCGGATATCGCGGAGGACATTCGGATGACTATTATCGACGCCAAGCGCCTCCGCCACCTTAACGATCTCTTTGCTCGACATCATCTTCGGATCGTCGGGCATCGGCGATGCGCGCAGCGCATTGCGCGAGGCCTGCGGTTCGGTTTGACGCATCCGCCAATGTTCGAGTCAACCGACTTGCGTTCCGCTTCCGACTGCGTCGGCTGCCCAGCAACGATGCGCTCCAACTCGCCCCAGCGCTTCACGAGCGCGGCCGTGAACTCGCGGAAGGCTCACGTAAAACCGGTCCGCGAATTGCGTTAGCCGTAGATTCCGCGTTCGCACCAGCAGCACGGATTCTCTGACACCGCCGGACGTTCATCCGAAAGCTTCGTCTGCAAGTAGCCATTCGATGACCGGGCCGTGACTGCTTCTCGCGGCCACGCCACGCGCCCACGAAAAGCTATCCGATTCCATATTCCGTAAGCGTCTTAGCGCAGAGTTCGTCGGTGAACTGGTCTTCGCACAGCTTGATCAAGAGCGCTTCCGCCCCAGCAGGGAGACTCAAACTACATTCGACACAGCGAGCGGCGATGGGAACTATCCGCCGATCGTCAAGTGCTTCTTCGTCTAGCTTAACTACCAATGAGTCTAATCCGTCGCAAATCGGACAATCGATGACTAAGACTGGGTCGTCTTCCAAAAGCTGCTCTTTCAATTGCTCCCGCAGGTCAAAACCGGAAATCCGGTGCGTGCCAAATGTAGAGGCATCGTTATCGAGAACTTCCCTTTCCCACCACGTTAGATAGGAATACCGCGTATGATGCAATATCCAGTGAGCAACGCCTCGAATGGAATCTATTGCGGATATTTTTTCCCGTGGTGTTGGGCGATTAAGGTCGATGGCATGGCGAACTTTTTTCCCAAGGTCAAAATACAATGATTCGACGATTGAAAATCCATTTGAATGTTCCAACCACGCATCGAGGAAGGGAAGCGCTGTTCCGATAAAAAGTGAAACCGACTCCTCGTCGTCCCGCGGGCTAAATCCATAGTGAGTGATTCTATTTCGCGTCCGACGGAATTTATTGAGCTTGCTCGGTGTGACTCTCTTCTCTCTTGGAAGCGCTTCCTGGAGAATCTCATTCAACTTTGCGAGTTCACATTTTTCTTCTGGCCCGAGGCGAAGATAGGCTTTGCCAGCGCTTTCGATTGCTGAAGCGATCGTAGTTAGCGCTTGAGGATAACGACCTTGGGCAAGCAACAGAAGTGCAGTCTCGTAACCCTGGAGTGAACTGATCAACGGGGGACTTTCGTGGATTCTCCTGAGATGCTCTGAGGAGAGTCCGAGAAAGATGAACCTGTCAGTATCCATTGGCCTTTCCCCCCGGGATCGTTATCGAGTCATCTGTAGGCTCACGCATTAGCTTCGCGCGTTTGGTCTGACGGACATGATAGCTGAATCGAGTCACCTACGTCGAAGTAGTAACCTGTACTTTCGACAAGTATTTGCGAGCAAAATATCCGACGGATCGACATCAAATTCGGCGAGCTTCCTTGAGAGTCGTGTGCGGTTACAGTGAAACGCGATATTCGCGGTAGTTAAGGGGTGCAAACGTCGAGAATGCATTTCGTGACCGCCTCGCTTACGCGGACGTCCGAGTGCTAGCAAAGAACGACCTACAAGCAACATTTCAATATTGCAAAATGGCCGGTTACGGACTGGAACCAACGTCTAAATGTCCGACGGGCGGTACTAGCGAATGGCGCTCGCGATCAAGCGCCGCTCGCCTGCGCGACTCCTCAGCGCTGTGCGGCTTCCACACGCGGCGCGGCCATGGGCGACTCAAGCTAAGCGTACGCTGCCCCTCGGGAACACAAAAGGACTGCCCGCGCGCTATCTCCCACCGCGCGATCAGCGGCGCCCTCTTTTCTGAGAAATAGCGCTCTCCCTGCTCGATCAGGCTTTCATGGCTCACGTCGAAAACCTCCTAAACGCCTTTCGGCACAACGGATTGTTCGCGAGCCGCACCTGCCTCGGCCACGATCTTCCTAGCGATGGCGAGTCGAGCGTCACGCACGCGGGCATCAACCGATGCGGCATCGTTCAGTTTGCCGAAAGCCACCCCCTCGCGCTGATGGACGACAATGATGCAGGGACGCGGGCCCGTGTCGCCGCGGTACACCCCTAACCGGATGCGTGTCCACTCGGCGAGATGATCCAATTCCAGCTTGTGCTTGCGGGTCATCGCCTGCGCTAGCGCGTTAGCTGCCCGGGCCGCCTCACCCACCCCCTGCTTGCCGATCTTCTTCAACCCGTCATTGATCGCGGCCGTCATGTACTTCAGTTCCAGCGCGTGGCGGCTCATCAGCGCGTTTTGCTGCTCTGCAACTTGCTTTTCCACCCAATCCGCCTCCTCTGCCCAGTTCGCAAAAACCGGCTTGTCCGGAAGCGCAGGCAGCGTGACGGGAGCAGACATTGCAGCCGTCGTGGCGACCGCAGGTTGCGAGGTTGATGCTGGCGACGACGGACCGTGCAGGTGTACGGCTCGGGCCTCTTCCTGCACGGCACTTTCTGTATCAATTACGAATTGCTTGGCCCCGTTGCCGTTCGCGGCAGGCCCCCCCGGACGAGCCTTCACCCAACCCTGCTCTTTAGCCTTAATCGCGACCAAAGTTTTTGAACATTCAAGGAGTTGAGAGAGTTTTCCAAGGCTGACGCCTTCAACCTCATGCTGCCTGCGGGCATCAATCCAGTCTGCGTCGCTGACGATTTTCTTGCTCATTCTGGCTCCCGTTTATCTAGCGTCAGATTGGCGTCCCGACCGGCCAACGTGTACGACACCTGTACGCCGTACACCATCGTGCAGGAACCCTAAATCTGCTCGAAGTGCAGAGGATTTTTTACAAAGGAAACGGTCACGGCAAACGCCAGAAACGGCGTATAACCGGCAGCAGGAGTCGGGGGAGGCGTGGAGATCGGCGACGGGTCGCGAGGCCGCTGTGCTGGCTGCGTGAGAGTTCGGCAGCGCAAATACGGAATCCCCTTTTCAAAACCAAACGCCCGCACACAGTATCGGCACTGTGGCGGGCGCTCTATACTTCTGCGCGCGCGGCTTGTCCGAGCGCATACACAACTAGTTGACGCCTTCGGCCGTCAGAGTCCACACGTCCTGCGTTCCGCCAAGGGTAGTAATCGGATTACGCCCCTTCCACGCATCGCGAACGCACACGACCATGTTGATCGGCTGCACGACCAATGCTGCCGTTACGACACGCGCCGGGCTGCACGAGCGTTCAGCAGCCGCAGCAGCACCGCCGTCGCCGCCTTTCGTTGGTCGGGTGGCAGCTTGGAAATCTTCTCCAGCCACGCCGCGATCGCCTCACTCGCCATGCCGATCACCATTCCGTCCGTTTCGATGCCTAAAAGATAGCGCGGAACGCGTTGCGCAACAACGAAAAAGTGTTCATTGAGAGAGCATCGGTTCCGCGTGGATGAACCGATTGCCTGCTGCCATCTGCTGCTCGTACGCGGCAACGATCGGGGCGAGTTCTCCCTGGCGCTTGTGGACCTCTCGCCGCATGAAGATGTGCCCGACCGCCCACAGCGGACCGGAATAGTTGCCATGGCGATCGGCCGGCTGCTCCAGACCAGCGCCGAGCATTTCGGCGAAACTGTCGCTCACCTGGTGAACGCACGGGCGGCGTCCAGCGCTGAGCAAATCCAGCTTCTGCTCTCGGGTTGCGAACCGGTCGACCAGCCTGGCAATTTCGAAAAGGTCCTCGCCGCAGGACAGGATGTTTTCCATCGCGCGCCAACGAAAAACACTCACTATGGCGAGCACGTCTGGATTCTGTAGCTCGCCCGCAACTATCCGTTTGGCAATAATGCGTTCGGCGGCTTCGCACTCGCGTAGAGCGGCTTGGGCAGAACGAATGCGCCTCCTCAAATAGAACCACCCAGTAACGAATGGAGTATGCATCGCTAAATCCTTTGTTAAACAGCAAAGAGAAACTTTGCGTTGTGCGCGCCAGCACCTGCCAGCGCGCGGCAGCGATCAGAACGGGATCAAATCCTCTTCCGAAACGGTCGCCAGTTCGATGAAGTGCGCACGGTCGCGCACCATCGGCGCCCCGTCAGCCTTACGCACGGCGAGTGCATCCTTCATGGTGATTTCGCCGCGCTCGATCAGCCCCACCAGCGCCGCCCAGCGCTTGAGCTCCTCTTTCTGCCCCTTCGTCAGCGGCGGAGCGGGCGGATTCAGCACGCGGCGGCACGCTGTGTCAAGGCGCGCCTTCGCCTTCTTCACTTCGGCCTTGGCGTCGAGATACGCAAACCACGTATCGCGCGTGAAGTCCTGGAATTCTGGGTCATTCAGATCGACGCGGACAATTGCATTCTCTTCCTTGAACTCATCAGCGCGGCGCAGCGCGGCACTGTACGCAGTCGATGCTTTGCGCTCCAGCTCGAACCACTCCAGCGCGCGCTTCGCGACTTCGCCTTCATCCCACGTGACGCGCGGCTTCGGTGTAGCCGTGGGCTCCAGACGGATCACGTTGTTGGTGACGAGCGATACTGCTTTCTTTTTCGACATAGTGGACTCCTAAAAAATGCTTGTACCGAAAGGCGGGCAGCGGGACTTCATTATCGCTTTTCGCCCTTTGCGTAGCCGTCTGCGAGATTGAACGAGCGGTCTGGCATCGCCGGATGAACGGCCTTACGCAGGTTCCTCGGATGGCGCTCGCAAAGAGCAAGGAAGCGCTCAATGGCCCGCGTGACGACGCCGATCTGATAGACGAAATACGGGTCGGCCAGAACGGGCGAGCCGTCCGGACGTGCAACCACGCCGCCGTTGGAATGGTGGCGGACACCACGCGCCACATACGCACGTGGCACGATCCGGTATTGCTTGATCTGGCAGAGGATATCCTCGACTACCCACCCCGGAAGGCCGGCCTTGTCGCTCCATGCATCTTTCAGCTTGGAGAGACTCTCGCAGCCAGCGGGCTTGTCAGCGACGGGCGCACGTACGATCGCGGCAATTTGCTCTTCGAACGTTGCGCGAAACTCACTCACTTCAGCGCGAACGCCACGGATCTCCTCAGCCTGCATTGCAATGCGCGCATCCTGGTTACGCATCTGGTCCAGCATGGCCTGCATCAGGTCCAGCGGGTTCGCGGCGGCCGGTTGTGCATCGTAGCGGCCCGTCTTGCGGATGCTGGGGATCACTTCGGATGTGGCCCACTTGCGGAAGCGATGTGGCACCGTGCCGGGCGTCACCGCAACACGGCAGCGCAGAATCAGCGTGTAGAGCCCCCCCTCGCTAACGATCGACTGAAACTGTGCCCCACCGCGCCGCCCCGAATGACTATCGGTTGAAGCGATGGTCATTTTCTCGTCTGCGTCGAGTTTCTCCAGCGCGTCGCTCACGTTGGCAACACCCAGCGCAGCGCACACATCCGCAGCGAAAAACCACGGCTCACCATCAACGGGAATGGCGCGAATTTCATAGCGATCATCGAAAACGAAGCGCATTGCGGCCTCAAGCGGCGCCATCAGATCGCCGCCGTTCAAATTCACAACTTGATTTGAATTCATCAGTTCGTTCATTGCAGAGTTGCGATTAATGATTCAAGTAGTACGGTACGCGCGGCACGCCTCGGGCTGCATTCAGTTCGGCGCGGATCTCGCCCCGGACTTTCAGTATCTCGACACGTTCCTGGGCGATCACCATGTGGTCGTATGCGTTCCCCCAGCGCAGTACCGCCTGCACTGATGGGTTCTCGTCCGCCTCGCGACGTGCCTCGCG
Source organism: Paraburkholderia denitrificans (assembly GCF_042655705.1). Classification (NCBI taxonomy): domain Bacteria; kingdom Pseudomonadati; phylum Pseudomonadota; class Betaproteobacteria; order Burkholderiales; family Burkholderiaceae; genus Paraburkholderia; species Paraburkholderia denitrificans. The sequence continues at coordinate 71,903 of NZ_JBHSMP010000006.1, read as the reverse complement.
CGTTTCGACCATCGCCTCCATGTGCTCGACACCTGCCTCGTCAAGTTCATCAAGCAAGTGGCCCCCTACCAGCGCACGAAACTCTGCGTTGCGGCGCTCAAGGAGCGCACGAAGCGGCGCGCTCTCCGGGCTGAAAATGTCGACTGTGCTCACTGCTATGCTCATGATATGTTTGCAATCCAATCACCAATCGATGTGCTCGATGGCACAGCGGCAACGGGGACCGCATCGGGGGGGGGCTTGCGCAGCGCACCCAACAGCGCCGCGCTGCGCTCTGCCTTCTGCTCAGGCGTCAGTTCAACGCGCAGGGATTCCGGTTCAGCAGGTTTCAGCACAGACGCAGCGAGCGGCGCAAGCGGTTTGCCGCCGTTGTCGATCGCAGCGCGAATGCGCGCGTGCCACGTCTCGCGCGATTCGCTCGGGAGCGGGCCACCAACGCCGACGAGAGCGGCCTGCTGCTTCGCGAGTTCATCCGAATTCCACCAGCCAGGGATGACGTTATCGCCCTTTTTCTCGGGTGCCTTCGGCGGGGCCGTGCTGTTCGCGACGAAACGGTCGATCTGATCGGCACTCCCGAGGCACACATGCAGCCCGAGGTACTTCTGGCCGCGATCGTTATTGCCTTGGTTGTGAGGCGTCAGCGCGCAGCCCTGAATCGCGCGGCACAGATCGCGAGGCGGGTAGCCCATCTTCAGCGCGTTGCGGATGGTGCGCTTGCGCTTGTCGTCCAGCTTCGAGCGCGGCGAGTCCATCGTCTGACGCCAGTAATCGAAAATCTTCGCGATATCAGCCTCGGTCACACCCTTTACCGGTTCGTCGTCTTCAGCGGGCGGCAGGCAGCCGGGTTCATCTGTGCAGCCTTCAGCATCTTCACCGTCGTCTTCGGGCCAGAGTCCTTGCTGCTCAACCTGATGCTCCGCCGGACTAGCAACTTGCGAATCAGCACACGAACGGTCGACCGTCAGGTCGACAGTGGGTTGGATTTTGTCCTTTCCCTTCCCTTCCTTTCCCTTCCCTTCCGTCAGTGAGGGATCACCGAGTCCTCCGTGAGCGCCGCATGACTCGTCACTGAAAATGGGCTCAGGAATGTTGCTCTTGGACGGGCGATTGATCACTTGATGCTTGCGGAACCCCTTGATGTGCAAATAGGTTTTCCCGCTCACTGAGTACTCAATGAGCATCCCCTGCGCGATCACCTCCTGAATGAGCGGTTCGCAGTCGATCGCGTCGGCCGGGAAGACTTGCATTTTCAGTTTCTTCGGCGAGCGATCGAGATTGCCGTTGTCGTCAGAAAAATTCAGTGAGCCAAGCACCATGAGGCGGGCGGGCATCGAGAGTTCGACCACTTTCTCATCGGTCCAGAAGTCCGGCTTGATCGTGCGGATGCGAGCCATCACGCCACCTCACAGCGCGCAGCGACTTTAGCTTTAAGCGTGGCGATGAATGCCTCGCGCGCGGTGGCGGCCTCAGCCTGCACGTTGCGCCCGACCGACACCTTATCGTCCACAGCCGCGACACCGCATGCAGAAATGAACGCGACGCGTGCAGCATGTGCGGCCTCCGGAGAGCCGTATGTACCAGGAACATGCTTGCGAATGCGCTTGCCGTCAGGCCCGACCAGTGTGACTTGGGCGATCCACTTGCCGGTTGCCTTATGGTGGCTGACGCCCGCGTATCCGGACGTATTCGGACGCGCGCCACGCGGCGTATTACCCGTCACTGAATGTAGATAGGACTGCTTACCAGTCATTTTTGACCTTCCTAGAATTGGAAGGCCGGAAGGGGCTAAAAACTCAGAATCCGCTTGCCGAACAAGTGGACGTTCGGATATTCTTCTTCCTTCGGTTCGGTTGGGACGCTAATCCCGCCGCACCTGTTTTACCCCAGTCGGCCGTTATCCGATTGGGCAGCATTACAAGGTCTTCCTCGCCACAGGTTGACCACGAGAGAGCCGCCCGCCAAGGGCGGCTTTTTCGTTTCTGCTCGCTGCACGTGAGGAATTCTTGCCTAAGCTGGATCGGCGCGTCAAGCAGATTTTTCTGTAACTTTATGATTTTAAAGAAATAAAATCTGCCTTCCGAGCAGAAATTCAAGAACGTCGATAGAACCACTAAGACACCAGTTGATCGCAAGCATCTGATTCGTCTCATGTTGCCTTGAAAGCAGAACTTCAGATAGCTTTCAAATCCACCAGTCGATCAAGTTCGAGACTTTTTCGCGGTGTTGCAATCCGTCTTGAGGTCATTTCCGGAGCGCCGGATCAGCGCTACAGTGCGCCCATTGCCCACCAATAGACCGCAGCGTGACGCCCTTCTTCGACTTCGATTCGGCCAGCCCAGGTTACCGTAACCCGCTCTTGATGCGCCATGATGACTACCATGAGATGTGCCTGCGTCTCTGCGACGTCCGCCGCGACGATCTGATGCATTCCGACGGCGGCTCCGCAGACGCGCCGGCGCGTACGCCGCGCCGCGCGCCGGGAACCGCGAAAGCGAAGACCTCCGCCGACGGCGGGAGTGGCGGCGATTCAGACGGCGACGGACCTGCGCACCCATCGGGTGCCCCACGTCTGTACCGGGTGAGCGATGCCATGCAGCAACTGGCGGTGAGCCGGGCGACGCTGTATCGCTTGGTCGCGGCTGATAAACTTCGCCTGGTCAAGATCGGATCGGCAAGCCGCATCACTGCGGCGAGCATTAATGCTTTTTTAGTTTCGAGCGGCGCGTAGGGTCGCCCCGCCTACCTTGCTTCGAATGGGTAGCTAGGTGGGTAGCCAGACGACGAAAACAAGTCACAATCAACCTCAAACCCTTATCCAATAAACCTCGGATTTTTACGTGAAAATCGCCACCTGGAACGTCAATTCGCTAAAGGTCCGTCTACAGCACGTCATCGACTGGCTCACGGAAAGCGGCACCGACGTTCTGTGCCTCCAGGAACTGAAGCTCCCGAACGAAAAATTCCCCACGGCCGAACTCGAAGCGCAGGGCTACCGCAGCTGGTTCACAGGCCAGAAGACCTATAACGGCGTGGCGATTCTCGCGCGCGACGGCCTTGTCGTCGACGAAGCGACGGTCGTGCGCAACATTCCCGGCTTCGAGGATCCGCAGCAGCGCGTGATTGCCACGACGGTCGGCGGCGTGCGCGTCGTGAGCGCGTATTTCCCCAACGGCCAGGCGCCGGGCACGGAAAAGTTCGCCTACAAGCTCGCATGGCTCGACGCGATGCACGACTGGCTCGCACAGGAGATGCAGCGCTATCCGTTGCTCGCGCTGCTGGGCGACTACAACATCGCCCCCGAAGATCGCGACGTGCACGATCCAAAAGCGTGGGAAGGCCAGAACCTTGTCTCGCCGGAAGAGCGCGCGCAGTTTGCGCGGCTGCTCGACCTCGGTCTGGTCGATGCGTTTCGCCAGTTCGAGCAGCCCGAAAAGACCTTCACGTGGTGGGATTACCGCATGTTCGCGTTTCGCCGCAACGCGGGCCTGCGCATCGACCACATCCTGCTCTCACCGGCACTCGCGCCGCTATGCCAGGCGGTCGACGTCGACAAGACGCCGCGCAAGTGGGAGCAGCCGTCCGACCACACGCCGGTCGTCGCGCAACTCGACGTCGCGGGCTAAGCGGCGCGCTCTGAGCGGCACACGCACGCCTTACCACGTCCCGGCGAGCGTCGTCCACAGGAAGCGGAACACGAGCGCGTCGTACTCGGCGCGCTCCAGCGCATCGCTGCCGGGTCCGTGGCCGCCTTCCGTATTCTCCAGATACCAGGCATTCGCGTGCCCCTGCGCCTGCATGCGCGCGACCATCTTGCGCGCGTGACCGGGATGCACGCGGTCGTCGCTGGTCGAGGTCGTAAAGAGCGACGGCGGATACGGCACGCCCGCCTGCACGCGCTGATACGGCGAATACGCGGCCAGCGCACGCGCTTCGATGTCGTCTTCGGGATCGCCATATTCGTCGATCCACGACGCGCCCGCGTGCAGCAGCGGATAGCGCTGCATATCGAGCAGCGGCACTTCGCACACCACCGCGCCGAATAGCTCGGGCCGCTGCACCATGCACGCGGCAACGAGCAGACCGCCGTTGCTGCCGCCCTTGATCCCGAGTTGCGCGGCGGTCGTGAAACCCTCGGCAACAAGCTGCTGCGCGACCGCGATGAAATCGTCGAACGAACGCTGCCGATGCTCGCGCTGTGCGTCGACGTGCCAGGCGCTGCCGTATTCGCCCCCGCCGCGAATATGCGCGACGACGGTAATCCCGCCCTGCTCCATCCAGCCGATCCCGGAACTCACGAGATATTGCGGCGTAAGCGCAATCGCGAAGCCGCCATAGCCGGTCAGCAGACACGGCGCGGGCTGGCGCGAATCGACGTCGATCACCGCGCGCGGGCCGATCACCGTAAACGGCACGCGCGTGCCGTCCGCCGACTGCGCATGCGAACGGCTCACGGCGAGCGGCGCGGCGTCGAACTGCGTCGGCCAGCGATCGATTAATTCCCACTCCTGAAGATCAGGCTTCGCGATATCGGCGAGCCAGTATTCGGGCGGTTGAAGGTAATCGTCGACATCGACGAACACTTCGTCGTCGAGCGTGTCTTCGACCGGCGCGACATCCACCTGCGCCGCCTGCAACCCCGCTCGCCCCGGAAACATGCGCGAGCGCCACGAACTCGCGCCATCAGCCGATGGCGGCTCCCACAGCATCGTGCAGCTTTGCACGTCGTCGAGCCACGAGACCACGAGGTAGTTTTTCGTATTGGTCCAGTCGCACGCGGACGTGACCGGCGTCGGCGTGAACAGCGCCGTCATCGTGCGGTCGCCCGCGAGGAACGCATCTTCGCGGATCACGAGCAGCGCACCGCCCGGATGCGTGACGCCCGCGCAGGTCCAGTCGAGACGCGGCTCCAGCAGCAGCCAGCCCTGCCATGCGCCGACCGCGACATGCGTCGGCAAGTCGTACTGCTGCCACGCGCCGTGCGGGTCGAGCCAGTAGTTGTACGCGTCGAAGAAGTCGACGTTGCGCACCACGTCATGACGCCGCTCGACGGGATCGTAATCGGCTTCGACGCCGATATCGTCGAATTCGCCGCGAAACACGACGGGCGCTTCTGCGAGCCGCGTACCGCGCGTCCAGCGCCGCACTTCGCGCGGATAGCCCGAGCGCGTGAGCGTGCGGCGGCCGTTTTCCCAGCCCACGTAGACGGCGTCGCGATCGATCCATGAGATCGTGTGCTTGCCCTCTTTCGCGATCGCGAAGCCGCCTTCCACGAACACGCGCCGCTCGATATCGAACTCGCGCACGATCACCGCATCGGCGCCGCCGTCCGAGAGCTGGATCAGCGCGCGGTCGCCGTCCGGATAGAGGATGTCGATGCCCGCGCAGACCCACGGCACGTCTTCGTCGCGTCCTAGCGCATCGAAGTCGATCAGCGTCTGCCACTGCGCCTTGCCCGCGCGCCAGTCGGCCCACGGCGCGCGGCGCCACAGGCCCTTGGGGTTCGTTTCGTCTTCCCACAGGTCGTAGGCCCACTGTTGCCAGCGGCTCGGGATCACGGGACGCTCGCGCGGGAGATACGCCTCGCCAAGACGCTTTTGCAGCGCGTCGAAACGCGCGCCGCCGTGCCATGCGGCACGCGTGCGCGCGTTCTGCTGCTCGACCCACGCACTGGCGGCGGGGTCATCGAGCGATTCGAGCGAAATAAAGGGATCGGCCTCGGCGGGCCAGGCGGAATTGACGGGCATGATCGATTGCTGGCAGGAAACAGCGTCGATTATGCCCTGAGCGCGCGACTGCAAGCGACCGCGACGGCGCGTATCGATCCGCATTTGATGCCGGATCGATACGCCCTCGTCACTCCAGATCGAGTTCCTGGATCTTGCGCGTGATGGTGTTGCGGCCGATGCCGAGGCGCTCGGCGGCCTCGACCTTGCGGCCGCGCGTGAAGTCGAGCGCCTCGCGGATCACGGCGGCCTCGAAGCGGCGCGACAGCTCGTCCATGACGTCCGCGCTGTTCTCGCGCAGCAGCCGTGCGACTTCGGTGCGCAAGCCGGCTTCCCAGACGGCCACCGCCGCAGGCGCTGCAACGCCTCCGGCAAGGCCACCCGCAGTGCCGCCTGCAACGCCACCCGCGGCGATCCCGCCCGGCACGCCGGCAAGCGCTGCCGCGCCGGCGAACGGCGTTGCGCCGGATGCCGCCACGTGCATGGCCTCGCCGTGCGCGGTCACGGCAGCCGCATCGACCGCCGCGCCATGTGCAGGCACGAGATCCGGCGGCAGATCCTTCAACTCGATCGTCTGCGCGGGCGCCATCACCGTCAGCCAGTTCGCGAGATTTTCCAGCTGGCGCACGTTGCCCGGGAAAGGCAACGAAGACAGATACGCAAGCGCCTGGTCGGACACGCGCTTCGGCTCGACGCCCAGCTCACGCGCGCTCTTTTGCAGGAAGTGGCGCGTGAGCAGCGGGATGTCTTCGCTGCGCTCGCGCAGCGCGGGCAGCCGCAGACGGATCACGTTGAGGCGGTGATACAGGTCCTCGCGGAACAGGCCCTGGCGCACGCGCGTTTCGAGGTTCTGATGCGTCGCCGCGATCACGCGCACGTTCGCGCGCAGCGGATTGTGTCCGCCCACGCGATAGAACTGCCCGTCCGAGAGCACGCGCAACAGGCGCGTCTGCAGATCGAACGGCATGTCGCCGATTTCGTCGAGGAACAGCGTGCCGTTCTCGGCCTGCTCGAAGCGGCCCTGGCGCATCGACTGCGCGCCCGTGAACGCGCCGCGCTCGTGGCCGAACAATTCGGATTCGAGCAGATCCTTCGGAATGGCCGCGGTGTTGAGCGCAATGAACGGACCGTCCGCGCGCGGGCTATGGCGGTGCAGCGCACGGGCCACCAGCTCCTTTCCGGTGCCCGACTCACCCGTGATGAGCACGGTCGCCGCCGAGTGCGAGAGCCGCCCGATGGCGCGGAACATGTCCTGCATCGCGCTGGCCTGGCCCAGCATCTCGGGCGCTTCGGCGGGACGTTCGTCCTGCGGATGCTCGCCGCGCATGCTCTCATCCACGGCGCGGCGGATCAGTTCCACCGCACGGTCGATGTCGAAGGGCTTGGCCAGATATTCGAACGCGCCGCCCTGGAACGCACCCACGGCGCTGTCGAGATCGGAAAACGCGGTCATGATGATCACGGGCAGCCCAGGCAGGCGCTCGCGCACCGTCTGCAGCAACTCGAGCCCCGAGCCGCCCGGCATCCGGATATCGGATACGAGCACCTGCGGGCTGTCGTTGTCGAGCGCGCTCACGGCCTCGCGCACGTTCGAAAAGCTGCGGGTCGCGAGATTCTCGCGGGCCAGTGCCTTTTCCAGCACCCAGCGGATCGACTGGTCGTCGTCTACTATCCAGATCGGCTTCATGAGGTCGGTTAGAAGTCCTGTTGACGTGCGGGCAATGTCAGTAGTCGAGCGGCAGCAAAATCTGGAACTCGGTATGACCGGGGCGGCTTTCCACTTCGATCAGACCGTCGTGCTGCTGCACGAAAGTCTGCGCGAGCGTGAGACCGAGGCCGCTACCGTCCTCGCGCCCCGAAACGAGCGGATAGAAGATGCGGTCGCGGATGTCCTCGGGAATGCCGGGCCCGTTGTCGGTGATATGCAAGTCCAGTGCCAGCTTGCACAGGCGCTTGGAAATCGTGACCTTGCGCGCGACGCGCGTGCGGATCTCGATGCGCGCATCGCCCTGCGAGATGCGTTCGCGCAGCGCCTGCGCCGCGTTGCGCACAATGTTGAGCAAGGCCTGAATCAGCTGCTCCTTGTCGCCGCGCAGATCGGGCACGCTCACGTCGTAATCGCGCTCGATCGTGAGACCGCGCGGGAACTCCGCGAGGATCAGCGCGCGCACGCGCTCGCACACCTCGTGGATATTCACGTCGCCGACGATATGCGGATGCCGGTGCGGTTCGAGCAGCCTGTCGACGAGCGTTTGCAGCCGGTCCGATTCCTTGATGATGACCTGCGTGTATTCACGCAGCTCGTCGCGCTGCAGCACGCCCAGTTCGAACTCGAGCAGTTGCGCCGCGCCGCGAATGCCGCCGAGCGGATTCTTGATCTCGTGCGCGAGATTGCGGATCAGATGCTTGTTGACGGCCGTGAGGTCGTGAATGCGCTCCTCGCGGTCGCTCTTCAGGTGCCGTTCGATCTCGAACAGTTCGAGCACCACGTAATCGGGCGCGCTTTCGAGAAAGCCGACGATCGCGTGCACGTGCAACGGCTCGCGGCCCGGGCGTTCGAGCATCGCATCGAGGCGCGTCGCGTGAAAGCGGTGCTCGGCAATCGCGGCGATCGTCGAGATCAGTTCATCGGCGTTCGAAAACAGATCGGGCCAGGCCATCTGCGCCAGCTGACGGCGCGAGAGGTCGAGCATCGCCTCGGCGGAAGGATTCGCGAACGCGACGCGCAGCGTGCGTTTTTCGAGCACGAGCACGACCGTCGGCAGCGCCTCGAAGCCGGGCAAGAAACCCGAATCGGCGAGTTGCCCGTCGTCCGAAAGCGATTCCGCGTGGCCCTTCCTGGCCTTGATCAGATTCTTGAGCACCATGTGGCTGGCCGGGCGCCGTGGGGCACACCGGCAATGTCTTTGTCGTTCTGGCCTGGCGCGCGAGCGCGCAGGGCCTCGGCGCAAGATGCCGCGCTAGCCACGCTATGCCGCGCAACGAAAAAGGGACGGCGACGCCGTCCCTTCGTGATTGATCGCGGCTATCGCGCGCATCTAGCGAGCACTTCAGAGCGCTTCGCCGCGTCGTCGCGAGCGAAGCGCCATCGCCGGATTACAGCGAGTAGTACAGCTCGAACTCGACCGGGTGCGTGGTCATACGCACGCGTTGCAGTTCGCTTTCCTTCAGATCGAGGTACGCGTCGATCATGCCGTCGGTGAACACGCCACCGCGCGTCAGGAACTCGCGATCCTTGTCGAGCGCTTCCAGTGCCTGGTCGAGGCCCGCGCAAACGGTCGGGATCTTTGCATCCTCTTCCGGCGGCAGGTCGTACAGGTTCTTGTCGGCGGCTTCGCCCGGGTGGATCTTGTTTTGCACGCCGTCGAGACCCGCCATCATCAGCGCCGAGAAGCACAGGTACGGATTGGCCATCGGGTCCGGGAAGCGCGTTTCGATACGGCGGCCCTTCGGGTTGCTGACGTGCGGAATGCGGATCGACGCCGAACGGTTGCGCGCCGAGTAGGCGAGCTTGACCGGGGCTTCGAAGTGCGGCACGAGACGCTTGTACGAGTTCGTCGTCGGGTTCGTGATCGCGTTCAGGGCACGGGCGTGCTTGATGATGCCGCCGATGTAGAACAGCGCGAATTCCGAAAGGCCTGCGTAGCCGTTACCCGCGAACAGGTTCTGGCCGTCCTTCCAGATCGACTGGTGAACGTGCATGCCCGAACCGTTGTCGCCGACGACCGGCTTCGGCATGAACGTCGCCGTCTTGCCGTAGGTGTGCGCGACGTTGTGGATGATGTACTTCATCTGCTGCGTCCAGTCGGCGCGCTCGACGAGCGTCGAGAACTTCGTGCCGATTTCGTTCTGGCCCTGGCCCGCCACTTCGTGGTGGTGCACTTCGACCGGAATGCCGATCTGTTCGAGCAGCAGGCACATTTCCGAGCGGATGTCCTGGAACGTGTCGACCGGCGCGACCGGGAAGTAGCCGCCCTTCACGCCCGGACGGTGGCCCGTGTTGCCGCCTTCGAGTTCCTTGCCCGACGACCACGGTGCTTCATCCGAGCCGATCTTCACGAAGCAGCCCGACATGTCCACGTTCCACTGGACCGAGTCGAAAATGAAGAATTCGGGTTCCGGGCCGAAGAACGCCGTGTCGCCGAGACCGGTGCTCTTCAGGTACGCTTCAGCGCGCTTCGCGAGCGAGCGCGGGTCGCGCTCGTAGCCCTTGCCGTCGGCCGGCTCGACCACGTCGCAGGTCATCACGAGCGTCGACTCTTCGTAGAACGGGTCGACGAACGCGGTGTTCGCGTCCGGCACGAGCAGCATGTCCGACGCCTCGATGCCCTTCCAGCCGGCAATCGACGAACCGTCAAACGCATGGCCGCTTTCGAACTTGTCTTCGTCGAAGTGCGAGACCGGCACCGAAACGTGCTGTTCCTTGCCGCGCGTATCGGTGAAACGGAAGTCGACAAACTTGACGTCTTCGTCCTTGACGAGTTGCATGACGTCGGCCACGGATTTACTCATAACCTTTTCTCCTGATTAACGATTTCGGCGTAATTTGCCGCCGTCCCAATACGTTTGATCCTGCTTGATCCCGCTTGATCCTGAGCCTGACGCGCCTCTGCGGGCTTGCCCAGACTGGCTGCGAATCGATCGCGACCATTAAAGCAGCTTCCATGCCAGGCACGCGCCACGCCCCCACGTACACACCAGGCAGAGTCGAATCCCTTCATCGACGCAAGCCTGACGGGAAAGTCCGACCGGCTGACGCTGTCACGCGAAGCCGATACAGCCGTCAGAAAAAAGCACCGCTTTCGTGCAATCCCAACCTTGGCGCACCGGATGCTGCTCATTATGGTGCAAACCAGAATTTTTGCACCATCCGGATGCACGAGTGGATGCGTCACGTGCGCCCGCCAGCCGCTTCGGCGCCTGGCCGGGGCGCGCCGCCCGGCGTAAATACCGCGCGCTAGAATGATCTTTTGGCCCAACAAGAAACAGGAGATCCGCTGTCATGACTACGCTCGAACAGTTGTACGCCCAGGCCGACCGGCGCCACATCGAGAATCAGCTGCCCTACGCGGGCGCGATGGCGCCTGCCGAGGCATTCGAGCTGCTGCAGCTCGACCCGCGAGCGCGCCTCGTCGACGTGCGCACGCGTGCGGAACTCGACTGGGTAGGCCGCCCGTTGATCGGCGACGGGCAATACGCTCATGTCGAATGGACCCGCTACCCGGGCGGCGTGCCCAACGCCGAATTCCTCGCCCAGTTGCGCGCTTGCGTCGAACCCGACACGCCGGTGCTGTTCCTGTGCCGCAGCGCCATGCGTTCGAAACTGGCAGCCATCGAAGCCACGAAGGCCGGTTTCACCCAGGCCTACGATCTGCTGGAGGGTTTCGAAGGCGACAAGGACAGCCAGGGCCATCGCAAGACCGTGTCGGGCTGGTGCTTCCGCGGCTTGCCGTGGATCGGCGCCTGAACGCCGCACGGCCATCGCGCATTGCGCGGCGCTTCCCGGCGTTGCTCAGCGTTTTCTCGACGAGTCACTCTGAGCGACGCACATGACAGCACAATGATGCGCCGGGCCACGGCACCGCCCATGCTTCGTGGCCGTGCCGACCCGCCCCACCCGCCGCTCGCGCAGCCAGCCGCGCGAGCGCGAACACTCCGAACACTCAACTGCCGGCGCGCGGCTCGCTGCCGTCCGCCTCCGCCGGTTCCACGATGTCCCCGCCGAGCAGATGCACGCCTTCGCGCAACTTCACGAAGGCCGCCGCCACCGCTTCAGGTTCGCCCTTCACGCCCAGATCGATATGCCGCCGCGCGTAGATGCCGCCGCGCTCGGCATCGCCGACACTCGGCAGGCTGAATACGCGCACGCCCGGAAAATCCTGTTCGATGTGCTCCATCAGCGGCGTCAGCGTCGATTCAGGCATCTCGAACACCAGCAGCGACTTCTCCGCATGCGGCGTCTGGTGGTGCAGGTGCGCGTATTTCGTGTCGAGCACCCATTCCATCATCGGCCAGGCCATCACAGGAAAGCCCGGTACGAAGTAGTGCTCGCGAATCGAAAAACCGGGGATCTTGTTGTAGCCGTTCGGAATGATCTCCGAACCCACGGGAAACGTGCCCATGTGGAAGCGGCGCTGGCTCTCCGGCGAGTCGAAATCGACCGGGTCGCTGCCCTTGTGCAGGTCGACGATGCGCTCGCTGATGGCCGTACGCGCGTCCGGATGCAACGCGAGCGGCACGCCGAGCGCCGCTGCCACGCACTGTCGCGTGTGGTCGTCGGGCGTCGCGCCGATGCCGCCCGTCGAAAACACGATGTCTCCCGACGCGAAGCTGCGCCGCAGCGTTGCCGTGATCCGCTGAGGATCGTCGCCGACGTATTCGGCCCATTCGAGCGCGAGACCGCGCGCGCGGAGCAATTCGATGATTTTCGGCAGATGCTTGTCCTGACGGCGGCCCGAGAGAATTTCGTCGCCGATGATGATGACGCCAAATGCCATGTGTCGCCTCGTTGTAGTCGTTTGATGTGAAAAGTCAGGGCAGAGTCAGGTTTATTCAGGGCACCGCGGGCACGTTGTGCTGCGCCTCGGAGCGCATGCGCTGGAGCGCGTGCAGGCAGTAGTTGCCGAACCAGAGCGCCGTGAATACAAGAATGAATGCGTAGATCCAGATGGTCAGCGCGGCGACCGCCGGGAAGAGCACGACGAGCCACGCCGACGAAACCCAGATCGCCGTGGGCAGCGAGCCGAGCAGCCCGCTCACTATGCCGATCGTGAGCAGCGGCAGCCGATAGCGGCGCACCAGCGCCCGGCGCTCCTCGGCGCTCGCGTGCAGCGCGAGCGCGTCATAGGTCATCACGCGATACGTGAGCCAGCCCCACAGGAGCGGCGGAATCAGCGCGAAGAACGGCGGCACGAGCCACAACGGCAGCGTGACGATCATGAGCACGATACAGACGAGCGTGGTCCACAGCGAATACACGAGACTGCCGTACCAGCTTCCGCCGCGCCGCATTTCGAGCGTCGTGTACTGCCGGGCAGACAGATAGCGGATCACGCGCGGCATCGAGAGCGCAACGATCAGCAGCAGCACGGTCACGACGATCAGCGGAATGGCGACGGCAATCACGACGAGCGGCGCAATCACGGCGCGCATCCCGCCGAAGCCGAGCCAGTCGAACAGGTGATAGAGCGTGGACGTGAATCCCCAGCTCTGGAGCCAGACGCGCGCGGTGTCGATCAGCGGCTGCCAGAAGGCGTAAAGCAGGCCGCCCCACACGATGGCCGCCACGAGAAACGGCAAGAACGTGAGCCACAGCATGACAGGGTGAAACGCGCTGGCAAGCGCGCGTCCGAACGAACGCATCAGATCATTCATGCGGGCGGAGAACGTCGACGGGATAGGTGGAGAACACGGGATTCGTGGGCGCGATTGACTATAGCCCGAAGCATAAACCAGCGCGGGCGCGACGGGTAAAGCGTGAAGAAACCGCCGCCCTGCTGCTTTGCAGCGCGCGAGCTTCGCTCCCGCCGCCCTCGCCCCCTCAGCTGCGCTCGGCTGCCCTCAGTTGCGCTCAGTTGCCATTACGCAATCTCAGGCACCGTCACGCAAAATCACGCGCCGTTCGGCGCCATGACGGGCGCGCGGTCGTAGAAGTAGATGCCGTGCGGCGAGCGGCCCACGGGAATCGTCTTGATGAGCTTTTTCGTGCGCATGTCGATGACGCCGACTTGCTTCGCGAAGCGAAACGTCACCCACAGATAGCGCTTGTCAGCCGAGAGTTCCATATCGTCCGGCCCCGGCAGCAGGTCGCCGATCTCGCCGGTTTTTTCGAGCGCGACTTCGTCGACGATGCTGATCGTGTTCGACACGCGGCTCGACACCAGCACATGGCGGCCGTCCGCGAGCGAGCGGAAGTTGTGCGCGGCCTTGCCCACCGCGATCTGCTTGACGATCTTCTGGTTGCGCCAGTCGACGACGGCAACGTAGTCGGCGCCCGTCATGCCGACGAGCAGGTACTTGTCGCCCGGCGTGAGCCACAGGCCCGCGGGCGCAGCTCCGACCGGCATTTTCCACAGCACCTGCTGCGAAGGCAGATCGACGGCCGCGATCTCGCCCGACGACTGGAGCGACACGAACACCGTGCGGCTGTCGCGCGTGAACGCGAGGTGGCTCGGCATGGCCGAGAGCGGCAGACGTTTTGCGACCGTGAATACGGCGCCGCCCGCGTAGTGATAGATGTCAAGCCGGTCGAGGCGCAGCGCGGTGGTGACGAACCACTTGCGGTTGGGCGAGAAACCGAGCTGATACGGATCTTCGACGTTCTCGACGAGCAGTTGCGGCTTGCCGGTTTGCGGATCCACGAACAGCAGGTTGTTCGAGACCGAATTCGCGACGATGAGCGACCGGCTGTCCGGCGTCGGAAAGAGGTGATGCGGCTCCTTGCCGGTCGGCACGGTGCCCATGACCTGATGCGTCTGCGAGTCGATCAGGCTCAGCGTGGCGTCACCTGAATTGAGCACGATGATGTTGTTCGCATGCGCGGCCAGCGAGACGAACGATGCGCAGACCAATGCGCCCGCAGCGGCAAGACGGCCGGCGGCGCGGCGAAATTCGGAGTTACGCATGGGAATTCACGAGGCGGGAGGAGCGTGATTGTAGAACGGCCGGTTTGTCGCAGGATGGCCGCGCTACGGTGAAACGCACCTTATGCGGCAAACCGTCGCGCGTCCGCGACACGGACGTTCTTACCCCCATTGAACATCCGCCCCGCGCACGCGCTCGTCATCAGCGCTGCATCGATTCCCAGACCTTGTAGAGCCGCTTGACCGACACGGGCATCGGCGTGCGCAGCTCCTGCGCGAAGAGCGAAATGCGCAGTTCCTCCAGCAGCCAGCGGAACTCCGAAAGACGCGGATCGAACACGCCGCCGCGCTGCGACAGCGCGCGCTGATACTGCTGCATGAGCGGCTGGAATTCGGCGAACTGGCGGGCGTCGCGTACGGCGTCGGCGCGCAGCTTGTCGATGCGCAGCGCAATACCCTTCAGATAGCGCGGAAAGTGCACAAGCTGCGCATAAGGCGTATCGACGATAAAGCGCTTGCCGGTCAGCGCATCGAGCTGGGCCTGCATGTCGGCGGCGGCCTGGCCGAACGCCTTGGCCTGCACGAGTTTCTTCGCCACGCTCGCGTATTCGGCAAGAATCTGGCCCACGAGCCGCGCGATCTCCTGCGCGAGCAGCGAGAGGCGTCCGCGGCCCTCGTCGCGGCGCGCGTGGAAAGCCGCGTCGTCAGCGGGAAGCGGATCCTGAAGGCAGGCACGGTCGAGCGCGAGTTCGATCAATTGATCGCGTAACTCTTCCTGCGTCGCGCGCGCCATGAAGTGCATCGCCATCTCGCGCAGTCCGGGCAGGTTCTTCTCCAGATAGCGGATCGGCTCGCGTAGCTGAAGCGCGAAAAGACGTCGCAAGCCCGCGCGATGAATGCGCGCCGCTTCCTCGGGCGAATCGAACACCTCCACGTCGCAATGCGTGCCGCGATCCACGAGCGCCGGATAGCCGAACAGCGTCTGTCCGCCCCGGCGGATTTCCAGCAGTTCAGGCAGCTTGCCGAAATTCCAGGTCGTGAGGTTCTCGTAGAGCGCCGTGGCCGTGGCCACCGGTTCCGCCGCATCGGACGGCGCGCTCGTGCGCGGCGCCGCGCCCAGCTGCACGCGTGGCTCGGGCGGGCTCTCACCTGGCTGCGCAACCTGGGCCGTTGCGCTCGCAGCCAGTTTCTGGAACTGCTGCTGTGCCTGCGCGCCCAGTTCGGCGCGCAGTTGCGCGAGATTGCGGCCCATCGCGAGCTGGCGCCCGTGCTCGTCGATCACCTTGAAGTTCATGAACAGGTGCGCGGGCAACGTTTCCAGCTTGAAGTCCGCGAGCTTCAGCGCGATCTGCTTCTGCTCGCGCACATCCTCGATTAGCGCTTCCAGCAGACCGCGTGCGCCGAAGCGCTCGCCTGACACGCGCTCGGCGAAACCCGCCGCGTAGTCGGGCAGCGGCACGCAATGGCGGCGCAATTTCTGCGGCAGCGACTTCAGCAGCAGTTGGGCCTTCTCCTTGAGCATGCCCTGCACGAGCCACTCGCAACGCCGCGCATCGACCTGATTGAGCGCGTAGAGCGGCACCGCGAGCGTCACGCCGTCGCGCGGCGAGCCCGGCTCGAAGTGATACGTGAGCGCCATGGCGACGCCCGACATCGTCATGCGCTTCGGGAACAGATCGGTCGTGACGCCCGCCGCCTCGTGGCGCATGAGGTCGTCGCGCGAGAGATACAGCAGGCGCTGCTTGTCTTCGGGCTGGCCGCTCTTTTTGACTTCATCGCGATACCAGCGCTCGAACGATGCGCCCGAATAGATGCCTTCGGGAATCGCCTGATCGTAGAAGCCGTAGATCAGTTCGTCGTCCACCAGCACGTCCTGGCGGCGCGACTTGTGCTCGAGTTGCTCGATATCGGCGAGCAGCTTGCGGTTGTGCGCAAAGAACGCGAGCTTCGTGTCGAACTCGCCTTCCACGAGCGCGCCGCGAATAAAGAGTTCGCGCGCGCGGGCCGGATCCTGCCTGCCGAACGCCACGCGACGGCGCTGATACACGGACAGGCCGTAAAGCACGCCGCGCTCGAAGGCGCTCACCTGGGCCGCGCGTTTTTCCCAATGCGGCTCGGAAAGCGATTTCTTCAGCAGATGCGCGCCGACCTTTTCGAGCCATTCGGGCTCGATCTTCGCGATACAGCGCGCGTAGAGGCGGCTCGTTTCGACGAGTTCGGCGGCGACCACCCAGCGCCCCGCCTTCTTCACGAGCGCCGAGCCCGGCCACAGATGGAACTTGATGCCGCGCGCGCCGAGGAAATGCGGCTCGTCGTCGGCTTTCAGGCCGATATTGCCGAGCAGGCCCGTCAGCAGCGCGTGGTGGATCTGCTCGTAAGTCGCCACCGATTCGTTGATCCGCCAGCCATGCTCGCGTACGACCGTCAGCAGTTGTGAGTGAACGTCGCGCCATTCGCGCAGCCGCAAATGCGAGAGGAAGTTCGCACGGCACGCATCGATCAGTTGCCGGTTCGACTTCTTGTGCGCGACGGCCTCCTCGAACCAGGCCCAGATCTTGAGCCACTGCAGGAATTCGGAGCGCTCGTCGGCGAAACGGCGGTGCGCCTGGTCGGCCTGCTCCTGCGCTTCGATTGGCCGGTCGCGCGGATCCTGCACCGATAGCGCGCTCGCGATGATGAGGACTTCGCGCAGCGACTGCTCGTCGCGCGCGCCGAGAATCATGCGGCCCACGCGCGGATCGAGCGGCAGGCGCGCGAGTTCGCGCCCGAGCGGCGTCAGCGCGTTGTCGTCGTCGACGGCGCCGAGTTCGCCCAGCAGCTGATAGCCATCCGCAATCGCGCGGCCCGGCGGCGGCTCGATGAACGGAAAGGTTTCGATCGCCGTGAGATGCAGCGATTTCATGCGCAGGATCACCGCCGCGAGCGACGAACGCAAAATTTCCGGATCGGAAAATTTTGGACGCGAAAGGAAATCCTGTTCTTCGTACAGGCGGATGCAGATACCGTCCGCGACGCGGCCGCAGCGGCCCGCGCGCTGGTTGGCGGCCGCCTGCGCAATCGATTCGATCTGAAGCTGCTCGACCTTGTTGCGGTACGAGTAGCGCTTCACGCGCGCGAGCCCCGTATCGACCACATAACGGATGCCCGGCACCGTGAGCGACGTTTCCGCGACGTTGGTGGCGAGCACGATGCGGCGCGCGTTCGACGGCTTGAATACGCGCTCCTGCTCCTGGGCCGAAAGCCGCGCGAAGAGCGGCAGGATTTCCGTGTGCGGCGGATGATGCTTGCGCAGCGCCTCGGCGGCGTCGCGAATTTCGCGCTCGCCCGGCAGGAACACGAGCACGTCGCCCGAACCTTCGCGGCACAGTTCGTCGACGGCGTCGACAATCGCGTCCATCAGATCGCGGTCGCGCGCCGAGTCGCGCTGCGGCCTGCCTTTTTCGCGCCCCGTCGTGCCCTGGGCGGCCTTCACCGCCGGACTGTCCTCGACCACGGGCCGGTAGCGCACCTCGACCGGATACAGCCGCCCGCTCACCTCGATCACGGGCGCGGGCGTCTCCTCGCCGCCGAAATGGCGCGCAAAACGGTCGGCGTCGATGGTCGCCGACGTCACGATGAGCTTCAGGTCCGGCCTGCGCGGCAAGATCTCTTTCAGATAGCCGAGCAGGAAGTCGATGTTGAGACTGCGCTCGTGCGCCTCGTCGATGATGATCGTGTCGTAGGCCTTGAGCAGCGGATCGGTCTGCGTCTCGGCGAGCAGGATGCCGTCGGTCATCAGCTTGACCGAGGCGCCCGGCGAGAGGTTGTCCGTGAAGCGCACCTTGTAGCCCACCACCTCGCCGAATGGCGTGGCGAGTTCGTCGGCGATCCGGCGCGCCGTGGCCGACGCCGCGATCCGGCGCGGCTGCGTGTGGCCGATGAGCCCCGTGCCGCCCGCGCCCAGGCCGCGCCCGAGCGCCAGCGCGATCTTCGGCAACTGCGTGGTCTTGCCCGAGCCGGTCTCGCCGCTCACGATCACGACCTGGTTTTCGGCGATGGCGCGCGCGATTTCCTCGCGGCGGCCGCTGACCGGCAGCGCCTCGGGGAATGTGATCGGCGGAATAGGATTTGGCTCGACGACGCGGCGTGCGGGGCGCTCGGTGCGCTCCTTGTGTTCTTTGCGCTCCTTGCTTTCCCTGCGTTCGCCGTTTGCGGCGGGCGCAGGCACAGGGATGTCCGCCTGTGGCTGTGCTTCGCGCGCACCGCGCGCTTCGGCCGGTTTAGGCGCGCGCGCTGCCGTGTCCTGCGGCTGGCGAGGCCTGGCGTCGCGCGATCCTGGCGAAGACGCGCGCGGCGCCTGCTGTTGCGCGCGCGGTGCGGCTGGCCGGTCGCCCGACGGCTTCAGCGGCTGCGCGTCGCGCCGCTCGGTGTGCGCTCCGCGTGCGGGCGACGGATTGTCGTTACGCGGCTTCGCGGATTGCTCGCGACGCGGTTTATGTTGTTGAGGCTGTGACTGCGGTTTTGATTGCGGTTGCGACTGCGGCTGCGGCTGCGGCTGCGGCTGCGGCTGCGGTTGTGACTGCGACTGCGGCTGGGATTTCGCCTGCGCATCGCCCTGTTGCCGCGCCTGCCGCTCGCGCGGGTGCGCCGGTTGCACGCGCTCGCTTACGGATTTCGCTTGCGGCTGCATTTGGCGCTGCGTTTCAGGCTGCTTTTCGCCCGTCGCGGGCTGCTTCTCGCGCGCCGCAGGCTGCGGCTGCGACTCCGGCTGACCAAGCGGTTTATCCGCCCGCTTTTGCTGGTTGCGCGCGCCGCCAGGCGGTCCGCCACGCACGAGTTCCGCGAGCCGTTGCGCCGACGCGGGCTTCGGCGCCTCGGCATAGCGCTGCGCGCCGCGTTTTTCGTGCGCACCATCGCGCGCCGCGCCGGTCTCGTCGCGGCTGTTGCCGCCCTGCCCGCCGACAGGTCTTTTGGGTACATTCGACATGGGGGCGCATTATAATCCCGGGCATGAATTCCCAAACCGACCTCGTCCCCGCGTCCGCAGGCTCGCCGGCTTCCTCCGGCGCCGCGGAGTCCATCTCGCAGCACGCGCAGTTCGTCGACTGGATGCGATCGGTCGCACCCTACATTCACGCGTTCCATAACAAGACGTTCGTCGTCGGTTTTGGCGGCGAGGTCGTGCACCAGAATCTGCTCAACGCGCTCGTCGCCGACATTGCGCTGTTGCAGGCCATGGGCATCCAGATCGTGCTCGTGCACGGTTCGCGTCCGCAGGTCGAGGAGCAGATGAGCCTGCACGGCGTCGAATCGGAGTTCTCGCACGGCATGCGCATTACCGACGCGCGGGCGCTCGAATCGGCGAAGGAAGCCGCGGGCGAAGTGCGTCTCGACATCGAGGCCGCGATCAGCCAGGGTCTGCCGAACACGCCGATGGCGCACGCGCACATCAGCGTCGTCTCGGGCAATTTCGTGACGGCACGGCCCGTGGGCATTCTCGACGGGGTCGACTTCCAGCACACGGGGCTCGTGCGCAAGATCGACGCCGATTCGATCAGACATTCGCTGGCGAGCCGCAAGCTCGTGCTGCTCTCGCCGCTCGGTTTCTCGCCGACCGGCGAGGCGTTCAATCTGTCGATGGAAGATGTTGCCTCGGCTGCGGCCATCGGGCTGCGCGCCGACAAGATTATTTTCCTTACGGAAACACCGGGCCTCATCGACGCGGAAGGCGAGCTGATCCGCGAATTGTCGCTCGACGACGCCTACAAGCTGCACGAAAGCGGCACCGTGCTCGGCGACGCGGCCTTCTATCTGAAGCACTCGATTCGCGCGTGCCGCGGCGGCGTCGGCCGTGCGCACATCATTCCATACGCGCTCGACGGCAGTGTCCTGCTCGAACTGTTCCTGCACGACGGCGTGGGCACCATGATCTCGTACGAGAACCTGGAGAGCCTGCGCGAAGCGACGCCCGACGACGTCGGCGGCATTCTCACGCTGATCGAGCCGCTCGAAATGGACGGCACCCTCGTGCGCCGCGGCCGTCACCAGATCGAGCGCGACATCGACCATTTCTCGGTGATCGAGCACGACGGCGTGCTGTTCGGCTGCGCGGCGCTGTATGCCTACCCGCAGGAGCGCATCGGCGAGATGGCGTGCCTGACCGTGTCGCCCGAGGCGCAAGGCGTGGGCGACGGCGAGCGCCTCCTGCGCCGCATCGAGCAGCGCGCGCGGGCGCGCGGCCTCACGCGCATCTTCGTGCTGACGACGCGCACCGAACACTGGTTCCTCAAACGCGGCTTCGTGAAGGCAACGGTCGACGACCTGCCCGAAGATCGCCGCCGGCTCTACAACTGGCAGCGCAAGTCGCTCGTGCTGATGAAACAGCTTTGAGCGTCCTCATCTACCGATGAAGCGCGACACCCCCCACACAAACGACTACAGGAGTAGCACAGCATGGCCCGTATGATCCAATGCGCAAAGCTCGGCAAGGAAGCCGAGGGTCTCGACTTTCCGCCGCTGCCCGGCGAACTCGGCAAGCGCATCTATGAGAGCGTTTCGAAGGAAGCCTGGCAGATGTGGCTCAAGCACCAGACCATGCTGATCAACGAAAACCGCCTGAACATGGCCGACCCGCGCGCGCGTCAGTACCTGATCAAGCAGACCGAGAAGTTCTTCTTCGGCGACGGCGCCGACCAGGCAGCGGGCTACGTGCCGCCGACCGAGGGCTGATCCGCGCCTCGGCCTCGCGCAATCGCGACAAGCCGCCCACCGGCATGAAGCAATCCGCGCCCCCGAGCGCGGATTTTTATTTGTGCACTCTTATTGCACTGGTTTGCGGCGGTAGCGCGTTACGCGACCAGCCGCGCATGCTCGACGCTCAGTTCGCCCGATTTTCCGATGGTCAACATCGCAGCCGTAACGGGCAATCTGAAACGGCGTGGCCCCGCGCTGCCGGGATTCACATAGAGCACGCCGTCGCGAGCCTCTAGCGAAGGCTTGTGCGAATGACCGCTCACGACCACCGCAATACCGCTGCTCGCAGGGTCGTCACGCAGATCAGGTAATTCGTGCACGACCGCGATCTTCACCCCGCCGACTTCCAGCACCGTTTGCACCGGTAGCGCTTCGGCCCATTCGCCGCGATCGTTGTTGCCGCACACGGCGGTCAGCGGTGCAATCGCGCCGAGTGCCGCAAGCACGGACGAATCGCAAATGTCCCCTGCGTGAACGATCGCATCACAGCCGGCAAGAAAACGCAGCAGTTCGGGCCGCACCAGATTGTGCGTATCGGAAACCAGGGCGACGCGAAGCGTGTTTTGTGCGGGCATGGGTAGCGCAGAGGCGGTCTGGCACGCGAAGCGCGCGCAAATAGGGCTCAGGCGCGATTATCGTCGACGGTGTTCCGCGCCTGGGTACGATCGGAAACCCGCGGCCCCGGTTTCAGGCCTCACCCTCAGCCTCGCCCTCATCCGCACTGAAGTAAACGGTGAGCCAGACAGTCGGCACCGTCTCATCGGTCCACGCCACGCGATGCCGGCAATGCGCCGGAATATGCACGTAGTCGCCCGGCAGCAACTGCCGCCGCACGGGCACGTCGGCTTCGAATTGCAGGGCCGCGGCGCCAGTCAGCACCACCACCCATTCGTCGCGCGGATCGTCGTACCAGAATCCATCCGGGCTCGCCTGACCTGTCGATATGATCCGTTCGATCACCAAACCGCGCCGCGTCACCAGCCGGTCGAGGCGCTCGCCTGTCGCTTCGTGGTCGATGCCCACAAACAGGTTGCCGGACCCACCCGGCGAGATCGCGCTCATTTCAGTGGCCTCAGCCCGTCGAGCAGCGTCGGCACCAGTTCGCTCACGGTCGGGTGGATATGCATTGCAAACTGCAGCGTCGTGTACGGCGCATCGGCGGTCATGATGTCGATGAACGTGTGGATCGCTTCGTCGCCCTCGATGCCGAAGATCGACGCACCCAGTATTCGCTTCGTCTGCGCATCCACCAGCGCCTTCATGAAACCATCCGTCTCGCCGCGCTCGCGGGCTCGGCCCACGCGCGACATCGGCATGGTCGAAACAAGCGCAGGCCGCCCGCTCTCGCGCACCGCGCGTTCGCTCATGCCCACGCGTGCGAGCGGCGGATCGACGAACACCGCATAGGCCGGAATACGCGCGTCGGCGCTGCGATTGCCGCCATCGAGCAGATTGGCCGCGATGATCTGGTAGTCGTCGTACGAGCTATGTGTAAACGCGCCACGCCCGTTCACGTCGCCCAGCGCCCAGACGCCTTCGACCTTCGTGCGCAACTGCCCGTCGACCGGAATGATGCCGTGCGCGTCGCGTGCGATGCCCGCCGCGTCCAGCCCCAGATCATCCGTGTTCGGGATGCGCCCCGTCGCGAACAGCAGGTGCGAGACGTCGAGCACCCCATCGTCGAGGGCAATGCGTGTGCCGCCGTCACCGAGCGGCTCAACGGCGTGCGGGGCCGTTCCGAAGCGAAACTCGACGCCCTCGCGCACCATCACCTCCTGTACCGCAAGGGCGACGTCTTCGTCTTCGCGCGCGAGCACGCGCGCACCGCGCACGAGCACCGTGACGCGACTGCCGAAACGCCGGAAAATCTGCGCGAATTCGAGCGCGATATAGCTGCCGCCGACGATCGCCAGATGCGACGGCAGTGCCTCGAGCGCAAGGATCGAGGAATTGGTTTCGTATCGGATACGTTCGAGGCCGGGAATCGACGGCACCGAGGCGCGCGTGCCGGTATTGAGGAAAATTTCCGGGGCGTCGAGCGCGAGCGACTCCCCTCCGGCTACCTCGACGCTCACCGCATGCGGCCCCGTGAAGCGCGCGTGTCCCTGAAACACGGTGACGTTCGGCGTCGCACGCAGCCAGCGCTCGACGCCATCGCGTGAAGCACCGATGATGCGGTCCTTGCGCGCCTTCACGAAAGCGAGATCGACGCGCACATCACCGTCCACCTGCACACCAAAGTCCGCTGCATGGCGTGCGACATGCGCGGCGCGCGCGCACGCGACATAAGCCTTGGTCGGCGTACATCCGACGTTCACACAGGTGCCGCCGAACGCAGCGCGCTCGACCACCGCGGTCTTGCGGCCGCTCTTGCCGAGGCACACGGCAAGCGCAGGCCCGCTCTGCCCCGTGCCGATCACGATTGCGTCGAAATGTTGTGACATGCCGCCTCTCCTTCGTGAGTTTGCGAGAACGCAGTGCCCTGACCGCAGTGCCCTAACGACTCGCGGCATCTTACGCCTGTCGTTTTAACGGCGGCGCCCGAGCGTACATGCACCGCCAGGCGGTATCCAGAGGCGCATTTTCCGTAAGGAAATCAACAAAAAAAGAGCCGCCGCGCAGCGCGGGACGGCTCGCGGACTCACGCTACGACACTGAACAAACAGTGCCGGCGCGTGTCGGGGGATCGGGGTTTCGTATCGGCAATCCGGAGCTTTAGTGAACGCACTCGCCGTGCGCGGCGCACAACAGTTTGCGCGAACGTTGCAGCGCGGCACGCGCACTGCGCGTGGCGACGATCAACCCGACCTGGCTCAGATTGAAGTCGGTCGAAACCATCATCTGCATCAGGTCCACCATGGGTAAAACCAGTGCAGGTTGAAATAGCTGGCGTTCGATAAAGGATTTCATGATGGCTCCCGCTTCGCCATCGCCTCCTGCGGGATGCCATGGCCTTTCCATGTGTGCCATTCTAGAAACCCGCCATTCCCCGATAAATGGGCCGTATACGAAGTCACTTGTCGAGCAAGACGAACAATCGACGCAGAACAGCCGCTCGTGTCCGGCAGCACAACGTTTTCCCGAACCAGATTCCCTTTCGCATGCAGCAAACGTAAATTCGTTTGCTGACGTTCTACGTGATGCGATGCAGCGTACGGCTTCACCAAACGCCACCACATTGTCGTGACAACAGCACGTCGCGTCACTCAGCGCGCAGCGGTGAAGCGGTCACAAACCCGGCCCGACGAAGCATGAGTATGCGCACGCTCAGCAACGTTTTTCGTGCAGCACCTGCTGCACCGCATCACCACAAAACACGTCAATTCGGGCGATGAATTCCTGAGTCGCACGAGCAGCACCGGGAAACGGAATCTGGCGGCGGGCATTCGACGTCCGCGTCATGATCGTCTTCGCACTTCGTCTCGCGAACCGCGCCGTGACACGTGTGCAGACTCACGAAGGCGGCTCGCACAAGGTCTCACGGACCTCGGCGCGCGCAGCCACGGCGGACTCTTCAGTTCGTCCTACCTGGTTTCCAGGTCGGCGCCAGATCGGCAACCGTGTCGCTCACAACCAATCTGCCGCGCTGTCCCGGTTGCAAACGCAACCGTTATCACCCGGTTGATAACGTTCGGCACGTGACTCTGCGGGCTGATTGACACAGAGTCACAGAGTCGTCGCAATGCGGCGCAGCATGAGTGCGGCACATCGCGTCATCCCGATTCTTTTGGGTTGCAATCACTGCCATGACGCGGCGACAATGCACCGGTATCTGGAGGATCTATGAGAGGACTCGTCCTGCTAGCCGGAGTCAGCGTGCTGGCAGCGTGCACATCGGTAACCGATGTGCACTCGCAACAAGATGGGCATTTGATCGTGACGAGCCGCGCACGCTGGAACATCGTGTCCTGGAATCGCGTGCGCAACGCCGGCATCGGCGAGGCACAGGCCTACTGCAAAAAATTCAGGAAGGAAATGCACACCGTCGAAATGCACACCGAGGGGCTGCGCGACGTAACGGCGCAGTCGGTTGTATTGATCTTCGACTGCATCTGAACCGGTACGTCCACTGCCTGGCGCTGCGGGTCGCCAGGTTCGGCTGGCCGAGCATGCCATCCGATCCGCAACCCTTTCCGATCGCGACATCTTTCTCATTATCGAAATAAATTATTGTCGTTCTCCCTAATATTCAGACAGCATTCCTGGGATACACTGGCGACACATTTCGTTACGCCTCGTCGCAGGTGGTTACATGGTGACCGCATTTCTGATTGTGTGTCCGATCGGGATTCTTGCCCTGTTTGGTTTCGCCCGGATGATCGATCCGCGCACGGGTCGATTCCGACACCGATAATCCCTGCCGCTTCAGCCGTTGTTCGCATCAGCCTCCCGAATCCTCGGCCACATCGGTCATTCGGCACGACGCGATCAACCGGGTTCGCCGCATCGGGTTCGCCGCATCGCCGCGGCGGAAACCTTCGCGCGGCAGCGCCCGTCTCCTTCCCCGTAGTTGCACGCAAGCGCAATGCGCTCGGCCCGTTGGCCCGCTCGCGCTGGAGCAGCTGCCATGGGCTGCGCGCCCTTCCCGACGTAACTCTCGCGCGAGCGGCACCGGTACAGCACCGGCTTTGTCCTCCGCACAACCCGCACCGTCCATCTGAATCTCACAGGTCGCCTCTTGCGATCTGTGTCCTCAACATGCACCTGAGTAGCGCTCGATACCCGCCGCAAACAATAAATTTGCATCACTAATGATTTGACTGACACTTAAACGAAGCACGTCTTGAACCGGTCGCTGAAAAAGCAAAACCCGCGAAGCCTCGGGCTTTCGCGGGTTTGCTGGATCTCCCCGATCGGGCGGGAGAATTCGGTGGTGCCGGGGACCGGACTTGAACCGGCAAGCCGTAAGGCGGCGGATTTTCGTCACACCACGTCTTTCGACGCCGCGCGCATCGCTTTGCGCGCGTTCGTGCGCTGGACTATGCCTTCGCCCTAGCCACGCACAGCGTCTTGCACGCTGCGCACCGCCTTAGGCGCCCCCCGTCTAGTCTCTACACCTTCCGCGCCGCCGCGCATGCGCGGCAACCGGCTTGGCTCGGCGTTGCCTCGGTGCCGTTCGCGCTCTCGCGCCGTACGGCCCAGGGGGTTCGCCGAATTTGAGGGGTTCTGCACCGGCCGTTTCTGGCCGGGCACTCAAATTTCATTTAAGTCCGCTATGTTTACCAATTTCATCACCCCGGCAAGGGCGGACGCGATTCTACCATTGCCCCACGCCGCCCCCAAACTCGGCGCGTCATCTGCACGTCACACGCCATTTCCATAATCCACCTCACTGAAAACGTTTACAACGTCCGGACCGCACCCATGACGTCAACCATCAAGGATGTCGCCGCACATGCGGGATTTTCAATCGCCACCGTTTCGCGAGCGATCAACGCCCCTCACACCGTCAATCCGGTCACGCTCGCCAAGGTGCGCGAGGCCATCCAGGCGCTGAAGTTTCATCCGAGCCCGCTCGGCCGCCAGTTGCGCGGCGAGCGCACGCGCCTGATCGGCATCGTGCTGCCCACGCTCGCGAACCCCGTGTTCGCCGAGTGCCTGCAGGGCATCGACGAACTCGCCGCCGAGCAGGGCTTCCGGCTCATGCTGATGACCACGCAGTATGACGAACAGCGCGAGCGCCATGCGATCGAGACGTTGCGCGCACAACGCGTCGAGGGCCTCATTCTGACTGTCGCCGACGCGGACACGCATCCCCTGCTCGACGAACTCGACGCCGACGGTCCGCTCTACGTGCTGATGCACAACGACACGAAGCGACGCCCGTCGGTATCGGTCGACAATCATCGGGCCGCCAGCGACGGCGTGCGCATGCTGATCGCGCACGGCCATCGCCGCATCCTGATGCTCGCCGGCACGCTCGCAGCATCCGACCGCGCACGCCAGCGCCATGCGGGCTACACGCACGCGATGCAACAGGCCGGCCTCACGCCCGCGCCCGCACTGGAAATCGACTTCAACGCCGACGAACTCGCGCCCGAGGTGCTCGCGCACCTGACGGACGTCCAGCAGTCTCCCACCGCCCTCTTCTGCAGCAACGATTTGCTTGCCATGGTCGTGATGCGCGGTCTACGCGGTGCACGCATGCGCGTGCCGCAGGACGTGTCGATCCTCGGCTTCGACGGTCTCTCGATGGGCGAACTGCTGGCGCCAGCGCTCGCGAGCATCGGAACGCCGAACCGCGAGATCGGCCGGGCGGCATGGCAGAAGCTGATGGCGCGCATCGTCGGCGAATACGCCGACGCGCCGCTCGCCCTCACGTTGCCGCATACGCTGCGCGAGGGCGGCACGATCGCCGCCATCGCGAACACGCCACTCGCCCGCGCCGGTCAGGCGCCGCACGCATCGCGCGAAAGCGACGGCGCGCTGCTTCCCTGATGCTCCCCTGATCCTTTCGCCGTGCCGTGTTGCGCGCAGCCCGGCGGCACAGTGCCAGCAACACGCAGTACCAACAACGTTTCTCACCCGACCCGGACATCCGACATGACTCGCCGATCCGCCTCAGCTATTTCGTTATCCTGTTTTTCTGTGCGCGCAGCCGTCCATGCACTTGCCGCGCCGCTCAAGCGCGCTTCACGCGCACTTCCGGCCGCAGCCGCCGCTGCATCGATCGCCCTCGCCGCAGGCATCGCGACGAGCGGCGCCGCCCACGCCGAGCCAACCGCGATCTGCTACAACTGCCCGCCCGAATGGGCCGACTGGGCGAGCCAGATCAAGGCGATCCAGAAGGAAACCGGCATCCGCGTGCCGTTCGACAACAAGAACTCCGGCCAGGCCATCGCGCAGCTGATGGCCGAAGCAAAGAGCCCGGTTGCGGACGTGGTGTATCTGGGCATCTCGTCGGCAGTCCAGGCGAAGGACAAGGGTCTGGTCGCGCCGTACAAGCCCGCGCACTGGGACGATATCCCGGCGAACCAGAAGGATCCGCAGGGCTACTGGTTCGCGATCCATTCCGGCACGCTCGGTTTTCTCGTGAACAAGGACGCACTCGAAGGCAAGCCGGTCCCGGCTTCGTGGGGCGATCTGCTCAAGCCCGAATACAAAGGCATGATCGGCTACCTCGATCCGTCGAGTGCGTTCGTGGGCTATGCGGGCGCAGTGGCCGTGAATCTCGCGCTGGGCGGCACGCTCGACAATTTCCAGCCCGCTTTCGACTGGTTCGGCAAGCTCAAGGCCAACCAGCCCATCGTGCCGAAGCAAACGGCCTACGCGCGCGTGCTCTCCGGCGAGATTCCAATCCTGCTCGCCTACGATTTCGACGCCTATCGCGCGAAGTACAAGGATCACGCGAACGTCGAATTCGTGATCCCGAAGGAAGGCACGATTTCGGTGCCGTACGTGATGAGCCTCGTGAAGAACGGCCCGCATGCCGACAACGGCAAGAAAGTGCTCGATTTCGTGCTCTCCGACGAAGGCCAGAAGCTGTGGGCCAATGCCTATTTGCGTCCGGTGCGCGCGAGCGCGATGTCGCCGCAGATCGCCGCGAAATTCCTGCCCGCGAGCGAGTACGCACGCGCAAAACCGGTTGACTTCGCAAAGATGGCGGCACAACAGCAGGCGTTCGGCGAGCGTTATCTGCAGCTCACGCACTGATCCCGCCACGCATCGATACGCACCGATACGCCCACAGACATGCACGACATCACCTTTCCCCTGCGCTGGCGCGCGGCGCTCGTCGCACCGGCGCTCGTGATCTTCCTCGCGTTCTGGCTGCTGCCGATGGCCGCGCTCGTCCAGGTGAGCGCGGACGGTCATTTCGTCGAGACTTATCGCGCGCTTCTCACGAATAGCCGCTACATGGAAAGTCTCGCCGCGACGATCGCGCTGTCCGCAGCCGTCACGGCGGCAACGCTCGTGCTCTCGACGATCTGCGGCATGCTGCTCGTGCGGCACCAGTTTCCGGGGCGCCCCGCGCTCGTGGCATTGCTCACGTTTCCGCTCGCGTTTCCGGGCGTCGTCGTGGGCTTCATGGTGATCATGCTCGCGGGACGTCAGGGGCTGATCGGTGCGCTCACATTGCGTCTCACCGGCGAGCGCTGGGTATTCGCCTATTCGATGGCCGGGCTCTTCGCGGGTTATCTGTACTTTTCGATCCCGCGCGTGATCGTGACGGTGATGGCCTGCGCGACGAAGCTCGATACGTCGCTCGAAGAAGCCGCGCGCTCGCTCGGCGCCACGCCGTGGCACATCGTGCGCGACGTGATCCTGCCCGCGCTCGCGCCGGGCCTGATCGCGGCGGGCGCCGTGTGCTTCGCGACGGCCATGGGCGCATTCGGCACGGCGTTCACACTCGCCACCGACATCAACGTCCTGCCGATGACCATCTACACCGCGTTCACCCTCAACGCGAACATGGTGACGGCCGCGGGCCTGTCGATCCTGCTCGGGCTGGTGACCTGGGCCGTGCTCACCGTCGCGCGCAGCCTGACCGGCTCGGCTGTCGCGGCCACCGCATAAGCGATATCGGGGAACCGCACATGAACTCAGTCGTCACGCCTGCCGCAGCCGCCGCACGGAGGCGGCTCGCGCCGCCCTCCGCCCGCACATGGCTCGCGTTCGCGCAATGGTGCGTCACGCTCGCCACCTGTGCATTTCTGATCGTGCCCGTCGTGATGTCGATCGTCGCTGGCCTCACGGTCAACTACTTTCGCGGCATCTCAAGCGGCTTCACCTTGCGCTGGCTCGATCAGGTCTGGACGCAGTATCACGAGTCGGTGTTCCTCTCGCTCGAAATCGCCGCCGCGACGCTCGTCATCACGCTCCTGGCAGGCGTGCCCGCCGGCTACGCGCTCGCGCGCAGCCGCACGCGCCTCTCGCGGCTGATCGAGGAACTGCTCGTCATGCCCATCGCACTGCCGGGCCTCGCCTCGGCGCTCGCGCTGCTCGTGGTGTACGGCAGCTTCACCGCGTTTCGTTCGAGCACCGCGTTTATCGTGGTCGGCCACGTGGTGTTCACGCTGCCGTTCATGGTGCGGCCCGTCGCGGCCGTGTGCGCTTCGGCGGACCTGCGCACGCTCGAAGAAGGCGCCGCAAGCCTCGGCGCAACTTTCATCCAGCGCTTTGTCACGATCGTGCTGCCCAATGCGCGGGCCGGCATCGTTGCGGGTGCGCTCGCCGTGCTCACGCTCTCGATCGGCGAATTCAATCTCACCTGGATGCTGCACACGCCCGACACAAGGACGCTGCCGGTCGGTCTCGCCGACGCCTACGCATCGCTGCGCATCGAAGTGGGCAGCGCCTACACGATCCTCTTCCTCATGATGACGCTGCCGTTGCTCGTGGCCATGCAATGGCTCGGCGTGGACGCATCGGGCGGCCAGATCAACCGCAAAGCCCGCAAGCACCGCACCAACAAGGATTCCCGATGAAACTCGATTCCATACCGATCACCCTCACGCGTTGCGCGAAGACGTTTCGCGGCGCGCGCGTGCTGGAGCCGCTCGATCTGGCGATCGGCGCGGGCGAAACGCTCGTGCTGCTCGGGCCCTCCGGCTGCGGCAAAACGACGACGCTGCGCCTGATCGCGGGACTCGAATCGCCCGACGCGGGCGGCAGCGTATATTTCGGCGACGACGACGTAACAGCCCTGCCCATCGAGCGCCGCAAGGTCGGCATGGTGTTCCAGAACTACGCGCTCTTTCCGAATCTCACGGTGCGCGAGAACATTGGTTACGGCCTCAAGATCCAGAAAGTTCCGACCCATACCGCACGCGAGCGCGTAGACGAACTGCTTTCAATGATGCGTCTCGAAACGCACGCCGATAAAAACATCGGCCAGCTTTCGGGTGGTCAGCGCCAGCGCGTCGCGCTCGCCCGTGCGCTCGCGCCGCGTCCGCGCGTGCTGCTGCTCGACGAACCGCTCACGGCCCTCGATGCGCGCCTGCGCGATGCGCTGCGCAGCGACATGAACGCGCTGCTGCGCGAACTCGGCGTGACGACCGTCTACGTTACGCACGATCAGGCCGAAGCGATGGAGCTTGGCGACCGCATCGTCGTGATGAGCGCGGGCCGCATCGAGCAGATCGGCACGCCGCGCGACATCTACTATCGTCCGGCGAGCCGCGCGGTCGCGCAGTTTGTCGGCACGCTTAACCGGCTCGCGGGACAATGGCAGGACGGCCTGCTGCGCACGACCGGCGGCGCCGTGCCGGCCGCCGCGCCGCACATGGCGGGTGCGAGCGAGCTGTATTTCCGCCCCGAGGATGCCACGCTCGCCGATCCCGCCACCGCGCACCTGCGGGGCGTGATCGGGCGCACGACGTTTCTCGGTGAACGCACCCGCCTGACGATCGAGGGCGCGACGCACGACGCGCTCGTCATCGACGTCGCCGGGCGCGTCGAACTCGCTCCCGGTACGCCGGTCGGACTTTCAATCGCAGCCGACGCACTGATCGCGCTCGCATAAATTCTGGCGACAATTGCATTTACGACAATTGCGCCGTACCCGGAGAGAACACCCATGCTGCTCGCCCAGATCAGCGACCTTCATATCAAGCAACCCGGCGCACTGGCCTACCGGCGCGTCGATACAGCCGCGGGCCTCTCGCGCACGATCGCGCGGCTGAACGCACTCGCGCCGCGCCCGGACGCGGTCGTCATAACCGGCGACCTTGTCGACCGCGGCTCGACCGAAGAGTACCTGCACCTCAAGGCGCTGCTCGCCCCGCTGGAAATACCGTACTGGCTCATGGTCGGCAACCACGACGCTCGCGAGGCGCTGCGCGAAGTCTTTCCCGAGCGCGCCGAACTGCGTGCGGGCGGCGAATTCGTGCAATACGCCGCCGACATCGGCGAGATGCGCCTGATCGCGCTCGATTCCATGCAGCCCGGGCAAAGCGCGGGCACGCTGTGCGCACAGCGGCTCGCATGGCTCGCGGAGCAGCTCGACGCCGCGCGCGAGCGTCCCGTGATCGTCGCACTGCATCACCCCCCGTTCGATTGCGGCATCGGCCACATGGACGCGATCCGGCTCGATGACGCAGCGGCGCAGGCACTGGAAGCGCTGATCGCGCAGCATCCGAACGTCGAGCGCGTGATCTGCGGCCACGTCCATCGGCCGATGTTCGTGCGTTTCGGCGGCACGATCGCTTCGACCGTGCCCGCACCCGCGCATCAGGTGACACTCGATCTCGCACCCGGCGCGCCCTCCTCGTTCACGCTCGAACCATCCGCGTTCGCACTGCATCGCTACGATCCGCGCGGCGGCGTCGTTACCCACCACGCGTACGTCGATGAATCTGAGGGTCCTTATCCGTTTTACGAACCCTCGGGCGGCCTGATCCCCTGAGCGCAGCGCGCGGGATGCACGCGGGTATGTACAACCGGTGCGCCTCCCGCGTGCAACCCGCCGGTATCCGCGCCGGTATCAGCTATTCACCGGCGCGATCCTGCTCGCTCCGGTATGATCGGCACCCTTGATTCCAGCCTTTCGTTTCGCCGGGTGCCGCCCGCTCCTGACCCCATGTCCACTTCCGTTTCCGCACCCGCTGGCGACAACCCGTCATTGCGCAGCCTCCTGCTCCTGCTGGCGACCATCGCGGGCGTCTCGGTCGCGAGCATTTACTACAACCAGCCGCTGCTCGACGACTTCCGCCGATCCTTCCCCGAGAGTTCCAGCTGGATTGGCGCAGTGCCCGCCGCGACGCAGCTCGGCTATGCCGGCGGGATGCTGCTGCTCGCGCCGCTTGGCGACCGCTTCGACCGCCGCCGCCTGATCCTGCTGCAGATTGCGGGCGTCTGCATCGCGCTGCTCGTCGCGGCGACGGCGCCGAACCTTGCCGTGCTGATCGGCGCGAGCCTCGCAATCGGTGTGCTCGCAACCATTGCGCAACAGGCCGTCCCCTTCGCCGCCGAACTCGCGCCGCCCGAGGCGCGCGGCCACGCCGTGGGCACCGTCATGAGCGGCCTGTTGATCGGCATCCTGCTCGCGCGCACGGTGGCAGGCTTCGTCGGCCAGTATTTCGGCTGGCGCGCCATGTTCGGCGTTTCCGTCGTCATGCTGCTTGCGCTCGCGGTTGTCGTCGTTCTGAAGCTGCCGCGCAGCCAGCCCACGTCCACGCTCGGCTACGGCAAGCTGCTCGCCTCGATGTGGCATCTCACCGTCGAATTGCGCGGACTGCGCGAAGCCGCCACCACGGGCGCGTTCCTGTTCGGCGCATTCAGCATGTTCTGGCCCGTGCTCACGCTGCTGCTCGCGGGCGAGCCGTTCCACCTCGGGCCGGAGGCGGCCGGACTCTTCGGCGTGGTCGGCGCGGCAGGCGCCATGGCCGCGCCGGTTGCGGGCCGCTTCGCCGACAAGCGCGGCTCGCGCGCGATCATCACGATGTCGCTCTGGCTCATGGCGCTCGCCTTCGTGATCTTCGCGTTTTCCGGCAAGAGCCTCCTCGGGCTCGTGATCGGCGTAATCGTGCTCGACATCGGCGTGCAGGCCGCACAGATTTCGAACCAGTCGCGCGTCTACGCGCTGCGCCCCGAAGCGCGCAGCCGGGTCAATACGGTCTACATGGTCGCGTACTTCATCGGCGGCGCAGCCGGATCCGCGGTCGGCGTGACGACCTGGCACCTGTTCGGCTGGGTCGGTGTGTGCATCGCCGGGCTCGTGTTCACGGCGCTCGCGGGCTGGGTTCACATGGCCATGCGCCCTCGCCCCGGGCAACGCGCCCAGGCGTCGTGACGAGCCGGGATTCGAGCGCCCGGGCACGCCGCATGCTGCACAGCGCGTGACCTGATCTGATGCGCCGGAGGAACGCTCATGAAACGCCTGATTGCATTGATACTCATCGCCGCCTCGGCGGGCACGATCGCCGCCTGCAATACGGTTGCGGGTGCCGGGCAGGACTTGTCCGCAGGCGGCCACGCCATCACGAACAGCGCGGAAAAGGCGAAATAACCGGAGAAGTAACCGCCGACGTCCCGGAAAATCGCGCAAAAGCGATCGCGACCTGTTTCGGCCCGCAGCATCCGGCACAATTCACTTTGCCAGCGCGCCGCCATCGGCACCACGGACAGGGGCAAGCGTCACTTGCCAGATTGTCGCAACGCGGTGTATCGTTTGCCCTGCTTACGCGGGGGTCCTGCGTCATGCGCCGTGACGAACGAAAGTCGAGCGGCGTATTGCGCGGGTGAGAAATACCCTTTGAACCTGATCTGGATAATGCCAGCGCAGGGATGCGTCCGGATTTCGCAGCAGCACCGGCCTCACCTCTTCATCGCGAAATTCGTCCACGTTCCGTCTCGCCTCCTGCTAAGCCGTAGTTTTCACATCGCTTTGCATGAGACCAGCGTAAGGCGCTACAGCGCCGACTCTGGTCGACCGCCGTACCGGCATGGGACCAGAGCAAGGCGCTAAAGCGCCAACTCTGGTCGACACAGGAGAGAGAGTCATGAACGCGAACCCGAAGTTCGTTTCCGCCAACGCGCACGTCGACGAAGCCGCGGTAGCCCCGCTGCCCAATTCCCGCAAAATCTACGTGACTGGTTCGCAGCCGGACATTCGCGTGCCGATGCGCGAGATCACGCAGTCGGATACGCCCACCGCCTTCGGCGGCGAGAAAAACCCGCCGATCTATGTCTACGACACCTCAGGTCCTTACACCGATCCCGAAGCCAGAATCGACATTCGCACCGGCCTGCCCGCACTGCGAGAGCGCTGGATCGAGTCGCGCGGCGACACCGAAGCGCTGCCGGGCCTGACTTCGGAATACGGCCGCGAGCGCGCCGCCGATGCGGCCACCGCCGAACTGCGCTTCCCCGGCCTGCACCGCACGCCGCGCCGCGCAAAGGCCGGCAAGAACGTCTCGCAGATGCACTACGCGCGCCAGGGCATCGTCACCCCGGAAATGGAGTTCGTCGCGATCCGCGAGAACCAGCGCCGCGCCGAATACCTTGAAAGCCTCAAGGCGAGCGGCACGAACGGCGCGAAGCTCGCCGCGATGATGGGCCGCCAGCACGCGGGCCAGGCGTTCGGCGCAGCCGCATACGGCGCCAACCCGCTGCAGGAAATCACGCCCGAATTCGTGCGCGAGGA
The DNA here is from genome assembly GCF_042655705.1 of Paraburkholderia denitrificans. Lineage (NCBI taxonomy): Bacteria > Pseudomonadati > Pseudomonadota > Betaproteobacteria > Burkholderiales > Burkholderiaceae > Paraburkholderia > Paraburkholderia denitrificans. The sequence goes on along the minus strand of NZ_JBHSMP010000006.1, from coordinate 36,780 downwards.
AATCGCGCGCGGCCGCGCGATCATCCCGTCGAACATCAACCACCCGGAAAGCGAGCCGATGATCATCGGCCGCAACTTCCTCGTGAAGATCAATGCGAACATCGGCAATTCGGCCGTGACGTCGTCGATCGGCGAGGAAGTCGACAAGATGACGTGGTCGATCCGCTGGGGCGGCGACACGGTCATGGATCTGTCCACGGGCAAGCACATTCACGAAACGCGCGAGTGGATCATCCGCAATTCGCCGGTGCCGATCGGCACGGTGCCGATCTATCAGGCGCTCGAAAAGGTCGACGGCAAAGCCGAAGACCTCACGTGGGAGATCTTCCGCGACACGCTGATCGAGCAGGCCGAGCAAGGCGTCGACTACTTCACGATCCACGCGGGCGTGCTCCTGCGGTACGTGCCGCTCACCGCCAACCGCATGACGGGCATCGTCTCGCGCGGCGGGTCGATCATGGCCAAGTGGTGCCTCGCCCATCACAAGGAATCCTTCCTGTACGAGCACTTCGAAGAGATCTGCGAAATCATGAAGGCCTACGACGTCGCCTTCTCGCTCGGTGACGGCCTGCGTCCGGGCTCGATCTACGACGCCAACGACGAAGCGCAGCTCGGCGAACTGAAGACGCTCGGCGAACTCACGCAGATCGCGTGGAAGCACGACGTGCAGGTCATGATCGAAGGTCCGGGCCACGTGCCGATGCAGCTCATCAAGGAGAACATGGACCTGCAGCTCGACTGGTGCGACGAAGCGCCGTTCTACACGCTCGGGCCGCTCACGACCGACATCGCGCCGGGCTACGACCACATCACCTCGGGCATCGGTGCCGCGATGATCGGCTGGTTCGGCACCGCGATGCTCTGCTACGTGACGCCGAAGGAGCACCTTGGCCTGCCGAACAAGAACGACGTGAAGGAAGGCATCATCACGTACAAGCTCGCGGCGCACGCGGCCGATCTCGCGAAGGGTCATCCGGGCGCGCAGGTGCGCGACAACGCGCTTTCGAAGGCGCGTTTCGAGTTCCGCTGGGAGGATCAGTTCAACATCGGCCTCGACCCGGACAAGGCACGCGAATTCCACGACGAGACGCTGCCGAAGGACTCGGCGAAGGTCGCGCATTTCTGCTCGATGTGCGGTCCGCATTTCTGCTCGATGAAGATCACGCAGGACGTGCGCGATTTCGCGGCCAAGCAGGGCGTGAGCGACGAAGAAGCCCTGAAGAAAGGCATGGAAGTGAAGGCAGTCGAGTTCATCAAGCAAGGCGGCGAGATCTATCGGCGCCAGTAACGGCTGAAACGCGCTCGAAGCCCCGGCAGACTCGGCACACCCGGCAAAAGGGCGGGCCTGCCGGGGCTTAAATGCGCGAAACACTCTTTTACGACTCCAACGGCTCTCTGACAAACGCGCACATCCAGATACGGGTTCGCTGGATACGATGGGTGTAGTAGCCGCGCAGCCTGCGTCCCACACACGCCGCGCCGCTCGAAACTACCCCGGAGTCAATCATGAAAACCCTTGGACGCGCACGCACCCTTCTCACCCTCACCGCGCTCGTGACGGCCATCTCCAGCCTTTCCGCCTGTGACAACATGTCAAGACGCGACCGGGACACCATAATCGGTGCGGGCGTTGGCGGCGTGGCCGGTGCGGCGCTCGCAGGCGGCGCGCTCGCGACAGTCGGCGGTGCGGCGGTCGGCGGCATCATCGGCAACCAGGTCGGCAAGTAAGCGCACGCACGCTGGCACAGCGAACGGCAAAACATCACAACCAGACGCACCTATAACGACAGGCAAAAACGCAAAGATCAGAGAGGCTGAGCGGCGCATTCCCGGTTCACGGGATGCGCCGCTTCTCTTTTCGGGCACGGCAACCGCGCGAAACGCTCCTGCGCGTTTCGTCCGCTCCACCTTCGCAAACACGTAGCGCGCGCCCCGCGCCCCGCGTCGAATCGCCGTCCGTGCCCGGCCGCAACGTCGTTGCGTCCGCAAATATGCCGCACCCCGATCGGGGCTTGACGGTAGTTTCCCTGCTTGACGCCGGTTCCGGCTTTTATATGCTGCTAGGGGGCATCGGGGAGTGAAGCAATATCTTAATTACACACCCGTCTTCACCAGCGCCCCCGCGTACCGGAGAGCATCTTTCGCGCCGAATCGAAGACGCATAAAACAGGAGACGTCATGTTCCACCAGTTGTTAACTCCAATCGGCAACTCGCTATTCCTGTCCTTCTTAATCGCAGCCTTGCCGATCATCACCGTGCTCGCCCTGCTGGGCTGGGCGCGCCGACCCGCGTGGCAGGCTTCGCTCGCCGGCCTGATCGTCGGCCTGCTCGTCGCGATCCTCGGCTGGCAATTCCCGGTCGGGCTCGCGTTCAATTCCGTCTTCGCGGGTGCCGTGTTCGCGCTGTGGCCTGTCATGTGGATCGTCGTCACGGCAATTCTGCTTTACAACATCGCGCTGCGCTCAGGCCGGTTCGCCGCGTTTCGCATGTGGCTGCTCGATCACCTGCCGAACGACCGGCGCATCGTGCTCGTCGTGGTCGGCTTTTCGTTCGGCGCGCTGTTCGAAGGCATTTCCGGCTTCGGCACGCCGATCGCGATCACGAGCTCGCTGCTGATCATGCTCGGCTTCCCGGCACTCGAAGCACTGACGTTCACGCTGATCTTCAACACCGCGCCGGTGGCATTCGGTGCGCTCGGCGTGCCGATCACCGTGCTTGGCGCCGTCACCCACCTGCCCGCCGAAGCGCTCGGTAAAATGGTCGGCCGCCAGCTGCCGTTCTTCGCGCTGGCACTGCCGTTCTACGTAATCGGCATCTACGCGGGCTTTCGCAACATGCTGCGCGTGTGGCCGGTCCTGCTCGTCGCGGGCGGCAGCTTCGCGCTCACGCAGTTCGTCACCGCGAACTTCATTAACTACAGCCTGACCGACGTTCTCTCGTCGCTCGTTTCGCTGATCCTCACGATTGCATTCGTGCACGTGTGGAAACCCGCTCCCGATCCGAAGTTCGAGATCAAGGTCGACCGCTCGAAGGAAGTGCGCGCCGACGTGCCGGGCGTGCAAGGCTGGTATCCGTGGCTGATCGTCTCCGTGGTCGTGATTCTCTGGACGATCCTGAAGGTGTTCACGCACGGCGAGGCGAAGATCCCCTGGCCGGGCCTCGACAAGGCCGTGTTCATCACGCTCTATAACACGCCCTATGGCGCGATCTGGGACTTCCAGCCGCTCGCCACCGGTACGGCCATTCTCGTCGCCGCGCTGATCACAGCGTTCATCGTGCGTCTGAAGTTCTCGGACTTCTGCTGCGCGATCTCCGACACGTGGGTCCAGACGCGCATCGCCATCCTGACCGTGGCGACCATCGTCGGTCTCGCCTATCTGATGAACTACTCGGGGCTCACCTACACGCTCGGTCTCGGCGCGGCTTCGGTGGGTGCGTTCTTCCCGCTCGTCTCGGCATTCCTCGGCTGGGTGGCGGTGTTCCTCTCGGGCAGCGACACCTCGGGCAACGCGCTCTTCGGCAACCTGCAGGTGGTCGCCGCGAAGCAGCTGAACCTGAACCCCGTGCTGATGGCGGCAACCAATTCGTCGGGCGGCGTGATGGGCAAGATGATTTCGCCGCAGAACATCTCGACCGGCGTCGCCACCACCGACCTCAAGGGCAAGGAAGGTCACGTGTTCGCGAAGACCTTCAAGCACTCGATCCTGCTGACCATCCTGCTCGGCATCCTCGTGTGGCTGCAGCAAAACGTGTTCACATGGATGATTCCTCCGCACTGAGCGCCGTTGCGCACAGCGTAAAAAAAACCCGCCTGCGTGTTGCGCCAGGCGGGTTTTTTAATGGAGGCCCGGCGTGCGGGCCGCAAATGCGTTACTGCAGTTGCGAGACGACGAGGTTCATGATCTCGCGAGCCGGGGCCGACGTGTCGATCTTGCCCGCGTCGTCGACGATCGCCACGCGCGTCTGGGTCTCGGTAATGGCGCGGACGTTCAGCTTGTACAGCTTCGCGACCTTCTCCTTGCGGCCATGGAACACCTGGTCCCAGAAGCCCTGCGAGTCGGAAGTCATGTCCTTCGGGTCGACGTAGCGCACGTAGTAGATACCCTTCGTGCGGTCGCGCTCGTCCACGGTGAAGCTCGCGCGGTCGAGCGCGATGCCCACACGCAGCCATGCGCGGTCATACGACTCGCCGAGCGTGAGTTCCGTCGACGTGTACTGGCCGCCCGACGGCGACACGCCGCTTCCCGACTGCTGCGCGGAAGCAGCGGCGTTCTGCGCAGCGAAGTTGGCGTTCTGCGCGGCGACGGCAGCAGCAGCCGGGTCCGCCTTCGACTTCGCCTTGTCGGCCTTGGCATCCGGCTTCGCGTCCGCCTCGGCGACGGCCTGCACGTCGGGCACGCCCGGCTTCGCATTCGCAAGCGTCACCATCAGGCGCTTCAGGTATTCGGTTTCGAGCGCGGGATCGTTGGGCTTCGGCGCCCACTTCGTGCTGTCGTTGTTGACGCCACCAACCTGCTCGCTCAAACCCTTCTGGCTGATGAAGATATAGGTGCCGCCGGCCGGCGACGTTTCGAGACGTGTGCGGTACTTGTTGCGCTCGGCCCCGACGTACGAATTGCCCATCGCCCACGACAGCGTGTTGCGGATCAGGCCGTCGCTGATCTTCTGGTGCGTTTCGTTCCAGTCGGTCTCCATGACGCCCTTGTCGCGCTGGTCGACCACCAGCAGGAAACCCTGCTCCTGCCAGAAGCGGCGCACCTGCGGCCAGACCTCGTCGGGCTTCCTGTTGTCGATGACGAGCCAGCTTTCCGTACCGTCACGCTGGATATGCATGCCCGCCACCTGCGGGAGCACGCGCGTATCGTCGGCCGACGACGGCGGCGCTGCGGTCTCGACGCGCTGGAGCGCGGAGAGCGAAGTCTCGCCGCCCACCGGCGGCAGCGAACGCTGGTCGGACGTTTCGTCGAGCATGTTCGGCGGAATCGCCAGCGTCGACTCCTTGGCCTTCGTTTTGATGTCGCTGCGGTAATCGATCTTGGGAGCCGACGGCGAGCTGCAGCCGGCGACCAGCCCGCCTGCCATCAGGAACGCGACAGCACGGATGGCAAGACGTTGATGAAAATCACTCATGTTCGGGTAATCCCTCGGCTACGCCACGGCCAGTTTGCGTGGATCAACCAATTATTTTACCGGTCCAGGGAGTCCCTGTGCAAAATCCGCGCCCCGTCACTGATCGACGCACCGGCAATTACGCCGCTGTCGCGTTCTTCTTGATGCCTGAGCAGGTTCGCGCGAAACCCGAAATCCGGATTTTTACTTTGCTATCAACGCACTGGCGATCGCTTTTGCGTCCGGATGCGATCTGCGCGTCATGGTCGCGGCCGTCCGATGCGAGTCCGCGAAACACGCCGTTGACCATAAAAAGGTTCGGAGCGCTTTATGGGCACGCGCAAATCGGGACGGAAGCCGCCTCGCGTGGTTCGTCCGTGCGGTGTCAGTCGGACGGGGCGCCCGGGTCGGGCGTGGTCTTCGCGAGCGACGCCGGCGCGAGCCAGCGAAACGACTTGAGGCCCGACTCGTCGAACGTGCATTCGGCGGCGGCGGGCGTTTGCCGCGGCTTTTTGATGCCGAGTTTCTGCGTCAGCACGTCGACCGGCGTAGTGGGTTTGGTTTCGGCCTTGGTCGCCGAAGCCTCTACTGCCGCCGATTCCTCTACAACCGCCGAAGCCTCCGAGGGCCCCGAGGCCGCAAGCGCCGCCTTTGCGTCCGAAGCGCCAGAAGCGGCGTCCGCAACGGCGTGATGCGTCGCTTCGAGGTGACCTTCGACCACGACGCGGCTACCGCGATACGCGACTGAAGTGTGCGCGACAGAAAGCTTGCCGTGCGACGCATCTGCGAGGCGGCTGCGCATTTCCTGTTGGCACGCGCTGGAATTGCGGTACTGCGCCGCGCATCCTGCAAGCAAGGTGGCAGTGGCCGCGAGGCCGACGAGACATGCTTTCCGAGTAATCATTGCTGCTCCATTTTCAGGCTGCAGCAAGTGTAGCTTAAGACCCCATACGCCTTTCGGGGCGCCCGCACGGAGCGTGCGGGCTTGCCGTCTTCCCATCCGGCTATTGGACGAAATTTCACGGCAGGAGGACGGCGCGTTTGCGATCTTGGCGTCAACGGCGATTCGACCCTGACACGACATCGATCCACACGGCGAGCACGAGAATGCCGCCCTTTACGATCATCTGCCAATAGGCATCGACATCGAGCATCGACATGCCGTTATCGAGGCTCGCCATCACGAGCGCGCCGATCAGTGCGCCATACACGGTGCCGGAGCCGCCGCGCATCGACGTGCCGCCGATGAAGCACGCCGCAATCGCATCGAGTTCGCCCATCGTGCCCGCCGAGGGCGAGCCCGCCGCGAGACGCGCCGAATTGACGATGCCGCCGAACGCGCACATGAGGCCCATCAGCGCGAAGATCGCGAGCTTCACGCGGTTCGTGTTGACGCCCGAAAGGCGCGTCGCTTCGAGATTCGAGCCCACGGCATAGATGCGCCTGCCGAACACCGTCTGCGTCGCGATCCACGTGAAGATGCCGACCAGCGCAAGCAGAAGCAGCACGGGCACGGGAATGCCGCCATAGCTGTCGAGCATGACGACAAACGCCAGCACGAGTGCGCCTGCGCCGACGATCTTCACGCCGTCCTGCCACAGCGGCGCGACCGGCAACTGGTAGCGCCGCCGGTTCGCCCGCTGGCGCACGGTCAGCAGCGCGAGGAGAGCAAACAGCACGAGCGCGAGCGCGTCGCCCGCGAGCCGCGGCAGATAACCCTGGCCGATGAACACGAAGTGGTCCGAGACCGGCGCGATCGTGGACCCGCCAGTAATGCCGAGCAGGACGCCGCGATACGCGAGCATGCCGCCGAGCCCGACGATGAACGACGGCACGCGCCGGTACGTGGACCACCAGCCGTTCAGGAGCCCGACGAGCACGCCGAGCGCGAGCACCACAGGCACTGTCGCGACGATGGGCCAGCCGCGGTTCACGTCCAGAATCGCGGCCACGCCGCCGAGCAGGCCGAGCAGCGAGCCCACCGACAAATCGATCTCGCCCGCGATGATGACGAACACCATGCCGCACGCGAGCATGCCGGTGATCGACATCTGCCGCAGCAGGTTCGAGACGTTGCGCGGCGTGATGAACGCGCCGTGCGTGAGGGCCGAGAAAAACGCCCAGATCGCAGCGACCGCGAGCAGCAACGCGAGGATCTTGTAGCGCGCGAATAGCTGCTGGAAGCGCATGCCGAAGCTGCTGCCGCCATGCTCGGCGTCGTCGCGCACACTTTGGGAGGTGACGTCAGGGGTCATGCTGCACTCGCTCTTTCAGTTTGACCGAGGGATGGGCTGCGCCGGCTCTGGATCGCCGCGCCGAGAATATGTTCCTGCGTGAGACCGCGGTTGACGAAGTCGCCGCGCAACTCACCCTCGCCGATGACGAGAACGCGGTCGCTGATGCCCAGCACTTCGGGCAACTCGGAGGACACCACAACGATCGCCACACCGCGCTTCGCAAGCTCGAAGATGAGCTTGTAGATCTCGTACTTCGCGCCGACGTCGACGCCGCGCGTGGGCTCGTCGAGAATCAGCACCTTCGGGTCGGTCAGCAGCATTTTCGTCAGCACGGCCTTTTGCTGGTTGCCGCCCGAAAGGCTCGCAATCGAGAGCATGGGATTGGCCGCGCGCACGGACAGCCGCTGCATTTCGGTGCGAATGGTGCCGAGTTCGGCGGCGGCATCGATGCGTCCGCCCTTCGAGAAACGTTCGAGCACGGCGAGCGTGATGTTGTGGCCCACGCCCAGTTGCGGCACGATGCCGTGACGCTTGCGGTCTTCGGGGACCATCGCGATGCCGGCCTCGATCGCATCGAGCGGCGAGCGGATCTTCAACGGCTTGCCGTCGAGCAGCACGCTCGCCGTGCACGCGCCCGGATATGCCCCGAAAATAGCCTGCATCGTCTCCGTGCGCCCGGCGCCCACGAGTCCGGCCACGCCCAGAATCTCGCCGCGCCGCACCGCAAACGACACATCGTCCACGCGCTTGCGGCGCGGGTTCGTCACATCGAAGCAGGTCACATTGCGCGCTTCGAATACAACGTCGCCAATCTCGTGCGGCTCGCGCGGATAGAGGTTGCGGATCTCGCGGCCCACCATCATCGCGATGATGCGATCGGTCGTGAGCGACTGCATGGACTCCGTCGCGACGTGCTTGCCGTCGCGGATCACCGTGACCGTGTCGCACACCGCCGCGACTTCGTCGAGCTTGTGCGAAATGTAGACGCACGCCACGCCGCGCCGCTTCAGATCGCGCACGATATCGAGCAGGATCTTCGTTTCGGCGGCGGTGAGCGACGACGACGGCTCGTCGAGAATCAGCAGCTTCGCGCGCTTGTTGAGCGCCTTCGCGATCTCGATGAGCTGCTGATGGCCGCCGCCGTAGTTCATCACAGGCTGCGCGACGTTGATCGCTGCGATGTTCAGTTCGCGCAGCAGTTCGTCGGCGCGGCGGTACATCGCCGCGTAATTCATGCGGCCGCCCGGCAGCGTAATCTCGTTGCCGAGGAAAATATTTTCGGCAACGGAAAGCTCCGGCACGAGCATCAATTCCTGATGGATGATGACGATGCCCGCGCGCTCCGTGTCGCGCACGTTCGCGGCTTTCAGCGGCTCGCCTTCCCAGCGGATCTCGCCGCTCCACGTGCCGTGCGGATAGACGCCCGACAGCACCTTCATGAGCGTCGATTTGCCCGCGCCGTTTTCGCCGCACAAACCCACGCATTCGCCGGGCCGCACGGTGAGGTCGATGCCGTCGAGCGCTTTCACGCCCGCAAAGGATTTGACGATGCCGCGCATCGTCAGCAATGGTTGGGTCATACGCTTTGCACCTCGCTGCAACGGGCCGCGCGCGACGCCACACGAAGCGGCGCGCGCTGCGCGTGCCGTTACTGGCTCGCCAGTTGTGCCTGCGTGTAGAAACCGTCCTTGACCACGACGTCCACATTGCTCTTCGTGAGCAGCGTCGGCTGCAGCAGGACCGTATCGACCTTCTTCCTGCCGTTGTCGTACTGCGCGTTGTACGCGGGCTTGTCGCCCTTCGCGAGATCGACAGCGAGCCTGGCCGCCTGGCTCGCAATCAGCTTGAGCGGCTTGTAGACCGTCATGGTCTGCGTGCCCGCGATCACGCGCCTCACTGCCGCGAGGTCCGCGTCCTGGCCCGAAACGGGCACTTTGCCTGCGAGATGCTGGGTCGCCAGCGCCTGGATCGCACCGCCCGCCGTGCCGTCGTTCGAAGCGACGACCGCATCGATCTTGTTGCTGTTCGCGGTCAACGCATCCTCCACGATGCGCAGCGCCGTCGAAGCGCTCCATTCCGGCACCCACTGCTGGCCGACCACCTTGATGTCGCCGCGATCGATGGCGGGCTTGAGCACCTTCATCTGGCCTGCGCGCAGCATCTTCGCGTTGTTGTCGGTGGGCGCGCCGCCCAGCAGGAAGTAGTTGCCCTTCGGCTGCGCGTTGAAGACGCCCTGTGCCTGCAGTTCGCCTACCTTCTCGTTGTCGAACGAGATGTATGCGTCCACATCGGCGTCGAGGATCAGGCGGTCATACGAAACCACCTTGATCCCGGCCTTTTTCGCTTCGGCCACTACGTTGCCGAGCGTCTTCGAATTGAACGGCACGATCACGATCACATCCACGCCGCGCGAGATGAGATTTTCGATCTGGGAAATCTGGCGCTCTTCGCTCGCATCGGCCGATTGCACCGAAACCTTCGCACCGAGTTTTTCGGCGGCTGCAACGAAGTAGTCGCGATCACGCGACCAGCGCTCGACGCGCAGATCGTCGATGCAAAAGCCGATCTCGGGATGAGCCTTGCTTGCATGCGCGAGCGGCGCGGCAAGCGAGAGGCTCGCGAGCACTGCCCCGCAAACGAGCGAACCAAGAACCGAACGACGTTTGGCAAAATTCATGTCTCCAACTCCTTTTCCTTTTTGTTGGCCCGAAACCGTCCCGCCGATGCGCGGATCCGGTGCGCCAATGTTTGCAAGACGCACGCGCCCGCGAGAGGACACGGCGGCATTACGACAGGACTACTTATCTTCCTGCACGGCTACTCCGGCCGGGCAGCTTTCTGCCTCCCCGACGCCGTAATCAGGCTCCGGTTGCAAAAACAGGTTCGAGCGCGCGATAGAGCGCGCGGAACGTCGGTCGACGCGCCTCGCGATACCAGGCATGGCGTGCAGCGTCGGGTTCGCGCACGGCCAGCACAGGCGGTTGCGGACACACCGATTCCAGCGTCGCGCCCGGTTCCAGCGCGAGGTGCGCGAGGCGTGCTGCGCCGAGCGCCGGCCCTACTTCGCCGCCCGCGCGCAGCGTCAGTGCGCGGCCGCTGATATCCGCGAGCATCTGCGTCCACCAGGCGCTGCGCGAACCGCCGCCAATCACCGTGATCGAATCGGGCACGAGGCCGGCGGCGTGCAACGCGTCCATGCCGTCGAGCAGCGCGAAGCCCACGCCTTCGAGCGTTGCATTCGTGAGATCGGCGCGCGTGGTCTGCGCCGTCATGCCGTAAAAAACGCCCTTCGCGTTGACGTTGTTATGCGGCGTGCGCTCGCCGCTCAGATAAGGGAGAAACCACGGGCGGCGCGCATCGGTTTGCGTGTTCGAGTGCGCTTCGGCATCGGCGAGCAAGGCCGCCACGCTCTCATAACCCGTGCATTGCGCCGTGAAATCGATGCAACTGGCGGCATTGAGCATCACCGACATCAGATGCCAGATTTGCGGCAGCGCGTGGCAGAAGCTGTGGACAGCGGATTCGGGATTCGCGCGAAAACCGTCCGATACCGCAAAATAAACGCCGGATGTGCCGAGCGACAGCATCGCATCGCCGGGGCGCACAATGCCGACGCCGACCGCGCCCGCCGCGTTGTCGCCGCCGCCCGCGACCACGGGTATCTCTCGCAGCCCGAATTCGCGCGCCAGTTCCGGACGCAGCGTGCCTGTGATCCGGTTGCCCTCGAAGACCGCGGGCATCTGCTCGCGCGCAAGCCCGCATGCGGCCAGCAACGCATCGCTGTAGTCGCGCTTCGCGATGTCGAGCCACAGCGTGCCGGAAGCGTCCGATGCATCCGTTGCGAACACACCGGTCAGCAGATAGCGCAGATAATCCTTCGGCAGCAGAACATGCGCGATGCGCGCGAACACTTCGGGTTCATGCTTGCGTACCCACAGCAGCTTGGGCGCCGTAAAACCCGGCATCGCCAGATTACCCGCGATGGCATGCAACTCCGGCATCGCGCGCTCCAGTTCGAGACATTCGACATCGGAACGGCCATCGTTCCACAGGATCGCGGGACGCAGCACGTCACCGCCTGCATCGAGCAGCGTCGCGCCATGCATCTGGCCGGTCAGGCCAAGTGCCTCGATACGCGCAGGCTCGACGCCCGCAGTCGCGGCCTGCGCGAGTAACGCGCGCAGCGCTGTCTGCGTGGCGCGCCACCAGTCCTGCGGCGCCTGCTCGGACCAGCGCGGCTGCGGCCGGCTTGCCGCGAGCGGCGCGCTCGCGCTGCCGAGCACGTCGCCCGCGCGGTCCAGCAGCACGGCCTTCACGCCCGACGTCCCGAGATCGATTCCGATGAACATGTCTCTATCCTCGTCGGTCTCGCCAGCGGCTAGCGCAGCCCGTAAATCGCCTGATTGACGATGTTTTCGAGCCGCTCCTGCTGGCCGCTCGCATGCTGCGGATTCATGCCGTGCGCGGTGGCGTCGGCGGCGAGCGAATACAGCGAATAACCGCCCGCGAGGATCTTGCGACCGAACTCCGTATCCCAGCCCGCGTAACGTTGCTGGCGAAACTGTTCGAGACGGTCGTGTTCGATGAGCACCGCGGCGCGCTCCAGCGCGATTGCGAGCACGTCCATGGCGCCGACGTGGCCATAGAACAGATCTTCGGCATCGCTGCTCTGGCGGCGCACCTTCGCGTCGAAATTCATGCCGCCGGTCGAAAATCCGCCATGACGCAGGATTTCGTAAAACGCGAGCGTGAGTTCCTCGACGCTATTCGGGAACTGATCCGTGTCCCAGCCGTTTTGCTGATCGCCTCGATTCGCATCGACGCTTCCGAACACGCCGAGGGCGAAGGCCATGGCGATTTCGTGATGGAACGAGTGGCCCGCGAGCGTCGCGTGATTGGCCTCGATATTGACGCGGATTTCGTTTTGCAGGCCGTATTGCGCGAGAAAACCGTAGACGGTCGCGACGTCGTAATCGTATTGATGCTTGGTCGGCTCCTGCGGCTTCGGCTCGATCAGCAGCGTGCCCTTGAAACCGGTGCGGTGCTTGTGCTCGACCACCATCGAAAGGAAGCGCGCAAACTGCTCGCGCTCGCGCATGAGGTCGGTGTTGAGCAGCGTGTCGTAGCCTTCGCGGCCGCCCCACAGCACATAGTTCTCGCCGCCGAGCTTGCGCGTGGCATCGAGCGCGTGGCACACCTGCGTCGCGGCATACGCGAACACTTCGGGATTCGGACTCGTCGCTGCTCCGCCTGCATAACGCGGGTTCGAAAAGAGATTCGCCGTGCCCCACAACAGCTTCACACCGCTCGCCTGCTGACGCTCGCCGATGTAGTCGACCATGCGCGCGAAATTCTCGGTGTAGTCCTTCAGGTCCTTGCCCTCGGGCGCGACATCGGTGTCATGGAACGTATAGAACGGCGCGCCGAGCTTCGAGAAAAACTCGAACGCGGTATCGGCCTTCTGGCGCGCGCGCTCCATGGCGTCGCCCGGCTGCTGCCACGGACGATGAAACGTGCCCTGCCCGAAAATATCGACACCTGGCCACACGAACGTGTGCCAATAGCACACGGCGACGCGCAGATGCTCCTCAAGGGTTTTGCCGAGGATTTTCCTCGAGCGGTCGTAATGGTGAAAAGCGAGCGGATTGTCCGACTGCGGGCCCTCGTAGCGGATCGCGGGAATATGGTCGAAATACTGCATGGCGACTCCTCTCATGTTGCGGCGCAACGGCACGCGCCCGTCTGTATGAGAGCCATACTGCCCGCGCCGCGCGACGAGGAGCAATTGCGAAATTGCGGGAGCCGGATAACGTTTCCTGCCAGCCGCACGTGTGCCGCCCACGCGCCGCGAAATGTCGGCCTAAAATAACTGCACGCTTAATAACCGAAACCCGGGCCGAAGCCAGAGCCGAGACAGCGCCGCGCGAACAGCACACACGCTGCGCCCAGACAAGGAACAAGGAGACGATGGCGTCGACAACCCCGCGCCCGCCAGCCACGGCCCGCCGCGATGTCGCGCCCGACATGCCATGAACCGCGCCCCCGCTTCCCAGACGCCGCACCGCATCGCGCTGCTCTTCAACGCGAACAAGGTCTATGACCGCGAGATCATTGCGGGAATCGGCCATTACCTGCGCTCGACGCGCGTCGCGTGGGACCTGTTTCTCGAAGAGGATTTCCGCTGCCGCCTCGCGGGCATCGAGCGCTTCGACGGCGACGGCATCATCGCCGACTTCGACGACCCCGCCGTGGCCGAAGCGCTGATCGGCTGCCGCCTGCCCGTGGTCGCAGTCGGCTCCTCGTTCGAAGACCCCGCGCACTACCCGCCCGAGCTGCCGTATATCGCCACGGACAACGCCAAGCTCGTCTCGCTCGCGTGGACGCATCTGATCGGCGCCGGACTGCCGCATCTCGCGATGTACAGCCTGCCGGTCGCACAGGAGAACCGCTGGGCGCAGGAGCGCGAACTCGCCTTCCAGAAGCTCGCGCGGGACGAAGGCGTCGCCGCGCCCGTCTACCGCGGACTCGCGACGAGCGCGCCGGCCTGGAACCAGGCCATCGAGCAGTTGAGCGAATGGCTGCACAGCCTGCCCAAGCCGGTCGGCGTCATCGCCGTCACCGACGCGCGCGCGCGGCATCTGCTGCAGGCATGCCTGATCCACGGCATCGCGGTGCCCGAACAGGTCGCGATCATCGGCATCGACAACGACCCGCTCACACGCACGCTCACGCGCATTCCGCTGTCGTCGGTGATCCAGGGCACAGAGGAAATGGGCAAGACGGCGGCGCACCTGCTGCACCAGATGCTGAGCGGCGCGCGTTTTCCCGGACGGCGCATTCTGGTTCCGCCGGTCGGCATCAACGTGCTCGAATCGACGAAACACGAACCGCTCTCAAGCCCGCACGTCATGCGTGCACGCCACTTCATCCGGCAATACGCATGCCAGGGCATCAAGACCGAACAGGTCGCGGATTACGTCGGCATCTCTCGATCGTCGCTGGAAGAGTATTTCCGGCGGGAACGCCAGTGCACCGTGCACCAGGAAATCCTGCGTCACAAGCTCGACGCCGCCAAGGCGATGCTCGCATCGCGCGACGCGGCGAGCGCCGAAGTCGCGATCCGTTGCGGGTTCACGTCGCTTCAGTACATGTATGCCGTGTTCAAACGCGAACTCGGTTGCACGCCGCGCGAGTATCAGGACAGCGTTGCGCTTGAAGCGACGCGTTCCCCAACGTCCGCGCGTCCGGACTCCGGCCACGGCCGCCAATAAATATCTCCGACTCCAGCCCCATGAACAGCTTCGCCCATCTGCCCGCCGAACCCTGGGGCACCCTGCCCGGCGGCGATCCCGTCCGGCTCTACACGCTGCGCAACGCGCAGGGCATGAAGCTGACGATCAGCGATCTCGGCGCAACGCTCGTCTCATGGCTCGCGCCCGACCGCGCCGGGCGCCTCGCCGATATCCTGCTCGGCCACGACACGCCCGCCCAATACTACGCAGCGAGCACCTACATGGGCGGCCTCGTCGGGCGCTGGGCGAATCGCATCGGCGGCGCGCGCTTCACGCTCGACGGCATCGAATACACGCTCGACCGCAACGAGAACGGCAATTTGCTGCACGGCGGCGCAAACGGCTTTCATCGCGCGATGTGGCAAGTCGAAGACGATCGCGGCGCGCTGGTGCTGCGGCTCGACTCGCCGGAAGGCGACGCCGGATTTCCCGGCAACGTGAGCGTGCAGGTACGCTACACGCTCGACGACGAAGGCACGCTCACGATCGACTACGAAGCCGTGAGCGACGCGCCGACGCCGCTCAATCTCACGAGTCATCCGTACTTCAATCTCACCGGCGAACCCGGCTCGGATATTCGCGGACACGTTCTCACGATCGACGCCGATGCGTTTTTCGAAGTCGATCCGCAGTTGATCCCGGTCGGCATCGCCGACGTGTCGGGCAGCGCCTTCGATTTCCGGCACGGCGCGCCGCTGGGCGCGCGACTCGACTGGCCGAACGCCCAGCTCGCGCGCACACGCGGCTTCGATCATTGCTACGTGCTGCGCAAACCTGTCGCCGAACCGGGCACGGCGTGCGCGGTGCGCAGCGTTGCGTGCGTCTACGATCCGTGCAGCGGGCGCGAACTGAGCGTCGCGACCGACCAGTACGGCCTGCAGTGCTATACGGGGAACTATCTGGACGGCATGCCGGGCCGCCATGGCGCGACGTACGTGCGCCATGCGGGCCTGTGCCTCGAAGCGGGCGGCTTCCCGAACCAGATCAACATGGAAGCCCCCGAGCGCGACGCCGTGGTGCTACGCCCCGGCGCCACGTATCGTCAGGTCACACAGTACCGCGTAGGCGTGCGCACCTGAACCGGCTTTGCGCGATCACCGCGCGATTACTTGTCGTAGCGATACACGCCTTGCCCGGTCTTGCGGCCGAGCTGGCCCGCCGCGACCTTCTCGCGCAGCAGCGGACAGGCACGATACTTCGAGTCCCCGAAGTCTTTCAGGAAGACGTCCATCACGGAGAGGCACACGTCAAGGCCGATCAGGTCCGCCAGTGCGAGCGGCCCAATCGGATGATTGGCGCCGAGCTTCATGCCGGCGTCGATCTCCTCGGCGCTCGCCGTGCCTTCCGCGAGCACGAAGAACGCTTCGTTGATCATCGGCACGAGAATGCGGTTCACGACGAAGCCCGGCGAATTCTTCACGTCGATCGGCGTCTTGTCGAGCCGCTTCGCGAGTTCATGGACGTCCTGCGCGATCTGCGCACGCGTCTGCAGACCGCGGATCACTTCCACCAGCGGCATCATCGGCACCGGATTGAAAAAATGCATGCCGATAAAGCGCGATGGATCGGCCAGCGTCGTCGCGAGCGCCGTGATCGAAATCGACGACGTGTTCGACGCGATGATCGCATCCGGCCGCGCAGCGGCTTCGATCTGCTTGAGAATGCGCGTCTTGAGTTCGGCGTTCTCGGTGGCGGCCTCGATCACGAGATCCACGCCCGCGAGACGCTGGTAATCGGTGGAAATCTCGATGTGCGTGAGCGCCGCGTCGCGCACGTCCGCGGCAAGCTTGCCCTTCGAAACGAGCCGCTCGAGGCTGTGCGTGAGCGTCGCCACGCCTTTTGCGAGCGCCGCGTCGGTCACGTCGATCATCACCGCTTTCAGGCCCGCAACGGCGACCGCCTGCGCGATGCCGTTGCCCATCGTGCCCGCGCCCACAATCCCCACCGATTCGATAGCCATGCCTCGTCCTCACTCTTCTGTCTGCGACGCCGGCGCATCGCGTGTAAGAAATGCCGGCGATGCGGCGCACGTGGTGCACCGCATCAATGCTCGACAGTTTAGCGGGTGTGGGAAATGGCCGGTATCGGCGTGTGCGGCGGGCAGCAGGCGCTCAGTCGGCGCCGAAACGGCCGACATGGACGAACTGGCGCGGTGTGCTTCTAGCGTGCGCCGAGCGGCTGTGGTTACAGCAACGCCTGTGCCGGTTGCGACACGCTAGAAGTTGTACTGCAAATAGATCTGGGTGAAGTTGATGCCCGGATTCGGCCTCTTGATGCCCGCATTGGACAGGTGCTGGAAGCGGACACCGGCCTGATAGTTCTGGCGCTCGCCGAATTGCGCGCCGACGCCAAACGTCTCGGAGAACTGGAAGGCAGTCGACACAGTTCGGCCAGGCGCCACATAGACCGTTGACAGCAACCGCACCCCAGGGCCCGCCTCGAAGAACGGACGGAACCATCCCGTGTCCTTGATGATGCGGAACATCGGCGTGATTCCGAACTCCCAGACGCCTGAAGCCGACGCATTGGAAGGAGTCGCGTGCCAGTACGCGACGTGGCCCTCGCCGACCACGGTGAAATGAAAACCGCCGACATGCCACCATTGCCAGCCGGGATCCCAGACGAGGCCCAGATCCAACTTCTTGAGGTCGTGGTCACCGATCCCCGCGCCGAACTGGACGCCGAACCGATCCGCGTGCGCGCCTGCGGACCCAAGACCGAGCAGCGCGGCAAGCACCCCGCGCACACAATAGCCCTGCCAGGGCAATTTTTTTACTTTCATGGAAGTCCCGATGCGAACGTCAATCTAACGACGCCGGAGCGAAGTCCGCCGGAGCGCGAGCGTCGCGCAACCGCCCTGGCGCCTGGGCGGTTGCGGCAGCCGTCGTCGCCCGGGGCCGCAAAGCGACCCGCCGTGCGTCAAATCAGCCTGAACCGGCTTGCGCCGCGCGCCGGACGATCCCCCCGTCCCGCACGCGGCGAACCTAAAACCAGCGGATCCGCAATGATGGAGAAACCTTGAAAATAGCGATTCATCGTTGCGTATTCGGCACAGGCTCAATAAGGGCCACTCAACCAAAACCATATCATTGCTTTGTTGGCAAAGCCATTAAGCGAAAACACTGTATTGATTCGTCGACACCACAATCGCACCATTGCCGAAGAATGGCGCCAGTCTAGACTTCTATTGATAATCGTGCGTCTATCGTGTCTCGACCGCTTTTGCACCGCACAATATTGTGGGTCTTACGCTGTCATAGCATCAGCGTCGGTGACTGGGGGCTTTCGATACGTACCACAGAAGCGCCTACTACGTATTCGTTACCTCACTTATCGGCAAATTATTCGGAAGGATTAAATCCGTCATATTTTTATATGCCAGTTTGGTTTAAATATCAAAAAATTACAGAAAGCCGACAAACACTATCTGACTGACAATGCCAAATCATGCTTTATTGCGTCGGAATGAATAAACGCATCCGTTCAATTGGGAATTAGCGCGCATGGATATGCGGCATCCGATATTGCCGTGAAATTCGATGGACACGCGGGAGTCACGAGCTATGTTGGCAGCTTCTGCTCGAAGCGATGCCAGCCGTCCTGGCCGGCTACCCGGCGTTCTTCTTGAGCGGCAAGCCCTCAGGTGGCGCATAAAGCAGTCGTTGCGCATGCATCAAATGCATGCGCAACGAAGCCGAAACGCGGCACCCAACGCCGAAGATTCACTGCTTCGCGCCAGCCCCACCCTGCTGCGCGCGAAGACCCGGCAGGCGCTTCACAAAACCCGTTGCCAGCGCCGTACCGACGAGAATCGTTGCGCACGCCCCGACCATGCCCGCCGACACACGCTCGCCAAGAAAGAGCGCGCCCCACAAGATGCCGAAGACCGGAATCACGAACGTGACGGTAATCGTGCGCGCGGGACCGATGGCGGCGATGAGCCGGAAGAACAGCAGATACGCGATGCCCGTGCAGGCGATGCCGAGTCCGAGCACGGCGCCCCACGCGTGCAGCGAGATGGGCGTCGACGGCCAGGTCGCAACGGCGAACGGCACGAGCACGATCGTCGCGCCCATCATCGTGCCAGCGGCGACCGTGAGCGGATCAGCACCGGTCAGATGGCGCTTCGTATAGCTCGCGGCAATGCCGTAGAGCAGCGTCGCGCCGAGCGTCGCTGCTGCCGCGAGCGCGGTGGCGGACGACGAAGCCCCGTCACCCGCATGCGTCAGGATCTGGTCGCCAACGAGCGCGAGCACACCGGCAAAGCCGATCACGAGCCCGACAATGCGCATCCCGCTCAGCCGGTCCTTGAGCCACAGATACGCGACGACGGCGCCCCATAGCGGGGTCGTCGCATTGATCACCGACGTCACGCCCGCGGAAAGCGTCAGCTCGGCCCAGGCGAAGAGACAGAACGGCGCGGCTGAGTTGAGGATGCCGACGACAAACAGCGGCCAGGCCCGCTCTCGCAGCGTACCGACCGCCTCACGCGCGGGACGGCGCAAGAACAGCACGAGCAGCAGGAACAGCGCGCCGATGCCGACGCGCAACGCCATCAACGGCGCGACGCCGAAATCGGCCACGCCGATGCGGATAAACAGGAACGATCCGCCCCACACGGCGGCGAGAAACAGGAGTTGAGCGAGCTCTATTGGGTCCATGACGGGCACTCGTGTAAAAACCGGCTGGTTATGTGCACGCGCCGGCGGCCAAAACATGACCTGATCGTAAATCGCGCGGCGCGCGGTTCATAGCGAGGGATTCTCACCGATATGTGAGGAAAATTAACAGCCGAATCTTGCTCACTCATTCGGGCAACCGCCGCGATCATACCGGCTGCGGCGGCGCGCTCACTTCGCAGCGGGCGGCGAGTGCGCGGCGGGCGGCGTCGCGTGTCATTTTCCCGGTGCCCGATTCCCCTGGCGTTTCACCCCGACGACGGTATCCTGAATCCGACAGCAATAGAGTGCCGAGTCTAAATGGTTGTTGATGCATCAATCGGTCGGCGGCGGTTTAATCCGTGTCGCGACCTCACCTCGCCATTCCAGCGCCTCCCGTCCGGGCAAACCGCCAACGGCTACACGGCACTGCCGACCAGTCAAAGCGGGCCGACGCACCATAGCAACTTTACGCGGCAATATTGGAGTTAGCCGATACCCGAGCAACCGTACTGAGGTGGTAACCAATACGCCAGAACATGAAAATGTTGACGACGCCCGCACATGCCGTGGAAAGCCAGCCAACAACCGTTTGCCCATAATCCGCAAAGCATGCGTCAATTAGCCAGTTCAACGCATACAGGAACACGACGCACTTCCATCCGACGGTGACCGATAGCGGAAAATAGCGCGACATGAAGCGAGTACCGCCACGGTTTCTGCCGAAGAGGTACACAACGCCCGCTATCGTCACTCCGAAAGTAGCCCACGCGTTGGCGAGCATCCACGGTTCAACTTTCGGACTCGGCGTGGCCGCGATGAGCGAGAACTGCAGCCAGTCGAAAGTCGTGATGGCGAGGAAATAGGCGAAGACCGCCCGTTCCGAAAGCGAGCGTTCGATCAGCTTCTTCCTGACGTATGGCGTGCTCCAGCAAAGGCGATGATCTACGGACATGCGAACGAATCTCAGAGATGGGTCCTGGGAAACTTCAGGCAGAGAAATTTTCCGTTAGGGCTCCTCAAATATCGGCATAGACCTCTCCGCGCTACCTACGGTGTTTTGCTTCGGGTCGTTATGTGCGATTCATGAGGGCACGACGTTCCGCAGCATAACACCCGCTGCGGTGGTCACGCGCCTCGATACGAGGCACCGCTACCAAGGGTGCATCGGTCGCAGTAAGACCCAGGGCCCGCGTCGTTGTTCTGGCGTCGGCAATTCCACTGCAGATCGAACGTCTGTCGGTACTTGTCGCGGGCGATGTTCATCGCGCGCTCCGGGTTGCAGATCCTGCATCCTTGCGCGGCCCCACAAGCTCCCGCCAGGCCCCAAAATCGCAAGGTGGCCCCAGAGTGACCCTATTCCACACAGGAAATAAAAAAGGACCTACGGCTTTCACCGTAAGTCCTTGATTTTCCTGGTCGGGGCGAGAGGATTTGAACCTCGTAAACACACCGAATAATCAAGCACTTAGCACTGTCACACAGCCCACGTGGAGGCAGTTTGTGTAGCAGTCGCCATTCTAGCAGCGCCCCAAACTGGCAGGCCTAAATTTGATAGGGATTTCTGCGCGACCCTACAGCCCCTGCCGCGCTACCGTGTGCCCCCTTTGCGCCCGATTTGGCTTCTGATAAGACGCGTGCAGGCGCACACGCACGCGAATGCTCCTCAGTTGGCGCATTGCGCGCTTCCGCTGTGGCGCGCCGAGAGCGCGAGTCAATATGTCACGAACTTATAAGATGCTGACGATTGGCCGATAGGCTTCGAGGTGCCATGCTGTGATGTCAGGAAGATACAGTTGACGCATTGGTGGCTGTCAACTATGATAGCTGTATCTTCTCGACACATGGAGCGTGCAGCATGTCGCAGCATTGGGCGTACTACCGGGTTAGCTCGAAGGACCAGAGCATTGAAGCGCAGCGTGACGTTCTCACGGACAAGGGAGCCATCAAGTTCGATGTAGAGCGCAAGGATGAGGGCGTGAGCGGGCTTGTGCCTGCTGCGAAGCGTCCGGGCCTTGGATCGATTCTAGAATTCATCCGCAAGGGTGATGTGCTGCATGTCTTCGCTATTGATCGACTAGGCCGCGACGCTATCGACGTGCAAAGCACGGTGCGCGACCTGATCGACCGGGGCGTGCGCTTGAATGTGCATGGCCTTGGCGAGATAGCGCCGGATGCGTTCGGCCGGCTCGTCGTCGGCATTCTGGCTCAGGTGGCGGACATGCAGCGCGCCAAGATTGAAGAGAACACCGCGAACGGGCGGGAGACGGCACGGCGGCACTTCGAGGCGACCGGCAAGACTCACAAGGGCAAGGACTCGCTAGGCCGCAAGCCCAGCATTGCGCACGAGACGCTTGTGCAGGCGTTCAAGTTGCTGGCCGATTCAGGCAACGTGGCGCAGACGGCGAAGGCGCTAGGGATCAACCGGACTACCCTGATTGCCGCACGAGACAGCGGCGCACCGTGGGCGGTGCAGGCGCGAGCTGAGGCCGGGTATGCGGTGACAGCGTGTCGTGGCTGACGAGCAGTAGCCGCCCTATGCAGCAGGCAGGATTGAGGCCAGCCCGCGTGCAGCGCTGGTTTGTCCACTGCCGTTTACTGTCCCAAGTATTTGATTTGTAGGCAATTGTTGACGCCGGTTTACAGGTGACTGTAAACTTCGGGCCGCTGTGTGTGTGAGCAGAGAACCACCGCCTCAGACACGGAGAGGGACCGACATGCCGCAGACAGGCGGACAAGACATTAATAAGGACTACAGAAATGAATACGGCAGCGAATGCAGTAACCGAGGTGACTGAGATCGCAATGGACATGATCTATGAAGCGCACGAAGAGGGCGCGTTCTTCGCGGAGACAGACTGGCAATGGGCCCGGAAAGATACGCGGGTGCCCGCTCGCGTGATGCCGGTAGCGCCGGGTTACTCCAGCATGGCGGACCATTGCGAACGCTCGTGGGAGTTCATCCGCCAGCAGGTATGCCCTGAGTGGGACAGGCCGGATGTGCGGCTGGCGTTCTTCCTTGGTTACGAGGAAGCCGCGAAGTTATTGGCCGCTACTGGCGAAGCGGGATATGAGACGTTAGCCGAAGCCGGAACCGTTGAGGAAACCGAGGGCTGGGTGCTGCGCTCCGCGCCGTGGGTGGAGACGCCTGATAGCGCAGAGAGAGCGACGCGTGCAATGCGCGCCGCTGACGCCGGGGTCGCTGGCTGGGCCGAGCTTGCTGCGAGCGGCAGCGTGGGCGTGTGGCGAGCCGAGGAAGCCGCACTGCGGGCTGCGGAGTTGGCCGAGGCTATCGCTGGCGCGGGTGTACTAGGAGTTCACTGATACTGAGCTGCCAGACGGGCCGGGTTCTGCATGCATTCGGCTGTCTCCATGACCGCCACGGTCAGCGCTGGTTTGTTCGCGTAGCGCGGATTGTCCAGTATGGCCTGATTCATTGCCATCATGCGGTAGTACTTCCGCTTGCCTAGCGCATCGGCTAGGCCATCGTACAACTGCTCCAGCGTCATGTGCTTCTCGTGGACCGCCTCCCACATGTCACCCACGCCGACGCCGTACAGGGTGCAGGTGTCACGCATTGAGGCGTCGGTGGCGGCGTGTGCTGCTGAACAGGCGATTGCGAGCGCAACGACGGGGATAACACGGTGCATGCGGGCCTCCTTGGTGTGGTTGTGAGCGCATTGTAAGGCGTGCCGTGCTGTGAGTCCTGCCCGGTGCCAACACCATCATCGGCTCGGCAATCGCCAACGAGCTTAATCAGTAAGCAGTACATCTTAGAACCCGCTCAGCCTTGCTGGGCGGAGGACTCCAATTTCATGTCCCAACCAAGACACACTTAACAGGAGCCACAATGGCAGCAGACTATCTTGTACCGTGGCTGAAGGCGTCAGGGCAGGATGGCCTGCCGGGCACTCATCGGGGGACTATGACCATTACTGAGCAGCATCCGCTGGAACACAACGCCGAGGCGCGTAACTACTTCGAACGTTTGGAGGCGCGGGCATCAAAGGGGCCGCTCGCCGTTTGGCGTGAAGCGGTGGAGGTGTGTACTGGCGGACTCCCGAGCTGGGCAGCGCGCAAGTACAGAGCGCGGGCGAAGGCATGAGCGCGGAACGCATTGAGCAGGTGCGTCCCGCATGGCTGGAGGTTGCGCTAGTACGGGAGGTAGCGCGGGCATTGCCGCCTGAACCGGACGTAATCGAGCAGGCGTGCCGACTGCGGGGCATGGACCGCGCCAACCTCGCGGTATCCGCGACTATGCGCGGCGTCAGCATCGAAGATTACACACGCGAGGTCGTCGCCAAGTCTAAGAAGCCTGCGCCGGTGATCGACAGGCAGTACATCGAGCGTGCGCGGCGTGGCTATCGCGTGCGGCGTTGAGCGCCAGTAGCATGAGGCCGTGCTTCGCGGGCGGTCGTACGTGGGAGCCCATCTATTCTCCATTCTGGAGAAATCCTTGGCGCGGCGTGCATCAGGAGACAGGGTGCGCTAGAGCAACTCAAATAACGCGGAGGAGAACCTAATGGGGCAGTTCGCTACCATGATCGTCGGCGCGACCGCTGGAGTCATGAACGCCACGATCCAGAACGCACAGAACGCGGCGACGTACACGGCCCAGACCGCACAGACGGACGCCGCGAACGTGCTCTCGGAGGATCAGGCAGATAACAGCAACAGCATTCGGGAGTCGAACAACTCGTTCCTCGCGACGCAAGCCGCGCTCTCGAACGCTCAGCGGTCAATCACTAACCAGAACAAGGCCATCGCAATAGGGCAGCAGACGGACGCGCTCGCAGTGAATCAGTCGCGGGCGATGGAGGCCATGACGCGGGGTAATGTTGAGCAGCAGCTCAGCGCTGCGGCACAGCTCGGGGCGCTGCGCGTGGAGTCAGCAGCGAAGGGTGTGGGCGGTACGTCCGCCGATATCATGCGCTCAACGATGCAGGGCACTACCGCACGCCTCACCACGATGCAGGCTCAGAAGGGTTCGCAGATGACGTTCGATCAGGTGATGCAGATGTCGGGCATGCGCTCGAACCTAATCACGTCGCAGGACTACGGGCAGACCGTGGCAGCGATGGACTACGCGAAAGCGATCCCGCAGACGTTCATTGCGCCCATGCGTATGCCGGACGTGTCGATGGCGCAGGCCGCGCTACTCGGTGCGGCGGGTCAGGGACTCGGACAGTTCAGCCAGTCCAATGGCGGCAGCGGTACGACGGTGGGCTCCACGGGCGGCGTAGGCAGCACGCAGAACTACGCGTCACAGTCGATTATGTCCGGCGTGAACAGCATCGGCTCGTGGGGCAGCGACGCTGGCAACAGCTCGTACTCCGGTGGAGGTAACTCGTATGGCTTCTCGATGGGTGACAGCGGCAGCAGCTCGTCGGGCGGCATGAACAATTCCTTTAACTTCTCACTCAGCTAGGATGGGCTGAGGCGGCTCTATACCAGACACTCACGCACTGGTGCGCGGCGGTGCATCTGTTGCGCGCTCCCGTCAGGCGAGCCAGCGACAGCGAGGCGAGGAGCGCAAGCCGTCAGTCCGTGGACACCTTCGGATACGTCAGCGTGTTGAGCGCATCGAGCATGACCGCCAGTGTGATAGTCGTATAGCTGACCCGCCCGGACGATCCTTGTGCGGCATGGCCGGTAATGGCATCTGCTGTGGCGTCGCCTATGTTGCTGGCGGCAAGTGCGGACCTGATCCAATGCCGGAACTTGTGCGAGCCATGCAGTGCGCCGAGCGGCAATCTTGCGTCCTTGCGGAACCCGTTGAACCACTGCACCGCCGTATCACCGGGACCACGTGTACGCCCTGCCATGGTCGAGAATGCAGGATCGTCCGGGCGGCTACCGTCCATTACCGAGGCGAGCCACGCGCTAACCCATGGGTCCGCCAGCAAGTGCGCAGCGAGCGGGATCGTACGTTCGCTCTCTGCCGTCTTGACCGTGCCCGCCTCTGCCGTAATGTTGATCGTGGTCATGCCACGCTGCACCTGAAAATCGCGCCGCCGTAGCTGCGCTATCTCGCCAATGCGTGCGCCGGTATGCAGCAGGATCAGCAGCAAGGCGCGACCGTCCGAGGGCTGAACGTCCTGCCAGTGCTCGACGGATTCCATGCGATCCGAGAACAGCGCATGACCGAATATCTGCGATAGCTGCGCTTCCGTCCACGGTCCCCGCCTAGCAGCGCCGATGCTCTTGTCGAAAGACAGGTCCAGTGGGTTGCTGACGATCAGGGCATCCTTTTCGGCGACGTTGAGCAGCGCCGTGATACAGGCTGCGTGGTTCCCCGCCGTCTTGCGCCCGAAGCCGCGAGCTTCGCCGTCGAGCAGGAATCGTACAAACGCCGCGCCGTGCTCCTTCTTCAGATCGACCAAGGGAATGCGCCCCAAGGCTTCCTCGAACAGAGCTATCGCCTTCTCTGTCCTGCCTCTGGCGTTATCTTTCGGGGCATTACGAGCAATCCATGAGGGCACAACATCGCGGAGAGTCGGTGCCCCCTTCTCCGCCGCCTTGGCTATGGCTTGCTGTGCGGCGTGCTGGGCACGGTTGCGGGATGAGTCGCGGGCAGCGCGGATCGTGTCCGCCGCGTCGAGCACTGCGACCTGACGAGCTACGGCTTCTTCGAACTGCTGTGCGTCGTCGTCGCGGTCATCCGAGGAGTACGCGGCTTCGGCTTCGTCGTGAGCTTCTTCGGCTTCGCGGCTATCGAATGGCCCCCACTGACCGCGACACGTAACGTCCTCAGTCAGCGGCAATTCAGCGCGGAGCTTCGCCCACTCCTCATCCAGCCGGACATCTTCGAGACGGCAGCGCGCTTTAGCCTCGTCCCGGTCGCGGGTGCGCAGGCTCTTGCTGACTTCTGATTTACCGAGAACGGGAACTAGATCGATGGGAACACGGCGGCGGATGTAATAGACGTTTCCGCGCTTGTCCAGATGAGTGCACATGTCTTAAGTCCAATGGATCGCCCGATGATACACAGGCTTTGTGGGTCATCCACAGGGACTAGGACATGTGCTGAGAGCCTAAGAATCGAGTAAACAATTGATTCATAAGGATAATTCTGGTCGGGGCGAGAGGATTTGAACCTCCTACCACCTGCACCCCATGCATGTATAGACTAGATCGCCGTGGACACCAACGGACACACAAGCTCCAATAAATCCTTTAAATTACAATTATTTAAGTATGTTATCCTGTCCACAGCAGTCCATATCCATCCACTCCTAGCCATGCAATCCGGTGGGGTAAAAGTGGGGTAAAATTTCAAGCGAGTGTGCAGGATGAGCAAGATTACCGTCAAGGGGCTGGAAAGCCTTACACCGACAAACGACGGGCAGACCATTAGGGAAGATGGCGGTCTCGTCGGTCGTGTCCGCGCAGGGCAGCGCGGCGTTTCCGTGCTGTTCCGCTACGAATTCAAGCTCGACGGAGCCAAACGGGACTACGCTCTCGGCTCCTGGCCCAAGACGAGTCTCGCCGACATCCGGGCCGAGCGGGATCGCATCCGCGTTATCGTTGCTGAAGGCATTGATCCCGTCGCGGCGAAGAAAGTTGAGCGCATCGAAAAACAAAAAGCGGTGGAAGCCACACTTGCGCAAGCCGAGCAGGTCCGGATCGATGGTTCGACAGTGCAGGATCTTTTCGATGTGTGGGTTACTGATGGCGTAGCTCGCAAGGATGACAACAAGGAACTACGCCGACAGTTCGAGAAAGATGTTCTCCCTGCCATTGGTCGTATCGAATTGCGCAGACTGACAGATGCCGATATTCGCGCGATGCTACGGAAAATGATCGGCCGGGGAATCGTCCGCACGGCTATCATGGCGTTCAACGATCTTGGCCAGATGCTGCGCTGGGGCGAAAAGCGTCAGCCCTGGCGCGGATTGCTGGCCGACGGCAACCCTATCGATCTGGTGGAGATGGAAAAGCTCGTCCCCGATGATTACGAGGAAGAGCGGGACAGGATATTGCCGCCGAACGAAATTCAGGAACTGGCTCGTATCTTCCGGGACACTACGGCTGCATACGACACCGCAGAAGTGGGCACCCGGCACAAACAGGCCCGACCGTTGAAGCGGGAAAGCCAGCTTGCGCTGTGGATATGCCTTGGCACACTGTGCCGTATAGGCGAGTTGCTGATGGCGAAATCTGAACACGTCGATTTGGACGCCCGCACATGGTTTATCCCCCGCGCGAACGTCAAGGGGCGACGACAACAACGGCAAGAGCATATTGTTTTTCTGTCGGACTTCGCATACCGGCACTTCGCTGAACTGAAGAAACTCGCTGGCGACTCCGGGTGGCTGTTCCCGGCCCGCAACAAAGGCGAGGAAGAAACGCACATTTGCCTGAAATCGGTAAGTAAGCAGGTTGGCGACCGGCAAACTCGCTTCAAGAGCCGTAGCAAGCCACTCGCCAAGCGAAGGCATGACGATAGTCTAGTCCTGGGTCACGGAGCCAACGGAGCGTGGACGCCCCATGATCTGCGGCGGACTGGAGCAACGATGATGCAGGGATTGGGAATACCGTTGGATATCATCGATCGCTGCCAAAACCATGTCATTGCTGGCGCGAAAGTCCGCCGACACTACCTGCATCACGACTATGCCAACGAAAAAACGGTTGCGTGGCGCAAGCTGGGCGAGCGACTGGACGCCCTCCTCGCCGAAAGATGCGGCACGGGCCAGTCACACGCCGCTTTGGCGGACGCGTAGCCCCTTCTGTTATCTGCAGCGTCAGCGCTTGGCACCCTACGCACTCGGGCTGTTATCGGCAAGGCAGACGCCGCAATCCGCAAAAACAAGAAATAGATGCAAGACAGAACAAATCAAAACAGAGAAGTCTGTTGAACTGCATCGGTTTCGTCTGGCATGCCATATCTAGCAGCATGCTGGATTAATCTCTCTACGATAGCCACCATCGTCATTCGCTGCTGTTTGACCAGAAAATCCAACTGATGACGACTTTCATCCGACAACGCCAAATTTGTTTGCGATTTACCTTCCAGATTTTTTCTGGACTGTCGGCGCTTGAGCTCTTTCTTTATCTCCCCAATATGAAGCTGCCTTTTATCTGATGAAAAATTTGAGCTATCGAGAAAGGATAAAAGATCATCTAATTTTACAAATTTAGATACACTACGCATCAACCTCGGATATTTCTCACAATACCAATCCCATGCCACTTCACATTTCTGCTTTTCACTCCCCTCCTTGAACCATTTGTAATACTCATCCAGCCGCAAATGCTGCACCCAGTTGTCCCTCAGCCCATTCAACACGCGTTGCTTTTCCGATATAGGCTGTCTCCAGTAGTCGATCATCGCAATCAATCGCTCCCGCGAATTAAGCACCGACGGGTAGACTGGATCGTTCACTCTGTCTTCGCGGAATATCTGCTCGAATTCATTGACTAGCCAGGTTATCTGACGCCCATTTTTCTCGATCCAAGAAAGATCGTGCATCGGCAATATTTCAACTGTTCTTGCCTTGCTCAGGTCCTCAACGAGATAGCGATCTCCCAGTCGGTCGGCCATGGTGAGAAACATGGCTTTTGTCATGAACATGTCAGGAGCCAAGTCCCTTTCTTCCTCGTCCGTCAAGGGCGCACCACTCACCCTTAGCCACATCCATAGCCACGTCAAAGTGCGCGGATCAAGAATCCAGCCGGGGAGTTGAGCCTGAAGCGCTTCCACCCCAGATTCATTGTCATACGCTATTGCCATAACACACTCATCGCGAACTTTAATAAGAAATCCATATCAATTTCCAACAAAAATATCTTGAGAAATATCTAGGAAATTCATACGAAATACCATGCTCATGCAACGTCAATGCACGAGAAATACATCGGAAATATATTAATAGATCTCTTCTGGATAGCCGTCCATCATGGTGCCTAGACGCATGCCTGCCCTGCTCCTGCCATACGTCATCATGTTAGCACGACGCCCGAGGTGAAGGCCGCAGCAGGACGCGGATGCGTCCTGCTGTAAAAAACTACCGCTCCTCGGGATTGTCTGGACCAACCAGACAGGAGCGACACCATGCGCCTCATCCGACTCATCGACGTAACCAACATCACCGGCCTGCGCCGATCCACCATCTACAAGTACATCGCCGAAGGCAACTTCCCAAAGGCCGTTCCGCTTGGCGGCGGGCGCGTAGCGTGGGTTGAGCAAGAGGTTCAGGACTGGATCACTGAACGAATCGAGGCACGCGACGCCGCGTGACATGAGCACCGATATCACTGGTGATGGGGAATTCCCCATCACCAGTGGCTAGCCATTTTTCTATCCAAGTAGCTGACAGGAGCTTCCGCTCCCACGCGGTGGAAAGCCAGTGGAAATTCATGCACGGTCAGTTGCATATCTGGAGGAAGAAATAATTTTCAAAATACCAGCAAATCCTCAATGCCCGATAACGCATTCGCATTATTCAGACCTTATTTACCTCAATAAGAATTACAGCCCCTATGTAATAGATTTTATAATCCATGTCTTACAAAACAAATATTTCAACACGAAATACACAAAAACATCCACGAAATTAATTCATCAAAACAAACCAGATCAAGATGCCATCAAGGCATGTTTGACGATTGATATCTAATAAATACTTTTCTATTGAATGAGTTGATCCATTGGCATAACCCCAAGGAGGTCAACCATGTCAGACGGAACTAGTAAATATTGGCTCGGCAGAGACGATGATTCCAATACCCAGAGATGTAAGAAGCAGCGCTTCGATAGATGTCGCATCAGAAATCTGAATTTTGAGATTGAAATGTTTGATCGTCGTAAGAGCTATCAGATTCTCTTCATTACGATGAATATAAACAAATCCTTACGTGACGATGTCAACTTTGAAACAATGCAGAAATTTCGTCGGAAATTATTTCAGCGAATTAAGGATGCGACTCGTGGAATTCTCTCTGAGATTCATGGCCTGATATGGCGACAGGAGAGCGGTGGTAACGGCAATGAGAATCATCACCTCCATCTGGTCGTTTTCGTCTCTGCCAGTCGTCGTGACCACGTCACGGCCTGCGAGGAGTTGGGGGAGTATTGGGTAGCGCTTACTCGTCGCTGGGGCGACTTCGACAACGGTAATCGCCGTACGCCTTCCTACAGGAAGAAATGGGGCGTAGCGGTCGGCTACATCCATCGTAACGATGAGGAAAAGCGTGGTGCGCTTCGCAAGCTCATCGGCCTGTATATGGCGAAGGTCTCTCAAACTCCCGTAGATCGAGACGAGGATGACAAGCTGTCCGGCAGGAGGTTCTTCGGCGGCCAATAACCGGTCTTGAGTTCCCACCCGGGCAACAGGCGCGCGCTCATGGGAGTTGATCCAGACGCGCGCCTGTTCAATCGGCATCGACCAACAAGCCAGTGCGTGTGATCGGTGAATAAAAAAATATCACTGGCACCTATCTCATGGCAGTTGACCTCATCAATTTTTCAGGAGAGTTCCATGAGCGATCATCAAAACCCGCGTTCCCCAAAGATCTTCGCACCCGTGGGTGTCGTATGTCCGCAGTGCACAAGCCCCATGGTCCTCAGGGTTTCCAGGCAAGGCCCAACCCCCGGCGTACATTTTTTCGGGTGTGTGAAATTTCCCGTTTGCTACGGCACCCGCTCGATTGAAGATGTTAAGGGATGACCACGCGGATATTCGCGCGTCCGTGCCCATACGTGGCATGGGCGCACGTCCAGCACCTCCTGGCGCGGCTGATAGCTCGCATCTACTTGGAAGTTTTCGGGGGTCATATTACCCCTATCCGATGTTCACGAGCAGCTTATAGCGCGATCTGAGAGGTCGATTTTTCGCGAGCTGGTCCCGCTGCGCGAGAGAAGGCGTTTTTCAACACTATCGGCCACAACCGGTCATTCGACAACGTTGACTAATTCGTCGACAATTTCGAACAGTTTTCCGAATCGTGGTCAAAATCGGCTGGACAAGTGTTGGGCTCGTTCAAGGTCGCCGATAACGATACATAGGAAGCGCTATGCCAAATTTCTCCTGGGAGCCGTTGGATTTGATTGAGGCTCTCGATGTTGTGCCAATCGAGGAAGAACACGGAATTTCCTATAGGTACCTCGTCTCGAGAGCCCCCCTGTTCTTGGATCTAACGATATGGCCACTCAGCTGCGACGTAGAGCTGTTGCTCAGGATTGAAGGAATTGCAGAGCCATTGGTCCGACTCGATTTGCTGGATTGTCCTGGGGCACGGGTCGTGCGGGACGATTGTCGTTCGTATATCGAATTCTCTGCCGCGAAGTTATTCCACGGCCGTTACGATTGCGCGGACGCCGCGCCCTACGGATTCCGACTACAAATCCAGCCGTCTATCCAGGTGTCAACATTTTCCTACCCCACCTGATTGACTCCGAAAATCTGCAACGGGTGAACAACGCTCGATCACATAGAGCAGTACCGGCCATTTCCCGCCATTGACCGCGACGACGACGCGGTTGCCCGAACGTCGCATTCGCTGCGACCAACCGTCATTCGTGTGCAACGCGCATTGGCCGCGTCGAAGGCCGCGAACGTTCGCCAACGCGGCTCAAATATGGCACTCGGCACGGCTCGGATGAGTCGGACTTCGGTCTTACAATGCAGTTTCCACAAAAGGGGCATTCCGGCATGAGCCTTACGCAAGATCAGCATCGCCGCTGGGTGTCCAGCTTCTTCAATTCGAAGGTCAAGGAATTTGATTTTTGCTTGCGTTCAGTCATCGAGTGCTGCGATCAATCGATGCACAGGTTCCGCGGCGGGCAGCAGGGCAACGAACAAACAGAAAGTAAGATCGTTTACGCGTTCTCAGCGTTTAGCAACACCGTTCAAACTCTTAAGGATGCCGGCTCAACGTTTCTGAATCCGAAGATCACGTGGAGAGACATCGAAGTTCTGCGTCATGGAAAGTTCATTTGGCTTAGCAGAAATGCAGCTACTCACGATGGTAATCCCGTGATAAGCGCGTGGTCAGACGGGCGCTACTTCGTGCCAAACGACATCCACCGGTTTGGTCCAGCTGGCGACCTGATTGAGATTCCGGCGCCGACCGTGGACGCGGGCCAATTTTGTCTTGAGTTTGCGCAAGATTTCAGCGCCTTTCTTGCAACTCGTCTTAGCTCCCTCCGTCCCGTAGAAGGCCCGAAGCCGAACATTGCCGAGATCCAACAATTTCTGCATTCGCCCGTGGTACCGGACTTCGTTCGCCAGCTTTTCGATAAGCAGAAGGTTGAGATAGAGCGCGTGCTTGCCCAAGTGAAGACTGATCCGGTCGGGGACGCTGTCGCTTCATTGCGCGCGATCACGACGTTCCGCGAAGCTCGCCTTAACACCTGACCGGCATCGTGGATACGTCCATCAGGAATACCTCAAGAAGGGACGCGGAGAAGCGCCAATGTCGGTCGGCAGCTTCGGGTCGATCACTGCCGGCCGTATCGGACAATAGTCGGCCACAAGTCGCCGGTCGAGGTCGCCATCCAATTTGAATAGCCAAGGTCTCGTCCGCCCCCGCTCAATGGCCGGTTTCCGGCGAGCGAATTGTCGGTGGCACTGCTTCAACCCGGCCATGATGCGTCATTCGGCCAGCGCGATGCTCGGACGTTCTAACGGCTGCTCCGCGTTTGCCATGGGCCATTCGGATCACGCATCGAACCGTGGCGGACTGGAAATCTTTGTGCGTGAGCTGTCGGTTTCCGCCTCCAAATTGCTGGTGCTCTACCGAAACTCAAGCGGCGTCGGAAAAACTTTAGCCCCGTTACCCGCCGGCATATCGCAAAGTGCACGGTTCATCACACGTACAATTCAATCCGACCACCCCACCCTTTTGGATCGAACATGTCAGAAGAACGCGATGCGGCTCCGCCACTATTGTCAATGCGCTCGTACTTTTCGATCACCCACCTCGCTGCGGCGGCTCAGCACGCGCGAGCAGCCGGAATGATCGAAGCGTCGTACAAGCAGTTTGACGGTGCAGAAGCACTCGAACACAAGGGCTGCGTCACAGCCTCGTTGTTCATGAGCGTTGCTGCAGTTGAAGCCTTCATCAACGAGCTTTTTTTGGACTGCTCGGTCGGGTATACGCATCATCTCGCCGGACTTGATACCGCCACGATTGATCGGCTTGGGCGCACATGGACCTGCAACAACTCGCTGGTCGAGAGAGCAGGTATTCTCGAAAAATACGATATGGCGTGCCTGCTGGCCGACAAGACGCCTTACAGCCGCGGCAGCCGCGAGATACAGGATGTCGCCGTAGCGATCGCGGTTCGTAACGCCTTGATGCACTACAAACCGCAATCAATCGACCTGCCTACGGACGGCTCGCCCGGCACCATTCAGGGTAAAGGTGCGTGGGGCGGCCTCAGCAAGACATTGCTGGGCTATTCTCTCAAACCCAATCCCTATGCAACCGCTGCACAGCCGGAGTTCCCATATCGCATGCTCGCGCATGACTTCGCCGCACGTGCATTCGAGAGTACTCTCCACTTTCTTGAGCTGTTTGCCGGATATATGGGAATGACGAATCCGCCGTTCCGTAATATCGCACCGACGCTCAAGGCGCGTTAGTCAGGTGGGCGCAAGGGGAGCTCATCGACGACATCCGCGACCATGAATTCCGCCCTCTGTGTCCCGCGGCCAGCCTAGAGTCAGGCACGCAACCTTCTCAATGGAAAGCGCAGAACATGCACAAGAAGCGCTATGCGAAGCATCTCGGCGATGCCCGCAACCTCGCCGAGTTCCTCGCGGCGATCAATGGCAAACTCAATGGCGAAGTTCGCACGCTTTACCGCGGCCAGAGTGATGCCGGATGGTCGCTGAAGCCCGCGATCGCGCGCCTCGGACGTTCCGTTTCGCTGCGCGAAGAGACGAGCATGCTGGAAGAATTCAAACGCCGGGCGATCCCGTACCTGGATTCACCGCTCAGTGACATCGGCGACGCAGATTGGTTGGCGATTGCACAGCATCATGGCATGCCCACCCGTATGCTCGACTGGTCGGGCAGCGCGCTAACAGCGCTCTGGTTCGCCATTAAGCAGCCTGCGGAAACGCAGACGGCGGCAGCCGTGTGGATTCTCACCTACGAACCAGAGGATCTGATGCGTGACGCGGAGCGCAACTCACCACCGCTGGCGATAGCCCGTACTGTCGTTATCCGGCCGCGACACATTACCCGCCGCATTACTGCGCAGGACGGATGGTTCACCCTTCACCGTAACCACGACGGAAACAGAAAGTCGCCTGAGTTTGTATCATTGGAGACGAATCGTGACTACAAGAATCGGCTTTACTACGTCACGATCCCAGCGAGTGCTTTCGGTGAGATGCGGGTACAGCTTGCAAAGGCAGGCGTGAATCCCTCAGTGTTGTTTCCTGACCTGGGCGGCGTTGCAGATTTCGTAAAGTGGAGTCATCAGTACCCGAAGGACGAACTGCAAACGCGCGTGGAACCACTGCTCTGACAGCCGGAGCGTCACGCGCTCCGCATCGGAATCCGGCCGGAATGATGAAGCTGGCCTTCGGCAAGAGCAAAAGGGTGAGCGACCGCTGTACTTCGGACAAGAGACCTAGGGCGCACGCGGTGTGGGGAGGCCGTTAAGGGTCGGGAATACTCACTGCCAACTGGCCGCTTCCGGGAAGCGGAATTCTAGTGGCCGCTTTCCGGCAATGAATTTGAAGAGCGGACTGACGCAACCTGACCTATAGCAGACCTCCAACTCGCGTGATAGTAGCCTCTGGATTGGCACGTCACTGATGAACGATAATAGCCGTGGGCCGCGATAATCCGGTGTGGCATGCAATTCAGGAGATCCGACATCTGAGCAGAGTTGCAACCAGCAGCCGACAAGCGTCCATCGCCAGTAGCGTCGAAAGGTTGACAGCCAACATAAGGAGTGAATGTGGCTGAGAATAAGAAGCAACACTACGTCCCGCAATTCTATCTACGCAATTTTTCGTGGGGCGAAGACAGACTTCCGATCAAGTTGTTCACTATTAAACGAGGTGAGCATTTCACGGCTGGAAATCTGAAAGGGCAGTGTTACGAAGACTATTTTTACGGCAAGGACCTGACGATCGAGAAAATGTTCGGGACGCTCGAGGGCCGAGTCACCCCGATAGTTGATGGAATAGTGGCAAGCGGAGAAGCCCCTGTTCGCTACAGCACAGACCACGACGCTCTGTTGACGTTCGTTTTGCTGCAGTACGCGCGGACGAAGCACGCGGGCGAGGCGAATGACGAACAGGCAGAAAAGTTCGCCAAACTGCTATTGTCGAAAGACGAGACTATCGAGCCCGAGCATCTGGAAAAATTAAAAATTTCGCTCGAAAAACCTTTCAATAATAGCCTGAAGGCAATCGCTGAGTGCCTACCTCTAGCCCATGACCTGAGGATCAAAATTGCCATTAATCGCACGCCGATCCGGTTCGTCACAAGTGATCACCCCGTTGTATTCTCAAACCAATACGGCGAGGACCGCATAGCTAGCAGTAACATCGGGCTAGCTAGCAAGGGCCTTCAAATTTTTTACCCGGTCTCCCCTTGGCATATGGTAGTTCTCTATGACGAGGCTATCTATAAAATAGGAAACCGCAAGGGAACATCGGTGGATGTCACTTCCGTAGCTGATGTTCAGAAGTTGAATGACCTTCAATGGCTAAATGCGCTGGAAAACGTCTATTTTGACAATACGCAGCAACTTAGTGAAATCTATCGTGGCTACGAACGGAATGCCTCGCGTCGCAACGGTGAAAAGGCTGTTGTCCAGGAATTCATGCCGAAGGACCACGCCGACGGTATGTCATCGTCGATTATCAGGTTCGCAAAGCCGGAGATCAAGTTCGGGCTACGTCTCGACTTCCTCAAGTGTCTGAAGGCAATGCCCGATGAGGAGAAGCTGTTCGGAGGTCCTCTGGTGCGCGATCCTCAACGCGTCGCTGTCCACCGAGAGTTTCTGAAAGCGCGGGAAAAGGGCCGCTATAAGGCAAGCGAATTCGGAAAATTCGTGATGGAACAGTACGGCGGCCCGGCGCCAGCTAAACCCGATGGCACGGCCGCGCCATGAGATCTTCGGGAAAAAAAGAAGAAACATAGAGCCGTCCAGAGACCTTCGGGTCTCGGGTGGCTATGTCACACTTAACTAGCAGGGCGCAAGGTCCGGCTAAGACCCTAGCGAAGCTTGGGCCGGCGAATGCACCAAACAAGTCCCACGCATTCATACTGCCTCCGCGAGTTCTTAATGGTACCGAATGTCCTCAAACTGGATCGTGCGGAATGCCGGGAAGGTCAGCCAGATTCATTTCAAATGCGCGTCCGCAGCAGCGCGGGCCACATTGCTAACGATCCACATAGCGACGGCGACTGTCCGTTCTTGGGCCGATTGGGTGAGGCCGCCAACGTTAAGGGTTATTGGACGTCTGCCCTCAACCACATGGCCGTGAGTGTGCCGCGGCGCGTGTGGG
>NZ_JBHSMP010000005.1:0-102021 GCF_042655705.1 Paraburkholderia denitrificans | reverse complement strand
GATGGGCGGCTGCGAAGCGGTGCACAGCGTGATCGTGTACCAGCGCACGGGCGGCAAGGTGACGTGGCACGAAGGCCGCGACTACTGGATGCACGAACTCTCGCAGGCCGAAAGCGACACCTGCGCGCCGGTGCCGGTGGGTGCGGAGCATCCGCTGTTCATCCTCTACACGTCGGGTTCGACGGGCAAGCCGAAGGGCGTGCAGCACAGCACGGGCGGCTACCTGCTGTGGGCCGCGCAGACCATGAAGTGGACCTTCGACCTGAAGTCCACCGACGTGTTCTGGTGCACGGCCGACATCGGCTGGGTCACGGGCCACAGCTATGTCGCGTACGGGCCGCTGGCGGTCGGCGGGACGCAGGTGGTGTTCGAGGGCGTGCCGACGTATCCGAACGCAGGCCGCTTCTGGGACATGATCGCGAAGCACAAGGTGAGCGTGTTCTACACGGCGCCCACGGCGATCCGTTCGCTGATCAAGGCGTCGGAAGCCGATGCGAAGGTGCATCCGAAGAGCTATGACCTGTCGTCGCTGCGCATTCTCGGCACGGTCGGCGAGCCGATCAATCCGGAAGCGTGGGTGTGGTACTACGAGAACGTGGGCGGCGGGCGCTGCCCGGTCGTCGATACGTGGTGGCAGACCGAAACGGGTAGCCACATGATCACGCCGCTGCCGGGCGCGACGCCGCTGGTGCCGGGTTCGTGCACGCTGCCGCTGCCGGGCATCATGGCGGCAATCGTCGACGAAACGGGCCAGGACGTGCCGAACGGCAACGGCGGCATCCTGGTGGTGAAGCGTCCGTGGCCGGCGATGATCCGCAACGTGTGGGGCAATCCGGAACGTTACCGCACGGGCTATTTCCCCGAGGAACTCGGCGGGCGGCTCTACCTGGCGGGCGACGGCAGCGTGCGCGACAAGGACACGGGCTACTTCACGATCATGGGCCGTATCGACGACGTGCTGAACGTCTCGGGGCACCGTCTGGGTACGATGGAGATCGAGTCGGCGCTGGTCGCGAATCCGCTGG
Organism: Paraburkholderia denitrificans; assembly: GCF_042655705.1. Taxonomy (NCBI): domain Bacteria; kingdom Pseudomonadati; phylum Pseudomonadota; class Betaproteobacteria; order Burkholderiales; family Burkholderiaceae; genus Paraburkholderia; species Paraburkholderia denitrificans. The sequence continues at coordinate 100,996 of NZ_JBHSMP010000005.1, read as the reverse complement.
TGGCCGAGGCTGCGGTGGTGGGCCGCCCGGACGACACGACGGGCGAAGCGGTGGTAGCGTTCGTGGTGCTCAAGGGCTCGCGTCCGCACGGCGAAGACGCGGTGAAGCTTGCCAGCGAACTGCGTGCGTGGGTGGCCAAAGAGATCGGACCGATCGCCAAACCGCGTGACATCCGCTTCGGCGATAACCTGCCGAAGACGCGCTCGGGCAAGATCATGCGGCGCCTGCTGCGCTCGCTTGCGAAGGGCGAGGCGATCACGCAGGACGTTTCGACGCTCGAGAATCCCGCGATCCTCGAACAGCTCGTGCAAACCGTGTAACGGATCAGGCTGTAGCAGCAAAGCATTAATCAACGGGACAACGATCCCATTATCAAGGAGACGACAATGAGCAACGCAACCGAAGTGAAGAAGTTTCCCAATCCGGCGCCGCTAGGTCTGGCAGGATTCGCATTGACGACCTGGCTGCTCAGCATGATCAACGCCGGATGGTTCTCCGGGGAAGCAATGGGCATGGTGCTGGCTGTCGCCCTCGCTTTCGGCGGTACCGCTCAGATGATCGCCGGTGTGATGGAGCTGCCGCGCGGCAACACGTTCGGTGCGACGGCATTCACGGCGTACGGCGCGTTCTGGTGGTCGTTCGCGCTCTTCGTGCTGTTCCTGCACGACAAGGTGCCGGCAGGCATGGTGGCGTGGTACCTCTGCCTGTGGGGCGTGTTCACCTTCTACATGTGGCTCTCCACGTTCCGCTCGCCGCGCGTGTTGCAAGCTATTTTCTTCGTTCTCTGGATCACGTTCTTCCTGCTCGCCGCCGGCGACTGGACCGGTTCGGCTGCGCTGCACGCAGCAGGCGGCTACATGGGCCTGCTGACCGCCGTTCTGGCCTTCTACCTGTCGGCTGCAGAAATGATGATCGAATGCTATGGCCGCGAAGTCCTTCCCATTGGGACGATCAGCGCTCCGCTCGTGACGTCGGCGGCACGCTAATGCAATTACGCCAGGGTTGATCCTGCATCGATCCGCGTTTGATCCGGGTTGGATCCTGGTAACAAGGCACGATAATCCCGCATGATGTTGGCCCGTGCTTTTTCGAAAGCTCGGGCCTTTTTTATTTGTCGCTGAACGCGTTGTTGGCTGTTGTGTTTGAAGTCGTGCTTGATCGGGGTAGCTGTCCTTTTTAACCGTTCTCTTCTGATTGCTTCGTAATCCATAGCAATCGCTGTCGTGAAACTCGCATCACGCGATGCGTACGCGGCAATGTCTGCTTCCGTGCTGATAGCGCCGGCCAGACAACTGGGGCTATGTGGCACTGCTGGTCGACAGCTTGGGTCCACTCATCTTCAAGATACCGGGTAATACCGATACAGGTATTGCCACTACCACCCAACCCACTGTTTTTTATCGACTTTTTCAAAAGCGGCCCAGCAGTCCACGAGTTTCGCGTGGCATAATCGTCCAACACCGTATTGCCCCGCAGTCATTTATTCTCCGCATATCATGGCAAAGACGCTCTACGACAAGTTGTGGGACTCCCACGTGGTCCACACCGAAGACGACGGCACGACGCTCCTCTATATCGACCGTCATCTGCTGCACGAAGTCACCAGTCCGCAGGCCTTCGAGGGCCTGAAGATGCACGAGCGCCCGGTCTGGCGCATCAGCGCGAATCTGGCCGTTTCCGACCATAACGTGCCCACCACCGACCGCAGTCACGGCATCGCCGATCCCGTCTCGAAGCTCCAGGTCGACACGCTCGATACGAACTGCGACGCCTACGGCATCACGCAGTTCAAGATGACCGACCGGCGCCAGGGCATTGTCCACATCGTCGGCCCGGAACAGGGTGCGACGCTGCCGGGTATGACGATCGTCTGCGGCGACTCCCACACGTCCACCCACGGCGCGTTCGGCGCACTCGCGCACGGCATCGGCACGTCGGAAGTCGAGCACGTGCTCGCCACGCAAACGCTGCTGCAGAAAAAGAGCAAGAACATGCTCCTGAAAGTGGAGGGCACGTTGCCGCGCGGTTGCACCGCGAAGGACATCGTGCTCGCCATCATCGGCAAAATCGGCACCGCGGGCGGCACGGGCTACGCCATGGAATTCGGCGGCTCGACGATCCGCGCGCTCACCATGGAAGGCCGCATGACCGTGTGCAACATGGCGATCGAAGCGGGCGCGCGCGCCGGCATGGTCGCCGTGGACGACACCACGGTCGATTACCTGAAAAACCGTCCGTTCTCGCCGCAGGGCGCGGAGTGGAATCAGGCCGTCGAATACTGGAAGACGTTCCGCTCCGACGAAGGCGCGCAGTTCGACCGCGTGGTCGAGCTGAACGCCGCCGAAATCGTGCCGCAAGTCACGTGGGGCACGTCGCCGGAGATGGTCACGTCGGTGGACGGCCGCGTGCCCGATCCCGAGCGCGAGAAGGATCCGGTCAAGCGCGACGCGATGGAGCGCGCGCTGCACTACATGGCGCTCGAACCGAACACGCCGATCGAGTCGATCAAGCCGGACAAGATTTTCATCGGTTCGTGCACGAACGCGCGCATCGAAGACCTGCGCTCCGCCGCCTACGTCGTCAAGAAGCTCGGCCGCCGTGTGGCGCCGAACATCCGTCTCGCGCTGGTGGTGCCGGGCTCGGGTCTCGTGAAGGCACAGGCCGAGCGTGAAGGACTCGACAAGGTGTTCGTCGATGCGGGCTTCGAATGGCGCGAGCCGGGCTGCTCGATGTGCCTCGCCATGAACGCCGACCGGCTGGAGCCGGGCGAGCGCTGTGCGTCGACGTCGAACCGCAATTTCGAAGGCCGTCAGGGCGCGGGCGGACGCACGCACCTCGTGAGCCCGGCCATGGCTGCGGCCGCGGCCATCGAAGGCCATTTCGTCGATATTCGCAAGCTGGGATAAAGCCATGAAGGCACGCATTTTCTGGCGTCGAGCCTCGCTCATTTCGCTGGCGGGTGCGCTTCTGGCATTAACGGGCTGCAACACGGTGGCCGGCTTCGGCGAGGACATCACCAATTCGGCGCGCACGGTGCAGCACGCGCTCTAATTTCCGCGTGAGCGACGGCCTGGCAGCGCGGACGGCGTCCGCGCCCTGGCTCGCCCAGCATCCTTCTGGATCACGGATCATGGATAAATTCATCGTACACACCGGCGTCGTGGCGCCGCTCGATCGCGAGAACGTGGACACGGACGCGATCATTCCGAAGCAGTTCCTCAAGTCGATCCAGCGCACCGGCTTCGGCCCGAACGCCTTCGACGAATGGCGTTACCTCGACCACGGCGAGCCGGGTCAGGACAACTCGAAGCGTCCGCTCAATCCGGACTTCGTGCTGAACCAGCCGCGCTACCAGGGCGCATCGGTGCTGCTCGCGCGGAAGAACTTCGGCTGCGGCAGCTCGCGCGAACACGCGCCGTGGGCGCTCCAGCAGTACGGTTTTCGCGCGATCATCGCGCCGAGCTTCGCGGACATCTTCTACAACAACTGCTTCAAGAACGGCCTGCTGCCGATCGTGCTGACCGAGCAGCAAGTGGACACGCTGTTCAACGAGACCGCCGCATTCACGGGTTTCCAGCTGACGATCGACCTCGACAAGCAGGTCGTGCGCACGGTCGACGGCGCGAAGGAGTTCCCGTTCGAAGTGACCGCGTTCCGCCGCTACTGCCTGTTGAACGGCTTCGACGACATCGGCCTCACGCTGCGCCATGCCGACAAGATCCGCGAGTTCGAAGCCGAGCGCCTCGTGCGCCAGCCGTGGTTGAACAACCGCGTGCTTTGAGCGCGCATTCGGGCAGACGCTCGCGCTAAACAGACGCATAACGCAAAACAACGAGGAATCGCAGAATGAAGATTGCAGTGCTGCCGGGCGACGGCATCGGTCCCGAGATCGTCAAGGAAGCCGTCAAGGTGCTGAACGCGCTCGGCGAGAAGTTCGAGATGGAGACGGCGCCGGTCGGCGGCGCGGGCTACGAGGCGAGCGGCCATCCGCTGCCGGAAGCGACGCTCGCGCTCGCGAAGGCCGCCGATGCGATCCTGTTCGGCTCCGTGGGCGACTGGAAGTACGACTCGCTCGAACGCGCGCTGCGCCCGGAGCAGGCTATTCTGGGCCTGCGCAAGCATCTGGAACTGTTCGCCAACTTCCGTCCCGCCATCTGCTATCCGCAATTGACGGGTGCGTCGTCGCTGAAGCCGGAAATCGTGTCGGGCCTCGACATCCTGATCGTGCGCGAGCTGAACGGCGACATCTACTTCGGCCAGCCGCGCGGCACGCGCGAAGCGCCGGATGGTCTTTTCAAGGGCGCGCGCGAAGGCTTCGACACGATGCGCTACGCGGAACCCGAAGTGCGCCGCATCGCGCACGTTGCGTTCCAGGCCGCGCAGAAGCGCCAGAAGAAGCTCACGTCGGTCGACAAGGCCAACGTGCTGGAGACGTCGCAGTTCTGGAAGGACATCATGATCGATGTCGCGAAGGAATATCCGGACGTCGAACTGTCGCACATGTACGTCGATAACGCGGCGATGCAGCTCGTGAAGGCGCCGAAGGCCTTCGACGTGGTCGTGACGGGCAACATGTTCGGCGACATCCTCTCGGACGAAGCCGCGATGCTCACGGGCTCGATCGGCATGCTGCCGTCGGCCTCGCTCGACAAGAACAACAAGGGTCTTTACGAGCCGTCGCACGGTTCCGCGCCGGATATCGCGGGCAAGGGCATTGCGAATCCGCTCGCGACGATTCTCTCGGCGGCCATGATGCTGCGCTACTCGCTGGCGCGCGCCGAACAGGCCGATCGCATCGAGAACGCCGTCAAGAAAGTGCTCGAACAAGGCTACCGCACGGGCGACATCCTCACGCCGGGCTGCCAGCAGGTCGGCACCGCGGCGATGGGCGACGCCGTGGTCGCGGCGCTGTAACGGCAAAGGAAACACGGGCATGTCCGCGGACATGCCCGTTTTGCTTGAGCGGCCAGATGAGGCCAGGTGCGATCAGATGCGGCATCGCATCCGCACGGGTCTTGATGTGACGCCTCGCCGCAAATGGCCAGACAAGCGGGTTTTACCGCGCGAATTTGCGGTTTTCGTGTAGACTCTCCCGATGGCGACGATCCCCCAGATCACGATTGTTTCGAAAATCCGCGGCACGCAGGCAGCCCGTGCGATTTCGCTCGCCATTACCACGAAAACGATTACCAAAACGATCATCACTCGTTGATCGCTCGTCGTGCCCGCTCATCTTCCCCGCGCGGCCACGCCGGGCGAGTGAAGCGGGGAAGTGTTCATTTCAAGGGTAAGTCATGAATGTAGGTCTCGTAGGTTGGCGCGGCATGGTCGGCAGCGTGCTGATGCAGCGCATGCAGGAAGAACGTGATTTCGACCTGATCGAACCGGTGTTCTTCAGCACCAGTAACGCAGGCGGCGCGGCTCCGTCGTTCGCCAGGAACGAGACGAAGCTCAAGGACGCGAACAGCGTCGACGAGCTGAAGAAGTGCGACATCATCATCACCTGCCAGGGCGGCGACTACACGAACGACGTGTATCCGAAGCTGCGCGCGGCGGGCTGGAAGGGCTACTGGATCGACGCGGCTTCGGCGCTGCGCATGAAGGACGATGCGGTCATCATCCTCGATCCGGTCAACCTCGACGTCATCAAGGACGCCCTCGTCAAGGGTCAGAAGGATTTCATCGGCGGCAACTGCACGGTCAGCCTGATGCTGATGGCGCTCGGCGGCCTGTTCCGCGAGAACCTCGTCGACTGGATGACGGCCATGACCTACCAGGCCGCTTCGGGCGCGGGCGCGCAGAACATGCGCGAACTGCTCACGCAGATGGGCGCGCTCAACGGCGCGGTGAAGGACGATCTGGCGAACCCGTCGTCGGCGATTCTCGATATCGACCGCAAGGTGCTGGCGACCATGAACAGCGACGCCATGCCGACCGCCCACTTCGGCGTGCCGCTCGCGGGCTCGCTGATTCCGTGGATCGACAAGGATCTCGGCAACGGCATGTCGAGGGAAGAGTGGAAGGGCGGCGCCGAAACCAACAAGATCCTCGGCAAGCCTGCCATGGGCGAGCCGGGCTCGATCCCCGTGGACGGCCTGTGCGTGCGGATCGGCGCGATGCGCTGCCACTCGCAGGCGCTCACGATCAAGCTGAAGAAGGACGTGCCGCTCGACGAGATCGACGGCATCCTCGCTTCGGCCAACGACTGGGTCAAGGTCGTGCCGAACCAGCGCGAAGCTTCGATGCGCGACCTGTCGCCCGCCGTGGTGACGGGTACGCTCGCGGTGCCGGTCGGCCGCCTGCGCAAGCTGGCGATGGGCGGCGAGTACCTGTCGGCCTTCACGGTCGGCGATCAGTTGCTGTGGGGCGCCGCAGAGCCGCTGCGCCGCATGCTGCGCATTCTGCTCGAGAAGTGAATGAATTAAACTACGCGGCTAATGACGCGTAGACATGATGGAAAAGCGCCGCGCCAGTCGCGGCGCTTTCGTTTTGAGCGCGCGCCCGGGTTTTCTTTCTATCGTGCAGTTCGTATCTGATTCGTCGACAGCCGCGCGAGCGGCGTGCCAGGGCATCTGATGATCGTTCGATTTGATTCTGTTCCCGTTGCCATCGCGCGGCGGGCCGCACACGTCGCCATCGCGGCGGCATTCCTCGCGCTGAGCGGCGTCGCCAGTGCGCAAGGCGGCACGACGGCGCAGGCCGCTTCCGCTGCGGCGCCGGCTGTGCGTGTGATCGGCAAGTATCCCGTCAAGCCTGGGCAGTCATTGCACAGCATCGCCGCCGATCTCACGCAGTCCCGCGATAAAGACGTGATCGCGCGCGTGAGCGGCGCTCTTTTCGAGGCGAACCCGGGTGCGTTCGCGAAGCACGATCCGAGCCGCCTGAAGACCGGCGCCGTGCTCAACGTGCCCGCCGTGCCGGAAATCGTGGCGGCTGCACCGCAAGCGGCGTCGGCCGCGCCTGCTACGCCCGCTGCCGTGGTTTCGGCGCCTGCTGCACCCGCTGCGCCTGTCGAGCCCGTAGCTCCAGTGGCGCCTGTCGTGGCGGCGCATGGGGCGGCTCCGGCGGCGAACGTCGCTCCGGCCACTGCGCAGGGCGCTTCCGCTGCGGCGAACCAGCCAGCCAACGCGAATACGGCGGCCTCCGGGCCGTCGGCATCCGCCAGCGCGGCAGCTACCGCCAGCGGCGCGAGCGCGCCAGCCGTTGACGCAGCAGCACAAGCAGCCGCACTCGCGGCCTCGGGCGCATCGGCAACCTCGGGTGCATCCGGCACCTCGGCGGCGAGTCAGCCCGCCGCTGCCACGTCGCCGAGCGACGCGCATGTGTGGACGGGCGCCGTCCAGGCGGCACCCGCGGCCAGCGCAGCTTCGGGCGCGGCGCATGCACCGGCGAACATGACGCTGTCGAGTCTCCAGCAATTGCTCGCACTGAAGAACCGCGTGCTGATGGCATTGCAGCAGCACGGGATCGGCAAGCACGTCCAATCGGCGGGCGCTGCGAGCGGCGTAGCGGGGTATGCGGCGGCAGCGCCTGGCGGGAACGGCGCGGCGGGCGTCGCGGCGCCTGGCGCAAACGAAAGCCAGTTCGAGTTGTCGCCCGTGCTGCTGGGCGTTGCCGGAGCGGTTGGCGTGGCGGTGTTCGCGCTGATTTTCGTTTTGTTCGGGCGCAGGCGCAAAGCACGGGTCGACGACACGGCTGAAGCCGCACCGACGCGCGAGGAACCGCCCGTCCTCGATACGCCGCTGGTCGCAAACGAGACGCCTGTCGTCGAACCGGACAAGGATGCCGCGCTCGCACCGGCGCAGCGCAAGCAAACGCTCGATCGAGCGACGAATATTGCGGCCCTGACGGCTGCGGTGTCGTCGGGCGATGAAGCCGCGCAGCAGGAGGATGGCTCCTCGGCACTGCGCGAAGACCGCGTGGAACGCACCGTAAGCGCGCGCGGCGTCGAGCGTGGCGTGCACCAAACGCTAGCCGACGCAAGCGAGGCCGCTGGCTTCGCGGCGGCGGCGGAACTGGGCGCGTCGGCGCTGTCTTCTGCGCTTTCTCCCGAACACGTCGCAGCGCCGCATGTGCCGGGCGAAACCGAGGAACTCGAACGCGCGGCAGAGCAGGAGAACACACCGGACGCACACGAAGCCGAAGCGGCTGAGCACACGGATACGCCGGTTCACGCGGAACCGGCGTCCGTTGCTGTCGAACCGACGGCAGCGGCTTCGCAGCCCGCGGAACCACAACCGGCGCCCACCGCGTTTGTCGCGGAACCCACGTTCCCCCTCGTGCCGCCGCAGGATCTGAGCCACGCCGAAGTGCCGGGTGAATTCCCGCCCTCTGCCGTCAGCGCACTCGACGGTATCGATATGCTCTTGCCGCCGCGCGTGGCGCAGCCTGTGGCGTCGCCCGAGGCGACCGCGGCGCAGGCCGTGCCGCTGGACGAACCGCTGACACTTCCCCCGATCGAGGAGATTGTGGCGGGCGTGACCGGGCCGGGCGCGACCGCAGGCCTCGGCGCGCCGCGCTTTGGCGCACTGACGCTCGACTTCGATCTCAACCTGCCGCCCGATTCCGCCGAGCCGCTGCCTGTTTTCACGCCCGATCAACTGGCGCGGATCGCGCGCAACAAGCTCGAACTCGCACGCGAGTACATCGCGCTGGGCGATCTGGCGGGCGCGCGCGCGCTGATCAACGAAGTGATCGAGTCGAACGATCGCGACACCCGTGCCGACGCGCAGACGCTGCTGTCGACGCTTGCGCCGCTGTCGTGATCGGGACGCAGCAGACGGTATGCGAATAGCGCTAGGCATCCAGTACGACGGCGCCGCGTTTTGCGGCTGGCAGTCGCAGCCGCACGGCAAGACCGTGCAGGACGTGCTCGAGCGCGCCCTGCGCGAGTTCGCGTGCGTGCCGCTGCAGACGGTCGTGGCGGGGCGCACCGATACGGGCGTCCACGGTCTCGGTCAGGTCGTCCATTTCGATACCGACCTCGACCGCACGCCGTTTTCGTGGGTTCGCGGGACCAACGCGTTCCTGCCGCAGACGGTCGCCGTGCAGTGGGCGCAACCGATGCCGGAGGCGTTTCACGCGCGTTTTTCCGCGTTCGAGCGCACGTATTACTACGCGCTCTACGTCAATGCGGTGCGCTCGCCGATGCTGGCGGGCCGCGCGGGCTGGATCCACACGCCGCTCGACGTCGATGCGATGCGCGAGGCCGCCGCGCACCTGATCGGCGAGCACGATTTTTCGGCGTTCCGCTCGTCGGAGTGCCAGTCGAAGACGCCGGTCAAGCACCTCTACCAGATCGACATCCGGCAGCAGGGCGACTTCATCCACTTCCGGTTTCGCGCCAATGCGTTCCTGCATCACATGGTCCGCAACCTGATGGGCTGCCTCGTGGCGGTGGGCCGTGGCCGCTATCCGGCGGCGTGGATGGCCGAGGTGCTGGCGGGGCTCGACCGCACGAAGGCCGCACCGACCTTCATGCCTGACGGCCTTTACCTTGCTCAGGTAGGCTATCCTGACGCGTTCCAGGTGCCGGGGCCGCATACGGCCAGTGTGCCGTGGAGCGCGATCTGGTCCGACGGCGCGACCTGATAAGCGCACAGCGACGCGCACGGCAATCCGCACAGCGCCGTTGGCCGGGCGCATCGAACCGCCATATCCGAACCATCGCGAGGGCAATCCGCTTTATCCGCCATGACAGCAGCCGATCTTTCCGCAGCAAGCTCGACGTCCGCCAGCGCTCAAGCTGCCGGTGCGAGCGCGCACCGCACGCGCATCAAGCTGTGCGGCCTTTCGACGCCCGAGTCGGTTGCGCATGCCATCGCGCTTGGCGCCGACGCAATCGGTCTCGTGTTCTATCCGTCCAGCCCGCGCTCGGTGAGCGTTGCCGAGGCGGTGGAACTCACCCGTGACATTCCGCCGTTCGTCTCGGTGGTGGGGCTGTTCGTGAACGCCACCCCGGAGTGGATCGGTGAGGTGGCGAGCAGCGTCTCGCTCACGCTCCTGCAGTTCCACGGCGACGAAACGCCCGCGCAGTGCGACACGCTCTCCGCCGTTGCCGGTTTGCCCTGGTTGCGTGCATTGCGGGTGGGGACGGATACTCGCGAGGCCGATTTGATAGAATCGGCGAACAATTATTCATCAGCCAGCGGCCTTCTGTTCGACACGCATGTCGAAGGATACGGCGGTGGCGGGAAGGTCTTCGATTGGTCACTTATCCCCGCAGGGCTCGCGCGTCGGGCCGTTTTGAGTGGTGGCTTGAACGCGCAAAACGTCGGTGATGCGATTCGCCAGGTGCGTCCGTTTGCTGTCGATGTCTCCAGTGGCATCGAGGTTCCGGGTGCAAAAGGCGTGAAGGATCACGCCCGTATGGCGGCGTTCGTGCGCGCAGTGCGCGAAGCGGACGCGGGATAAACCCTTTGACCCGATGACCGGCCGGCTCTGCACAACGCAGGGCGCCCGTGCCTGGTCGAGCGAGTGACTTATGTACAACTTACCGGACGAACGTGGCCATTTCGGCCCCTATGGCGGCGTGTTCGCTGCCGAAACCCTCATGCAGGCGATCGACGAACTGCGCGACGCCTACGAGAAATACAAGAACGATCCCGACTTCGTCGCCGAATATCGGCGCGAGTTGAAGCATTTTGTCGGCCGTCCGTCGCCGATCTATCACGCGCAGCGCTGGAGCGAAATGGTGGGCGGCGCGCAGATCTACCTGAAGCGCGAAGACCTGAACCACACCGGCGCGCACAAGGTGAACAACGTGATCGGCCAGGCGCTGCTCGCGAAGCGCATGGGCAAGCCGCGCGTGATCGCCGAAACGGGCGCGGGCCAGCACGGCGTCGCCACCGCCACGATCGCGGCGCGCTTCGGCATGGAGTGCGTGGTCTACATGGGCGCCGAGGACGTGCGCCGCCAGGCCGCGAACATGTACCGCATGAAGCTGCTCGGCGCGACGGTCGTACCCGTGGAATCGGGCTCGCGCACGCTCAAGGACGCGCTCAATGAAGCCATGCGCGACTGGGTTACCAACGTTGAAAACACCTTCTACATCATCGGCACCGTGGCCGGCCCGCATCCGTACCCGATGATGGTGCGCGACTTCCAGCGCGTGATCGGCGACGAATGCCGCGTCCAGATGCCCGAGATGACGGGCCGTCAGCCCGATGCCGTGATCGCGTGCGTGGGCGGCGGTTCGAACGCGATGGGGATCTTTTACCCGTATATCGACGATAGTTCGGTGCAGCTGATCGGCGTCGAACCCGCTGGCGACGGCATGGAGACGGGCCGTCACGCCGCCGCGCTCACGGCCGGCACCGTGGGCGTGCTGCACGGCAACCGCACCTATCTGCTGCAGGACGAGAACGGCCAGATCATCGAGACGCATTCGGTGTCGGCGGGCCTCGACTATCCGGGCGTCGGCCCCGAACACGCGTGGCTCAAGGACAGCGGCCGCGCGCAGTACGTGACGATCGACGACGAGGAAGCCCTCAAGGCGTTCCACGACTGCTGCCGCATCGAAGGCATCATTCCGGCGCTCGAATCGAGCCACGCGCTGGCCTATGCGGCCAAGCTCGCGCCCACTTTGCCGAAGGACAAGATCCTGCTGGTGAACCTGTCGGGCCGGGGCGACAAGGACATGCACACGGTCGCCGAGCGATCGGGCATCACGTTCTGAGCGCCCACGCGATGCGCGACGAGTTCGACGAACCGCAAGCCCCGGCATCCGTGAGCGACGCGACCCCGCAAGCGGCCGGACAGGCCGTTGCAGACCTGCCCTGCACGCCGCCGCGCGCGGTTGACGTGGTGCGTGCCCCTGCGGGTTCCACTGTGGGTGCACTCGCCACGGTGCCGGACGGCATCCGGCTCTTGAACCGCGATTTTCTGACCGATGCAGCGAATCTGCCCGACGCCTCGATCGATCTGATCGTCGCCGACCCGCCCTACGGACTCGGCAAGGACTACGGCAACGACTCCGACAAGCGCTCGGGCGAGGACTTTCTCGCCTGGACGTGCGAATGGCTCGAGCTGGCGATCCCGAAGCTCAAGCCGAGCGGCTCGCTCTACGTGTTCTGCACCTGGCAGTACGCGCCGGAAATCTTCGTCTTCCTGAAGTCGAAGCTCACGATGATCAACGAGATCGTCTGGGACCGGCGCGTGCCGAGCATGGGCGGCACGACGCGCCGTTTCACGTCGGTACACGACAACATCGGTTTCTTCGCGGTGTCGAAGAATTATTACTTCGATCTCGATCCCGTCCGCATCCCGTACGATGCCGTCACGAAGAAGGCGCGTTCGCGGAAAATATTCGAAGGTAGCAGGTGGCTGGAGCTCGGCTACAACCCCAAGGATGTCTGGTCGGTTTCACGTCTGCACCGGCAGCACGCGGAGCGCGTGGATCATCCGACCCAGAAGCCACTGGAGATCGTCGAGCGCATGGTGCTTGCGAGCTGCCCGCCGGGCGGCCGCGTGCTGGATCCCTTCATGGGCAGCGGCACCACGGCAGTCGCCTGCGCACGCCAGAAGCGCGAATTCGTCGGCTATGAGATCAACGAAAGTTACTGCGCGATCGCGCGCGAACGCGTAAGCGCGGCGGCTGCCGCGACCGCGTTGGCGGCGCAGCCCGTCGCGGTGCACGCCTGAGGCGCCGCCGCCGCTGCCGCAGTTTTCAGCGGCGCGCAGTAAGTTTTTATTCAGAGGACCCTGAAATGTCCCGTATCAAGAACACGTTCGACGCGCTGGCTGCCCAGCGCAAGAAAGGCCTGATTCCGTTCATGACCGCCGGCGATCCCGATCCGGCACGCACCGTCGAATTCATGCACGCGCTCGCCGCGGGCGGCGCGGACGTGATCGAACTGGGCGTGCCGTTTTCGGATCCGATGGCCGACGGCCCCGTGATCCAGCAGTCGTCGGAGCGAGCGCTCGCGAAGGGCGTGACGTTGCGCAGCGTGCTGGCCGACGTGAAGCGCTTTCGCGAAACCGACGACAAGACGCCGGTCGTGCTGATGGGCTATGCGAATCCCATCGAGCGCATGGGTACCGACGCGTTCGCTGCCGCGGCGAAGGACGCGGGCGTCGATGGCGTGCTGATCGTCGACTATCCGCCGGAAGAGTGCGTGGATTTCGCCCTGAAGATGAAAACGGCGGGCATCGATCCGATCTTCCTGATCGCGCCCACATCGACCGACGAGCGCATCGCCGACGTTGGCCGCGTTGCGAGCGGCTATATCTATTACGTGTCGCTCAAGGGCGTGACGGGCGCGGCGAATCTGGACGTGGCGAGCATCGCGAGTAAAATCCCGGCGATCAAGTCGCACGTGACGGTGCCGGTTGGCGTCGGCTTCGGCATTCGCGACGCGCAGACTGCCGCTGCGGTCGCCGCCGTGAGCGATGCCGTCGTGATCGGCAGCCGTATCGTGCAGCTGCTCGAACAAACGCCGCCGCAAGACGCCGCACAGGCGCTCGAGCAGTTTGTCGCGGGCATCCGCACGGCGCTTGACGCGCAAGCAGGGGGCGGGGCACACGACCTGCGGTAAAATCCACTTTTCGCCATGCGCGGTCGGGGTCAGATCCCGGTAAATATTGCCGGATTCGCTGTCCGCCCGCGCCGCGCATCACGAAGGTCATGGAAGGAAAATAAATGAGCTGGCTCGACAAACTGCTGCCGCCGAAGATCAAGCAAACCGATCCGAAAAGCCGCAAGAGCATTCCGGAAGGTCTGTGGATCAAGTGCCCGTCGTGCGAAGCGGTGCTGTACCGCAACGACGTCGAGGCGAATCTCCACGTCTGCCCGAAGTGCGATCACCATATGCGCATCGGCGCGCGCGAGCGCCTTGACGGGCTGCTGGATCCGGAAGGCCGCTACGAAATCGGCCAGGAGATCGTTCCGGTCGACTCGCTCAAGTTCAAGGACAGCCGCAAGTACCCCGACCGCATCAAAGAGGCGATGGACGACACCGGCGAAACCGACGCCATGGTCGTGATGGGCGGCGCGATTCACACGCTGCCGGTCGTGGTGGCGTGCTTCGAGTTCTCGTTCATGGGCGGCTCGATGGGTTCGGTGGTCGGCGAGCGCTTCGTGCGCGGCGCGCAAAACGCGCTGGAGCAGCAAGTGCCGTTCATCTGCTTCACGGCTTCGGGCGGCGCGCGTATGCAGGAAAGCCTGCTGTCGCTCATGCAGATGGCCAAGACCACGGCAATGCTGACCAAACTCTCCGACGCAAAGCTGCCGTTCATTTCGGTGCTGACCGATCCGACCATGGGCGGCGTGTCGGCGAGCTTCGCGTTCCTCGGCGATGTCGTGATCGCCGAGCCGAAGGCGCTGATCGGCTTCGCCGGCCCGCGCGTGATCGAGCAGACCGTGCGTGAGAAGTTGCCGGAAGGCTTCCAGCGTTCGGAGTTCCTGCTGCAAAAGGGTGCGATCGACATGATCGTCGACCGCCGCAAGCTGCGCGAAGAACTCGCGCGCCTGATGGCGGTTCTGTCGCGTCAACCCGCCGACGCCGTAGCCTGATTCTCCGTGCCTTCCTGCGCGTGCCGTTCTCATGCGGCGCGCGCGAGAAGGCCACGCGTGCGGCACAGACCTCCGCAGCACGCCCCTCGCAGCACATCCGCCGCAGTACAGCCTGCATATCCCCGCGCGCCGCATGCGTAAGCAAGCGGCGCGCTGTCGTTTCCGCGATAATGCCTGTTTTAAGCGGATTTTTAGCGTGACCGGCACGAGCGCCGGGCGCGAACCCCGCACGCTACGACTTCTCCGATGAGCACCTTTTCCTCCCTCGACGCGTGGCTCACGCACCTTGAAACCGCACATCCGGTCGGCATCGACATGGGCCTCGACCGCATCCGCCAGGTCAAGGATGCGCTGCAACTGCAGTTCGCCTGCCCGATCTTCACGGTCGGCGGCACGAACGGAAAGGGCTCGACCTGCGCGATTCTCGAAACCGTCCTGCTGAAGGCCGGCTATCACGTCGGCTGCCACACGTCGCCGCATCTGCTCGCGTTCAACGAGCGCGCGCGCATTGACGGCAACGAGGCGAGCGATGCGGATCTCCTGGAGCATTTCGAGGCGGTGGAAAAGGCCCGTCTGTCGCTGGCGCAGCCGGTTTCGCTGACCTACTTCGAATTCACGACGCTCGCGATCATGCACCTGTTCGCCTCGCGCGGGCTCGACGCCGTGATCCTGGAAGTGGGCCTCGGCGGCCGTCTGGACGCCGTGAACGTGCTCGACGCCGACTGCGCGATTGTCACCAGCATCGACATCGACCACACCCAGTACCTGGGCGACACGCGCGAGAAAATCGGCTTCGAAAAGGCCGGCATCTTCCGTGCGGGCAGGCCCGCCATTTGCGCCGATCCGATGCCGCCGCAAACGCTCGTCGACCACGCAAAGGCCATCGGCGCCGATCTGTGGCTCTTCGGCCGCGATTTCCGCTACGAAGGGCAGGCGGGCAGCGAGCGCCAGCAGTGGAGCTACGTAGGCCGCGCGCAACGCCGTTCCGCGCTCGCGTATCCCGCGCTGCGCGGCGCGAATCAGCTGATCAACACGTCGGCGGCGCTGGCGGCGCTCGAAGCGATGCGCGATCGCGTGCCCGTTTCGGCGCAGGACATCCGTCTCGGCCTCGCGAACGTCGAATTGCCGGGCCGTTTCCAGGTGCTGCCGGGCAAGCCTGCCGTGGTGCTCGACGTCGGCCACAATCCGCACGCGGCGGCTGTGCTCGCGCAAAATCTCGGTGGCATGGGCTACTTTCCCTACACTTACGCCGTGTTCGGCGCCATGCGCGACAAGGACATTGCCGGCGTGCTGCGCCACCTCAAGGGCGAGATCGACCACTGGTGCGTGACCGACCTGCCGGGCGCGCGCGCGGCCTCGGCGGAGGAGCTTGAAGGGACGCTGCGGGCGGCTGGCGTCGTCGATGGTCCCGACAGCAGCGTGACGCGTTACGAAACACCGGCCGCCGCGTTTCAAGATGCGCTAAAACGCGCAGGCGAAAATGATAGAATTCTCGTCTTCGGCAGTTTCTTGACAGTCGCGGGCGTGATCGCTTTGCGAAAGTCCCAGCAGCACTGAACGCACGGCATCTCGCACGCCGCCACGCAGATACCAGGCCAAAAGCAGCCATACATGGGAATTTTCTCGTTCGGCAAGAAAGACGACTCGGCGCCGCGACGGCGCGGCGCCGAAACGGGCTCAAGCAATGGCTCAAGCAATGGCTCAAGCAATGGCTCAAGCAGCGGCTCACGCCGGCGTAATGTCAGCCAGGGCAGCCAGAGCGCGCGCGTTGAGCGGCGCAGTCGCCGGCCGGACGTCTCCGGCAACGCCGAAGCCATGCTCCTCGATCCCACCTTGCCCGAAAAGCAGCGCGCGCGGCGGCGGCTCGTCGGCGCAATCGCGCTCGTCGTGGCGGCCATCGTGATCCTGCCGATGGTGCTCGATTCCCATCCGAAACCCGTCACCGACGACATCGCGATCGATATTCCCAGCCGTCCGGTTTCCCGGATCGCGCAACGCGACGAAGCCGCGGACACCCAGGCGGGCGTTGCACCCGATAATCCTGCCGCCTCGGGCCTGAGCGCGGCGACGTCCGGCGCATCGGCGGCTGTCCCGGCCGCTCCGGCTGCGGCACAAACCGCGCAGAATGCGCACGCTGCACCGGCCAGCGCGCCCGCTACGGCGAAGGCTGCGGCTACCGCATCTGGCCCTGCGGCGCCTTCCAGCAAGGCGGCACAAACGGCGCAGAATCAGCCCAGGCAAGCGCAGCGCGCGAGCAAGCCCGCCGCGAATACCGCGACCACGGCTGCAACAGCGACGGCGAATCCATCGGCGAACGCCCCCGAAAACACTGCGGCAACAGCAGCGGCCTCGCGCGGCAAGCAGCTCGATGCGTCGAGCCAGTCCGCCAAGGCGAGCGCCGACAACAGCGGGAACGGTTCGGCCACGCCGGCCGCGCCGCCCGGAGCGCGCTTCGCGGTGCAGCTCGGCGCATTCCCGAGCGAGGCGACGGCGCGCACCTGGGTAACGAAGTTGAAAGCCGCGGGTGTGCCCGCATATATGGAACAGCGCAAGCAAGCCGACGGCTCGATGCGCACGCTGCTGCGCGCGGGGCCGTTCGCGGACCGCGCGGCGGCCCTCGATGCGATCGCGAAAGTGCGCGGCGCGGGGCTGATGGCAGGCGCGAGCGGGGCGGCGGAATAACAGGCCGATGTTCACCGCATTCGACTACGCTGTAATGGCGGTGATTGGCGTGTCTGCGCTGCGCGGCGCATGGCGCGGCTTCATCGGCGAGATTTTTGGCTTGATCGGCTGGATCGTGGCGTTTCTCGTGGCGTGCCGCTACGTGGCGCACGTGGTGCCGTGGATGCCGGCGCACTGGCCGGGCGGCGCCGTCACGCAGTGGCTGATTGCTTTCGCGCTGATCGTGATCGCGGTCGTATTCGCGGCCGGTGTGGTGAATGCGTTGCTGGGACGGTTGGTGCAGGTGACCGGACTGTCCGGCGTGGACCGGTCGCTCGGATTGATGTTCGGCCTCGTGCGAGGCGTCGTGCTGGTGCTGATTCTCGTCGTCCTTGGCGGACTGACCGAGCTGCCCCAGCAGGACTTCTGGCGCGATGCGCTGCTGCGGCGCTATGCCGAGCAGGGCGTGCGCGAACTGAAGCCGCTGTTGCCCCCAACGCTCGCTCACTATGTTCGCGTCTGACGTGACATGACGCTGGCGGCGCGGTGCGGCAGCACTGCACCCACGCGGCGCAGGACCGGCTCCGACCGTCCCCCGCTACCGATTTCGCTTTTTTGAAGGACCTGCCATGTGCGGCATCGTAGGCGTAGTTTCCCGCTCTCCCGTCAACCAGCTCCTCTATGACGCGCTGCTGCTCCTGCAGCACCGCGGTCAGGACGCGGCCGGCATTGCCACCGCGAACGGCACCCGGTTCCACATGCACAAGGCCAACGGCATGGTGCGCGACGTGTTCCGCACGCGCAACATGCGTAGCCTTCCTGGCACCACCGGCATCGGCCAGGTGCGCTACCCGACCGCCGGTTCGGCGACGAGTGAAGAGGAGGCCCAGCCGTTCTACGTGAACGCGCCGTTCGGCATCATCCTCGCGCACAACGGCAACCTCACGAACTGGCAACAGCTCAAGGAAGAGATGTTCCGCGTCGATCGCCGGCACATCAACACCAATTCCGATACCGAAGTGCTGCTCAACGTGCTCGCGCACGAAATGCAGACGGCCAGTTCCGGCCTCGAACTCGATCCCACGGCACTCTTCAAGGCCGTCTCGGGCGTGCACCGGCGCGTGCGCGGCTCGTACGCGATCGTTTCGCTGATTGCCGGTTACGGCCTGCTCGCGTTCCGCGACCCGTTCGGCATCCGCCCGCTGTGCGTCGGCAAGCGCGAAACGTCCGAGGGCACGGAATGGATGGTGGCTTCGGAATCGGTCGCGCTCGAAGGCATCGGCTTCGAATTCGTGCGCGACGTGGCGCCGGGCGAAGCGGTGTTCATCGACTTCAACGGCGACTTCCACGCGCAGCAGTGCGCGACGGCGCCGAGCCTCAATCCCTGCATCTTCGAACTCGTCTACCTCGCGCGTCCGGATTCGGTGCTCGACGGCGTGCCGGTCTACAACGCGCGTCTGCGCATGGGCGACTATCTCGCCGAGAAGATCCAGCGCGTACTGCCCGATGTGAAGATCGACGTCGTGATGCCGATTCCCGATTCGTCGCGCCCCGCGGCGATGCAGGTGGCGGCGAAACTCGGCGTGGAATATCGCGAAGGCTTCTTCAAGAACCGCTATGTGGGCCGCACCTTCATCATGCCGGGCCAGGCGGTGCGCAAGAAGTCGGTGCGCCAGAAGCTCAATGCCATGGGTATCGAGTTCAAGGGCAAGAACGTGCTGATCGTCGACGACTCGATCGTGCGCGGCACCACCTCGCACGAAATCGTGCAGATGGCGCGCGACGCGGGCGCGACCAGCGTGATCTTCGCGTCGGCGGCGCCGCCCGTGAAGTATCCGAATGTGTACGGCATCGACATGCCCACGCGCGGCGAACTCGTCGCGCACGGCCGCACGGATGAAGAAGTGGCGCGCATCATCGGCGCGGATCACCTCGTGTATCAGGACGTCGACGCGCTCAAGCAGGCGGTGCGCGACATCAATCCGGAGATCAAGGGCTTCGAGGCATCGTGCTTCGACGGCGACTACATCACCGGCGACGTCACGAGTGCGTACCTCGACAACATCGAAGCGGCACGTCTTGCGCCGCAGGCGCAATCGGACCGCGATGCGGCGAGCGATGCGATGGACGGCGGCACGACGCGCTCGCAACTGCATCTGCAACTCTCGGTGGATTGACGCGCGAGTCGATGCATGAGAGCAGGCGCGTGTGCTGCGCGCATTCGCGTGTTAGCATAGGCGCCTGCGTCGATTTGATCTCAGCTTGCGGACGCGGGGCAACCCGAAACAGCTAAAGCGAAAGGCGTCGAACCGGAAGTCTGAATTCGAAACGCCTCGCTGCTGCCCCGACTACCCGAAAGCCCGCTTCTGCCGACGCAAAGCGGGCTTTTTTGCGCCCGATGGTTTAGCGACAGTTATTCAGGCAAACAGCGCGGGCAAACAGCGTGGGCGAAAAGCGCGGGTGAACAGCCCGCATGAACAGCCGCTCATAGCCCGAGGATCTTCGAATGGGAAACAACACGAACATGGACGATACCTTTAACTTCGACACCCTCGCCGTGCGCTCGGGTACGCTGCGCAGCGAGTTCAACGAACATTCGGAAGCGCTCTACCTCACGTCGAGCTTCTGCTTTTCGAGTGCCGGCGAAGCCGCCGAGCGCTTCAAGACCGCCGAAACCAGCTACACGTACTCGCGCTTCACGAACCCGACCGTGACGATGTTCCAGGACCGGCTCGCCGCGCTCGAAGGCGGCGAGGCGTGCATGGCGACGGCGTCGGGCATGTCGGCGATTCTCTCGGTCGTGATGGCGGCGCTGCAGGCGGGCGATCACATCGTCAGCTCGCAGAGCATCTTCGGCTCGACCATCGGCATGTTCTCGCAGATCTTCGGCAAGTTCGGCATCACGACCACGTTTGTCGATCCCGCCGACCTCGACGCGTGGCAGAACGCCGTGCGTCCCGAGACGAAGATGTTCTTCCTCGAAACGCCCTCGAATCCGCTGACCGAAGTGGCCGACATCGAAGCGATCAGCAAGATTGCGAAGGCCGCGAATGCGCTGTTCGTCGTCGACAACTGTTTTTGCAGCCCGGCATTGCAGCAGCCGCTCAAGCTCGGCGCCGATGTCGTGATGCACTCGGCCACCAAGTTCCTCGACGGCCAGGGCCGCGTGCTCGGCGGCGCGCTCGTGGGCTCGCGGCAATTCATCATGGAGAAAGTGTTCCCGTTCGTGCGCAGCGCGGGCCCGACGCTTTCCGCGTTCAACGCGTGGGTGCTGCTTAAAGGCATGGAGACGCTGTCGCTGCGCGTCGAGAAGCAGTCGGCCAACGCGCTCGAAATCGCGAGCTGGCTCGAAGCGCATCCGGCTGTCAAGCGCGTGTTCTATCCGGGCCTCCCGTCGCATCCGCAGCATGCGCTTGCCATGCGGCAGCAGAAATTGGGCGGCGCGATCGTCTCGTTCGAGCTGAAGGGCGACACGCCCGAGCAGCAGCGCGCGAACGCCTGGCGTGTGATCGACAACACGAAGGTGTGCTCGATCACGGGCAATCTCGGCGATACGCGCACGACGATCACGCACCCTGCGACGACCACGCACGGCCGGATCGCGCCGGAAGCACGCGAGGCAGCGGGCATCACCGAAGGCCTGATCCGGCTTGCCGTCGGGCTCGAAAACGCGCAGGACATCCGCAACGATCTCGCACGCGGGCTCGACGCGGCGGCCTGAGCGGCTTCGTTATCGCTTCGTCGGGTTTAGTTTCATTTCATCATCGCAGAGGTCGATTGCCATGCCTGTTATTCGCGCGTTGTTCGTCTACCCCGTCAAGTCATGTGGCGCTATCGCGCTCGATCACGCGCAGCTCGAAGCCAGGGGGCTGAAGTGGGACCGTCACTGGATGGCCGTGGACGAGACGGGACGCTTCGTCTCGCAGCGCGAATACGCAGCGTTGGCGCGCATCGTGCCCGCGTTCGTCGAGGGCGGCGTGCGGCTTTCGAGGGACGGGATGGCGTCTTCGTTGCTGCTGCCTTTCGAGGCGCCGGCCGACGCGCGCCGCGTGAGCGCGACGGTCTGGAACGATACGGTCGAGGCGCTCGACGAAGGCGACGAGGCGGCGCAGTGGTTCACGAAGGCCGTGGGCGTGCCGCTGCGTCTCATGCGATTCGCGCACGACGTCACGCGCCTTGCGAGCCGCAAGTGGACGAACGACGAGGATGTGCCGGTGCGGTTCTCGGACGCCTTCCCGCTGCTCGTGACGAGCGAGGCGTCGCTGGCGGACCTCAACGCGCGGCTCGTCGCGAAGGGCGCGCAGCCCGTGCCGATGAGCCGCTTTCGTCCGAACATCGTGGTGGATGGCGAGGGTGCGTTCGACGAGGACTTCATCGAGACGATGGAAATCGACGGCGATGTCGTGCTGCGTTTCGCGAAGCCTTGCGCGCGCTGCCCGATCACGACGATCGACCAGCGTACGGGCGAGCGCGACCCGCAATGGCCCGCCGAGCCGCTCGACACGCTGGCGGTGTATCGCGCGAACCCGCGCGTGGACGGCGGCCTGGCGTTCGGCCAGAACGCGATGGTCCTTGCAGGAGCGGGCAAACGCGTGGCCGTGGGTGCGCAGGCGCAGTGGGAGTGGCGATTCGAGGAGTAAGCGCGAATAAGGGCGAGGAAGGGCGACCGCGCTTACGGGCGCCCGCCGCCGCCCGCCTGTGGCGGCAAAGCCCGCCATTGCCCCGGCGCGAGGCCGAAGCGGCGCGTGAATGCATGGGTGAACGCGCTCTGGTCGCCGAAGCCCACTTCGAGCGCGACGTCGATGAGCGAGCGGCGCGGATCGGCGAGCAGCGTCAGGGCGGTGTCGAGCCGCAGCCGCTGCAGATAGCGATGCGGCGTTTCGCCGAATGCCTCGATAAAAAGCTGGTGGAAGCGTCGCATGCCGAAGCCGCAATGCGCGGCCAGGTCGGCGATTCGCAGGGGCTCCGCGAGATGTGCGCGCAGCCAGCGGTCGATGCGCGCATAGTCGAGACCGGCTGCCGCTTCGAATGCCGCGCCGCCCTCGATGCCGGTTTGCGCGATGACGGCGGCACACAGCCGCGCCGACGCGTCCCAGTGAAATCGTCTTGCGTATGAATCGGTGGAATTGGCGGAATCGGTGGAATCGACGCTCACGCGCGGCGGCATGGCGAGGACGGCCTGCTGCGCGATCTGCTGCACGAGTTGCGTGAGCGCCGGATCGATGCGCACCGCGCGTGCCGCTCTGAAGAGCCGTTCGGGCACGGCGAGCGACGCGGCGGGCAGATCGAGCACCAGTTGGCAGTTTTCGCCGATTCCCGCGTAGTCGTGCTGCGCGCCGGCTGGGATCAGCCAGGCGGAACAGCAGTCGATACGCTCGCCCACGCCGTCGACGACCATCTCCATCGCACCGTCGAGCCCGAGCACGATCTGGTGAAAATCGTGCAGATCGGTCGCTTCGGCCGCGCTATAGCGGCGCAATGCGACGCCGGGCGCGGTGACCGGCGTGTGGTGATGGGGATTCACGGCGGCGACGAGGGTGAGAAGGGCGACTGCGCGACGTATTAAACGTTGAGCAGTTCCACTTCGAACACGAGCGTGGCGTTCGGGGGAATCACGCCGCCCGCGCCGCGCACGCCGTAGCCGAGTTGCGGCGGAATCGTCAGACGGCGCACGCCGCCGACCTTCATACCCTGCACGCCTTCGTCCCAGCCCTTGATGACCATGCCGCCGCCCAGCACGAAGGCGAACGGATCATTGCGGTCCTTGCTCGAATCGAACTTCTGGCCGTCCGTCAGCCAGCCGGTGTAGTGCACGCTGACGGTCTGGCCCGCGCGCGCTTCGGCGCCGGTGCCTTCGGTCACGTCCTCGTACTTGAGGCCGGATGCGGTGGTCACGATAGACATGTAAGACTCCTGATTCGGAAGGTAAATCCGGTATTGTAGGCGGTTTGCCCGGCTGACAGGCACGCGTGGCGGGCCTTGTCGTGAGGCTGCTCATGTGCGGCTGCTTATAATGAAAGGCCGAGAAAAAAAAGCCGATCCGGGACCGGCGCGGCACGCCGCATGCGAGCCACTAATGCCCGCCACGGGCGCAAACGAGGACACTGATGGCGCCGACTCCCCATTCCCGCTCCGAACGCATCGCACGGCTGTGCGCGGAAACCGCGCTGTTCATGCGCGATCACGTGCTGTCGCGTGTGTCGCACGACCTGCGCAGTCCCCTCAATGCAATCCATAGCTGGGCTTACGTGCTCGAGCGCAAGATCGAGACCGTCGATGCCGCTGCGCAGCGCGCGCTCGGTGGCATTCGCACCGGCGTCGAGCAGCAGGTGCAACTGCTCGAAACGCTGGTCGACAAGACGCGCGCCGAAACGCGCAAATTACACGTCGAGCGTGCACCGTTCGCGCTCGACGCATTGATCGGCGAAGCGGTGGACGACGTACGCGTGGCGCTCGCCGATGCGCGTGCCGTCACGCTGACCGTGCACGGCACACCGACGGGCGCGACGCTCGATGGCGACCGCGAACGGATCGCACAAGCGCTCTGGTTGATGCTCACGTTCGCGGTGGAGGCGAGCGCGCAGGGCGCCGCCGTGACGCTCGACGTGAATGCGACCGCCGCTGCGGCCGGGTTCGCGGTGGCGTGGACCGCCGCGCCGCAGGCGTTGACCGACGAAGGCGTGCCGCATCTGCTTGAGCCGTTCGCGCGCGCGCAGGCACGCGAGCCGCTGGAGGCGGGGCGCGCGGCGTGGGTGCTGTCGCTGTGCCAACGCGTAGCCGAGGCGCACGGCGGGCGCTTCGAGCAGCAGCCGCTCGTTGAAGGCACCGCTACGGCGCTCGCATTGAGCGTGCCTGCCACAGCCGTTTAACGCCTCATGCACGCGCAGGCGTGAGGTTGGACAGAACTGCCACCGGCATGGCCTGAAGCACGTCGCGCAGATACAGCGTGTTTTCTCCTTGTGCGGCTTTTTCCGCGTCGCTTATTTGCGTGTCGCTTAACCAGTCGTGCCAAAGCGGCGCGGCACAGTCCTTGGGTATAGCGATAGCGGTGTCGCGCCAATCCTGCGCCGCGACGAGCGGCATATCCCCATCGAGCAGCTTTGCCGCCAGTCGCGTACCGACGATGACCGCGCAAGCGTCGTCGCGCTTGCGCGCGAACGCGACGACGTGCTGCGCCAGCGCGCCGTGCACTTCAAGCGGCACATAGCTGCCCTCGCGCAACAGTTCCGGCGCGAGCGCGCGCAGCGCCAGCAGCCGCTGGACGATCGCGAGTTTCACGCGCGCGTCGCGCCAGTGCGGAAGTTTCGCCGCTGGCGGCGCGCTATCGAGCGCCGCCGCGCGCGCCGCAAAATCGACAGGCCGCCGGTTGTCCGGATCGACGAGACTGAAATCCCACAGTTCGGTGCCCTGGTACAGATCGGGCACGCCAGGCGACGTAAGCCGCAGCGTGGTCTGCAGCAGTGTGTTGAGCGCGCCTGCGGGCGCGATGCGCGCCACGAATTCGGCGAGCGCGTTCAGGAAGCCGTCGCGCTGCTGCGGCGCCAGGATATCGAATAGAAACGCCTGGCAATCCGATTCGTACGTCTCATTGGGTGAGAGCCAGTTCGTGCGCAGCTTGGCTTCGCGCAGCGCTTTGCGCTGCCACTGCGCCACGCGTTCGGCGAGCGCGCGCACGCCCGCTTCGTCGCCGGAATCGAGATCGGGCGGCCAGCAGCCCACGAGCGTCTGATAGAGCATCGCCTCCGCCGCCGCGCCCGGCGCCCAGTCCGCGTTGTCCGTCGTGTCGTTGCGGCGGTGAGGCTGGTTCAACGTCGACCATGCGCGCAGCGTTGCGCTCCACTCGTCGGGGCATTCGCTCAGGACGGCGAGGCGCGCGCGCAGGTCTTCGCCGCGTTTGTGATCGTGCGTCGCCGTGGCGAGCATGCTGTACGGCGCATGCTGCGCGCGCCGTTTATTCGCGGCGTGAAAGTCCTCGACGCTGCGTGCGAAATCATCGGGATCCGAGCCCACTTCGTTGCGCGACAGCAGCCGCCCATAGCGGTAGAACGCGGTGTCTTCGGTGGCCTTGGCCGCGAGCGGCGCGGTGAGCTGCGAGAAGAGCGCAAGCGCCGTGCGCTGCACGATCAGCGCGTGGCTCAGTGGCACATTCGGCACGTTAGACATGTTGGTCACGTTTTGCGCAGCGTTCGGTGCGGTTTTGGCCGTGCGTGGCGGCTTGCCGTTCGCTACGAGTGTGGCGACATCGGGTGCACGGCCGCCGAGCCAGGCAGCGATCTGTTCCAGCGCGGCGCGGTTCGCAAGCGGCAACGCTTGCCGCGCGGCGGCGAGCGCCGTGTCGAAATAGCCGTTGTCGAGCGGCCCGCGCATCCCGTTGACCGGATAGATGCGATACACCGGGAAGTGCATGGCGAGCTGCGCAACGGCGCGATGCAGGCTCGCGTAGGTGAAGTCGCGCGTGACCGTCTGCTCGCGCGCGATGCGATGCAGCGCGCGCGTCGCGTGATCGAGTTCGGCGGCGAGATACGCGGCCAGCACTTCGCGCCGCGCATCGAACTGGACCAGCGCGAACGGCGCGGACGTTCCTGTTAGAGCGGACCACGTTTGCGCGAGCGGCGCTGCGCCCGCCGGATCGTGCAGCAGCGCGCCCACATCATCCATGAAGTCATAGCCCGTTGTGCCGTGCACGCGCCAGTCGTCGCGCAGGGTTTCGCCGTGCGCGAGCACTTTCTCGACGACGATATACGGCACCGCCGCGCGCAACGGCACGAGCCGTTGACGCAGGCGCTCGCAGTATTCGCGCGGATCGGCGAGGCCGTCGATGTGATCGACGCGCACTCCGTCAATCACGCCGTCCGCGTAGAGCCGGAACACGAGCCTGTGCACCGCTTCGAACACGTCGTGCCGCTCGACGCGCACGCCCGCGAGCGCGCTCACGTCGACGAAGCGCCGCCAGTTCACTTCGTCGGTGGCGGTGCGCCACCACGCGAGCCGGTAGTGCTGGCGCTCCAGCAGCCGGTGCAGCCGGTCGCGCCCGGCCGGGTCCGTGCCCGCATGCGCGGTACACACGGCGTCGATTGCCGCCGTGCCGTTGCGCTCGACAAAGGTGCGCAGCGCATCGCGGGCGGCTGCTGCACGCGGATGGTCGTCGGGCTGTGTCGTCAGTCCCTGGAACGGTGCCGCGAGCGCATCGAGTTCGGCGTGGTTCGCCGATTGCAGCAGCGCCGCATAGTCGGCCGGGCAGACCGGACACACATGCGGCCCATAGGTGACGACGAAGCGCGCGTCACTCGCGTCGAACTTCAGTTCGATGCGGCCCGCCGCGAGTTCTTCGCCGTATTGCCCGCCGAGAAACGGCATCAGCACCTTGCCGCGCAGCGCGGGGTCGGGCGAGTGCCAGTCCACGTCGAAGTGCCGCGCGTACGCGCTGTGGCGGCCCCATTCGAGGATGTCACGCCACCAGGCGTTGTGCGCGCCGCCCACGCCCATGTGGTTCGGCACGATATCGATGATGATGCCCATCCCACGATCGCGCAGCTTCGCGGCGAGCCTGCGCAGACCCGCTTCGCCGCCGAGTTCCGCGCTGACCGTGCCGTAATCGGCGACGTCGTAGCCGTGCGTCGATCCGGGCTGCGCCGTCGTGACCGGCGACGTATAGAGATGGCTCACGCCGAGCGCCGTGAAATAGTCGATCTGCGCGAGCGCGTCGGCGAACGTGAAGTCGCGATTCAATTGCAGGCGGATCGTCGCGCGGGGAATGGTCATGGCGTCGGCCCAGTGGGCGGCGCCGCTTGCACGCCGGGTTCGGATGAATCGTCCGCCGCGTTTGCTGTGGCTGCTGCGGCCGCTGTGGCTGTCGCCGCTTCGCGCGCACGCACGACGGTTTCGACGCGCGCCGCGAACGCCGGATCGGCGTAGAGCACATCGACGGCAAGCGGCAGGCGCTGACGCCAGTTCGGGTGTTCGTCGATCGAGCCCGGCAGATTCGGCTGATTCGCGAGCGCGAGCAGATCTTCGAGCGGACACATCATGAGCGGGCTCGCGCTCGACGCGACGTAGCCGAGCGCGCCTTCCACGGGCGCGGAGTCCGGTAACGTGGAGTCCGGCAGCGCGGAGTCCGGCACTGCTTTTGCGGCGTCGCGCGGCGCGTAGCCGCTTTGCTGCAGCGCCTGCCACAGCGCGGCGCGGTCGGCGGCGCGCCCGGCGTGTTCGACTTCGACCGGATCGCGCCCGTCCTTGCGCGGCAAGGTCTGGCCGATGCGGTTGCGCCAGTCGATGTCGAGGCCGCGCCACCAGCCCGCGACGGTCGGCAGATCGTGGGTGGATGTCGTCGCCATGCCGCGCGTGTCCCAGCTTCGCGGTGCGAGAAAGGCTCGGCCTTCGCGCTCGAACCAGAGCACGCGGATGCCGTAGAGCGCGTGCGACGCGAGCCGTTCACGCAGGCCGGGCGGCACGGTGCCGAGATCTTCGCCGATCACGATTGCCCGATGCCGCCACGATTCGAGCGCGATGAGCCGCAGGAGGTCCTCGAACGGATAGCGCAGATACGCGCCGTGCTTCGCGCTTTCGCCTTCGGGCACGAGCCACAGGCGGCGCAGGCCGAGGATATGGTCGATGCGCACGCCGCCCGCGTGCGCGAATGCGGCGCGCAGCATGGCGATAAACGCGCGAAAGCCGTTATTGCGCAGCGCGCGCGGCGAGAACGTGGTGAGGCCCCAGCTTTGACCGGCCTGATTGAAGAGATCGGGCGGCGCGCCGACCGAAACGCGCGGCAGCATGTCCTGCGGCTGCGACCATGCATGGCTGCCCGCGCCGTCGCAACCCACGGCGAGATCGGCGATCAGGCCAACCGACATGCCCGCTTCGCGCGCGTCCTGCTGCGCGCGTGTGAGGCCATCGGCGGCGAGCCATTGCAGGAAGCGGTGGAAATCCACTTCGTGGCGGTGTTCGGCGGCAAAGGCCGCGACGTCGGCGCTGCGCGGATCGCGCAGGCCCACAGGCCAGGTGCGCCAGTCGTGCCCGTGACGCGCGCCGTCCGGGCTGTTCAGCATGACGGCGTGCAGCGCTTCGAAGCGCGCGTGATCTTCGAGCGACTCGCCGCCTTGCGCACAGAACGCGTCGAACGCAGCTGCGCGTGGCGAGCCGCTTGCGCGTTCCTCCTTGTCGAAACGCTCGAACAGCGCACGCAGCACTTGCAGCTTGAGCGGCACGGCGTGCTTCCAGTCGATGAGCGGCAGCGCTTCGAGTTCGTTCCAGGCGGCGTCGGCGTCGACGGCGGCGCTCGCTTCGCGGGCGGCCTGCGCGCCGAACATCGCGGCCGGATCGATATGCGCGACATTGAGCCAGAGCCGCGACGAAGGCGCATACGGGCTGAAATGATCCGGCAGCGCACTGAACATCGCATGCGTGGGGCTGATGGCGAGTGCCTGCGCGCCGTGCTTCGCGCTATGGACGGCCAGAGTCGCGAGCGCGGTGTAATCGCCGATGCCGCCGTCGCCCTTGCGGCGCAGTCCGTACAGTTGCGCCGCGACGCCCCAGAGCGCGGGCGCGCTCGCGCGCCCGGCATGCATGGCGAGCCACGCGTCGGCGACGGTGTGGCAATGCGGCGGCGCGACGGCGAGCGTCAGTTGGCGATCGTTGATCGTGAGCGTGTGATAGCCCGGTTCGCTCAGCGGCGTGAGCAGCGCACTCGCGCCTTTCGGCGCCGTGAAGCGCCCCTCGATGTGCTCGCCGCTTTCGAGATCGATGCGGTAGTGGCTGCCCGCGCGCACCGCCGAAACGGGCAGTGCAATGACGCGGTCGAACTCGGCGGTGATGAGCGGCGGCAGGCGGCGTGCCGACTGCTCGGCGTTGAGCGCCGCCGCGCTCTGGCGCAGTTGCGCGGCGCTGCCGCACGGCAGGCCCGCGCATTCGAGCAGCGCCGCGAGCGTACTGTTGGGCACGCGCCGCATCTCGTCGTGCGCGTCGGCCCATTCCACCTCGAAGCCCGCTTGCGTCGCGAGGCTTTCGAGCGTTTCCGTGCGGCGTGCGGTGCTCATGCACGCGGCTCCTCTTGATGAATGACGCGCGCGTCATGATGGATCGCGTAGTCGGGCACGTCGCCGGTCAGCCAGGCGAGGCACGATTGCGCGGGCAGCACGCCGTTGTCGATGCGATCGCGCGCGCGTGGCGGTGTTTCGAACACGACCATGCCGTCGGGCGCGTGATTGAGCGGCACGTCATCGTGGCTGAGATTGAGCGCGAGCGAGAGGATCGCGCCGTCGTCGAGACGCCAGTGCGCGACGAGCGCGGCGAGATCGTCGCCCGCCTCGTCGGCGAGCACGGTTGCGCCGAGCGCGCTCGCGTGGCCCAGGCGCGGCATCAGCAGATGCGCGCGCACGGCCAGCGCCGACTTGTAGAAGTGCATCCATTCGCACCGTTCGCCGTCGAGGCGCGTGTCGAGCGGCGGCGACGAGTTCGCGAACGTCCTGGCATCGTTGGGATCGGGGATGCGCTCGCGCTGCGCGGGATCGGTGAAGGCGCTGAATGCCGCGAATTCGCGACGGCGTCCTTCGCGCACCGCATCGGCGAGATCGCCCGTGTAGGCCGTGAAATACTGGAACGGTTGCGTCGAGCCGTACTCCTCGTCCATGAAAAGCAGCGGAATTTGCGGCGTGAGCAGATAGAGCGCCGTGGCGGCGCGCAATGCGTCGTCGTCGCACAGCGTGCGCAGCCGCTCGCCGAATGCCCGGTTGCCGATCTGGTCGTGGTTCTGCAGGAACATCACAAATGCGGTGGGCGGCAAATGCGCGCTCGGTTCGCCGCGCGGCTGGCCGCCGTGCAGCGGCGACGCTTCGCCCTGATACGCGAAGCCTTCGGCGAGCACGCGCGCAAGCTGGCGGACCGGATGCGCTGCGAACGCGCGATAGTAGCCCTCGTTTTCTCCGGTCAGGAGGACGTGCAGCGCGTGATGGGCGTCGTCGTTCCATTGCGCGTCGAAGTGCGCTTCCAGCAGATTCGACGCGTTGTGCTCGTTCTCCAGCACGAGATGGACATGACGGCCAGTCTCGACACGCGCATGCACATGATCGGACAGCTCGCGCAGCCAGGGCGCGTTGCCGATGGCGTGCGCGGCGTCGATGCGCAGGCCGTCGAAGCGATATTCGGTGAGCCAGTACAGCGCGTTGTCGCAGAAGAAGTCGCGCACTTCGAAACGGTCGAAATCGAGCGCCTCGCCCCACGGCGTCTTCACGCCTGCCCGGAAGAACGGCTTCGCGTATGCGCCGAGCCAGTTCCCGTCCGGGCCGAAGTGGTTGTAGACGACGTCGATGAAAGCCTGCAGGCCGAGGCCGTGCGCCGAATCGACGAGCGCTTTCAGTTCGTCGGGCGTGCCGTAGGCCGCGTGCGGCGCGTAGGGCAGCACGCCGTCGTAACCCCAGCCGCGCTCGCCCGGATAGTCGTTCAGCGGCATCAGTTCGATGGCCGTGACGCCGAGTTCGGCGAGCGCGGGCAGGCGCGCCGTCACGCCGCGATAGCCGCCCAGCGCGCCCACGTGCAGCTCGTAGATCACCGTTTCTTCCCACGGCCGCCCCATCCAGTGCGCGTGCTGCCATGCGTAGGCGCGCGGATCGAACACGACGCTCGGGCCATGCACGCCTTCCGGCTGGAAGCGCGAGGCCGGATCGGGCACTGCCTGCTGGCCGTCGATACGGTAGCGATAGCGCGTGCCGGGTCCGCATGGCGCCTGTGCCTCGAACCAGCCGTTGCCGGCAGACGTCATGTCGAGCGGCGCGAGGGGCGATTGGGTCGATAGGGACGATTGGGTTGACAGGGGCGTGCTGCCGTCGGGTGCAGCCTCGAACACGACTTGCACGGCGCTGCACGACGGCGCCCACACGCGAAAGCGCGTGTGCGGCTGGGCGCGCGTTGCGCCGATCAACTGCGCGCCGAACGGCAGGCAATGCATGTAGCGGCGTGCATGCGGATCAGGCGTGGGCGAAGACATGGCGAATTCCTGTAGCTACTGTCCCGGGACGGCGGCGCTCGGGCCGGGCGGGGTCCGCGGATCCGGCGGGGTCCTCGGATCGGGCGGCAGCGGGGCGTCGTCGTGCGCAGGTTCGGCCGCCGGTGCGGGTTTGCGCAGGGGCTGTGCACACAGTACCGCGATCGCGCGCGCGGCCACCTCGAACGTGCCGCCCGGCAGCACGAACGGCGCGGCGGCGGGCTGGGCGCTGTCGAGCAGCACCTCCCACTGCATGCGCGGCATCGGCGCCGAAAACGTGAGCGCGCCGGGCGAGGCGTTCAGCATGATCAACAATACTTCCATTTCGCCGTCGAGGCCTGGGCCCGCGCGGCGCAGCGCGAACGCGCGCGCTTCCGGGTCCTGCCACGCTTCGGTCGAAAGCCGCTCGCCGTGCGCGTCGAACCAGTCGATATCGTGAACGTCGGGCAGCGCGTCGGGCAGCACTTCGCGCTCGCCGAACAGAAAGTGCGTTTCACGCAGCAACGGGTGATCCCGGCGCAGCGCGATGGCGCGCGCGGCGAATGCCGCCATCGCTTCGCCCTGCGGCGATTCGGCGAGCGTCCAGTCCACCCACGAAATTTCGTTGTCCTGGCAGTACGCGTTGTTGTTGCCGCGCTGCGTGCGGCAGGCTTCGTCGCCCGCCACCATCATCGGCGTGCCGAGTGCGACGAAGAGCGTCGCAAGCATCGAGCGTGCCACGCGCGTGCGCGTGTCGATGATCGCCGGATCGATCGCCGGGCCTTCGATGCCCCAGTTCTCGCTCCAGTTCTCGTTGTGGCCGTCGCGATTGTCTTCGCCGTTGGCTTCGTTATGTTTGCGGTTGTACGACACCACATCGGCGAGCGTGTAGCCGTCGTGCGAGGTGATGAAATTGATCGACGCCCATGGCCGCCGCCTGCGTTTGTCGAACAGATCCGCCGACCCGGTGAGCCGTGCGGCCAGTTCCGGGCGCTGCCCGCGGTCGCCGCGCCAGAAGCGGCGCACGCTGTCGCGAAACCGGTCGTTCCATTCGGAGAATCCGGGCGGATGCTGGCCCAGTTGATACCCGCCCGGCCCCACGTCCCACGGCTCGGAAATCATCTTGCACGGTGCGAGCGCGGGATCCTGACGCAGCACGTCGAAAAAGCCGCTGTTCGGATCGAAGCCTGTGGCCTCGCGTCCGAGCGAGACGCCCAGGTCGAAGCGAAAGCCGTCGATGCGATACGACGTGGCCCAATAGCGCAGCGAATCGGTCACCATCTGCAGCACGCGCGGATGCGAGAGATTCAGCGTGTTGCCGACGCCGGTGTCGTTGATGAAGTGGCGCTCGTCGCCTGGCACGACGCGGTAGTAGCTGGCGTTGTCGAGCCCGCGCCACGAGATCGTGGGGCCCGTTTCGGCGCCTTCGCAGGTGTGGTTGTAGACGACGTCGAGAATCACTTCGATACCCGCCGCGTGAAGCTGGCGCACGGCGATGCGCATCATGTCGGGATCGTAGCCGCCGAGGTACGCGGGCTCCGGTGCGAAGAACGCCGCCGTGTTGTAGCCCCAGTAGTTGCGCAGGCCGCGCTCGACCAGAAAGCGCTCGTGCATGAAGGCATGCACGGGCAGCAGTTCGACGGTGGTGACGCCGAGCTTGTGCAGATGCTCGATGAAGTGCGGCGTGGCGAGTCCGGCGAAGGTGCCGCGCGTGTGCGCGCGCAGGTCGCGGCGCTCGATCGAGATGCCGCGCAGATGCATTTCGTAGATCACGGTCTTGTCCCACGGCACGTTGGGGCGCACGTCGCGGGTCCAGTCGAAACTGTCCGCGACCACCATCGCCTTCGGCATGGCCGGAGCCGAATCGCGTCGTTCGATCGAGAGGTCCGCGCGGTTGGAGTGGACGCGATAGCCGAACAGCGTGTCGGACCAGCGGAACTGGCCGACGAGCCGCCGCGCGTACGGGTCGAGCAGCAGCTTGTGCGGATTGAAGCGATGGCCCTGATGCGGCTGATACGGCCCATGCGCGCGAAAGCCGTACACGGTGCCCGGATGCGCGCCCGGCAGATAGCCGTGCCAGATTTCATCGGTGCATTCGGGCAGCGTGTAGCGCATGCGTTCCTTGCGTCCGGTGCGATCGAAGAGACACAGCTCGATGCGCCAGGCGTTCGCGGAAAACACGGCGAAATTGGTGCCGAGCCCATCCCACGATGCGCCGAGCGGCCAGGGCATGCCCGGCAGCAGGCGCTCGGGCGCGCCGTTAGCCATGTCGATGCTCCTCGTCTTGTTCTTCGTGTTGCATCGTCGTCCCGATGTTGCAAGCGTGTTGGTTGCGCGTCGTTTGCCCGTCGTTTGCCTGTAACTCGCGTTCGCCGTCGCTACCGGATCAGGCGGAAGTACAGCGTGCCGAGCGGCGGCAGCACGAGCGCCGCCGACTGCGGCTTGCCGTGACTCGCCACGGGCTGCGTCCAGACGAGGCCGCCGTTGCCCATGTTCGAGCCGCCGTACCAGGCGGCGTCGGTGTTCAGCACTTCCTCCCACTGGCCGGGCTGCGGCATGCCGATGCGGTAGCCGTGGCGCGGCACAGGGGTGAAGTTGCAGACGGTGACGATCTCCCGGCCCGAGCCGTCCACGCGGCGCCATGCCAGCACGCTGTTGTCGTGGTCGTCCCCGACGAGCCATTCGAACCCGCCCGGCTCGGCGTCGAGCGCATGGAGCGCGGGTTCGGCGCCATAGAGCCGGTTGAGGTCGCGCACGAGCTTTTGCACGCCGCGATGCAGCGGGTCGTCGAGCAGTTCCCACTGCGGCGTGCCGTCGTGATCGAACTCGGCCCACTGCGCGAATTCGCCGCCCATGAAGAGCAGCTTCTTGCCCGGATGCGCCCACATGAAGCCGAAGTACGCGCGCAGGTTCGCGAAGCGCTGCCAGCGGTCGCCGGGCATCTTGCCGATCAGCGAGTCCTTGCCGTGCACCACCTCGTCGTGCGAGAGCGGCAGCACGAAATGCTCGGACCACGCATAGACGAGCGCGAAGGTCATCTCGTGATGGTGGTAGCGCCGGTGAATCGGGTCTTCGTGCATGTAGTGCAGCGTGTCGTGCATCCAGCCCATGTTCCATTTGAACTGGAAGCCGAGGCCGCCGTCCTCGGGGCGCGCGGTCACGCCGGGCCAGGCGGTCGATTCTTCCGCGATCGTGATCACGCCGGGGCGTTGCGGCACGTACTGCGTTTCGTGGTTCAGGCGCTTGAGGAACGCAATCGCTTCGAGGTTCTCGCGGCCGCCGTAGACGTTCGGCACCCATTCGCCCGCCCCGCGCGAGTAGTCGCGGTAGAGCATGGACGCGACGGCGTCCACGCGCAGGGCGTCGATGTGATAGCGCAGCAGCCACGCGAGCGCCGACGCGATCAGGAACGCGCTGACCTCGCGGCGGCCGAGGTTGTAGATCATCGTGTTCCAGTCGGGGTGATAGCCCTCGCGCGGGTCCGAGTGTTCGTAGAGCGCGGTGCCGTCGAAATCGATCAGGCCATGCGCGTCGTTCGGAAAATGCGCGGGCACCCAGTCGAGGATCACGCCCAGCCCCGCTTCGTGCGCGCGGTCGACGAAGGCCGCGAAGTCGAGCGGCGAGCCGAGGCGCGCGGTCGGCGCGAACTGCGCGAGCGGCTGATAGCCCCATGAACCGCCGAACGGATGCCCGGCCACCGGCATCAGCTCGATGTGCGTGAAGCCCATGCCCTGTGCGTAGGGGATCAGGCGATCGGCGAGCGCGGACCAGTTGGGCGCGGGCGCGTCTTCGCCCTGGGTCGGCAGCCACGAGGGCGCGTGAACCTCGTACACGGCGATGGCGCTGCGCGCGTTCTGCTTTTCGCCGCGCGTGCGCAACCACTCGCGGTCGTGCCACGCATAGTGATCGAGCGCTTCGACGGGCGCGACGATGGATGCCGTGGACGGCGGACTTTCGGTCTGCAGGGCGCAGGGGTCGGACTTCAGCGGCAGCACCTCGCCGCGCGCGCCGAGGATCTCGTACTTGTAGCGCGCACCGGCGGCCACGCGTGGAATGAACAGCTCCCACACACCGGCTTCGTGACGCAGCCGCATTGGATGGCGGCGGCCATCCCACGCGTTGAAGTCGCCCACGACGGAGACGCGCCGCGCGTTCGGCGCCCACACGGCGAAGCGCGCGCCGGGCACGCCGTCGCAGACGAGCGGCTGCGCGCCGAGGCATTCGAGCACGGCATACGGATCGCCGTTGGCGAGCCGGCGCAATGCGTCTTCGGAGAGCTGCGGGCCGAACGAATAGGGATCCTCGACTTCCTGCGTGACACCTTGCCAGTCGATGTCGAGCCGGTAGGGCACCACCTCCGCGAGTGGCCCCGCAAAGAGTCCCGCGGGATGAATGCGGGTGAGTTCGCCGATCACGTGCGCGCGGTCGCGCGCCACGACCTGCACGCTCGCCGCGTTGGGCAGCCACGCGCGCACATACGGTGCGCCGTCGACCACGTGCGGGCCGAGCAGCGCGAACGGATCGGCATGCCGTGCGGCGACGAGTGCGTCGATGTCCTGTTGCGCGAGGCCCGCGTTCGGTGCGCGTTCAGCCATGAGCGCCTCCCGCCGGGGGCGCGCCCGTGGGTTCCGTCGTACTCGCCGTACCGGTTGCGCCGAGCACGCGGGCGGCGATGGCCGCGAGTCCGCGCACCGGCAGCGCGAGCCACGTCGGCCGGTTGGCCGCTTCGTAGCGGATCTCGTAGGCGGCTTTCTCGATCAGGAACAGGTCCAGCAGTTCCTGTTCGTGCGCGGCGCTCACGAGCGCGTGCGGCATGTCGGCCACGGCGGCGCGATAGTGGCTGAGGAACGCATCGGCGGCGTAGGCGCGGAAACGCTCGAACAGCGCGCGCTTGCGGTCGGCGGTTTGCTGCGGGGCGCTTTCGGTCGACGATTGCGCGGCGGCCCCCGCATACGAGAGCGAACGCAACAGCCCCGCCACGTCGCGCAGCGGGCAGGTCTTCGCGCGGCGCTGCGCGAGCGGACGCGCGGGCTCGCCTTCGAAGTCGATCAGATACGCGTCGCCCTGCGCGAGCAGCACCTGGCCCAGATGGAAATCGCCATGAATGCGGATGCGCCATGCGGTCGCGTCGAGCGGCACGCGGTGGCCGATGGCCGCGATCAGCGCGTCGCGGTGCGCGACCAGGCCGAGCGCGAGTTCGCGCGCGTCGTCGTCGAGCGTGTGCTGCTCGCTCGATGTCTGCCGCGCGAGGATGTCGAGCGCGGCGGTCAGCATGGTTTTCGTTTCGGCGACCCACTTGCGCACGTCGTCGTGCGTGGCCTGAACCGGCGCGAATGCGGGATCTTCGGTCGGCGTGGCGAGCGCCGCATGCAGCTCGCCGAGCCGCTTGCCGATCACGCTGATGACCGTGCAATAGCCCTGTATCGCTTCTTCTTCGTGGGCCTGGTCGGCGGCGCCGTCATCGGCGGCGAGCGCGAGTTCGTCGACGGTGCGCCGCAGATAGTCGAGCGCCCAGTCCCACGCATTACCCTGGTTGTCGATAAAGCCCTGCAGGATCGCGAGCGTGTGCGGAACGCCCTCGGGATCGACGCGTGCGACCTCGCCGAAGAGCGGCGCCGTATTCGCGTAGCCGAGCTTCGTCAGATAGCGGCTCATTTCCACTTCGGGATGGACGCCCGGCATGAGCCTGCGCACGAGCTTGAGTACGAGCGTTTCGGCGATCACGAGCGAGCTGTTGCTCTGCTCGGCGGCGAGCCAGCGGATCTCGGGTGCTTCGCCGAGGTCGATGGCGTCGAACCGCTCCGTGGGCCGGAAGTGGATCACGCTCTGCTGGACGGTCGGCACGGCCGCGTGTTCGCGCAGCTTGCGCAGCACGCCGTAGGTGAACCACGGTAACGCGAAGGCATCGGTGAGGTAGCCGATATTGCGCCCGCGCCGCACGCGCGAAAGCGCAAGCTGGATATGCAGCGGCGTTGTGATGTCCGCGCCCCAGGCGATGGCGATGGGGAGGACATAACGCTCGCTCGAACCATCGGAGAGTTCGGCTTCGATCTCCGTAAACGCGAAGCCGCCGCCCTGGATCGTTGTGAGCGCAGCGAGCCGCACGCGCTTGAGCGCACGGTCCTTCGACGCGAACCAGCGCCGTCGTGACAGCCACGAGGGCAGCACTTCCGATTCGAGCAGCCGCACGTTTTCGGGCGTGGCGCCCACCTGTCCTTCGCGGATCACGACGGTCACGAACTCGGGCAATTGCTCGGAGGCGGGCTGGCTCCAGGCAGGCCGCTGATTGCCCGGGCACAGCAG
This sequence comes from Paraburkholderia denitrificans, assembly GCF_042655705.1. NCBI lineage: Bacteria > Pseudomonadati > Pseudomonadota > Betaproteobacteria > Burkholderiales > Burkholderiaceae > Paraburkholderia > Paraburkholderia denitrificans. The sequence goes on along the minus strand of NZ_JBHSMP010000005.1, from coordinate 63,563 downwards.
GAACCACAGGAAGCCGTAGGGCGGCAACGTGAGCAGATAGGGCAACTGGCCGATGGGCGGAAACACCGAGTCGGCCGTCATCTCGATCGGCGACGTTCCGGCGAATTCGGACAGATCGAGTTCGACGGCCTGCGGCGCGCGCGAAAGATTCGCGACGCACAGGATCGGCGCTTCGCTGGCCATCTCGCGCAGGTACGCGAGGATCTTGCGGTTCGCCGGCCGCAGAAAGCGGATCGTGCCGCGTCCGAACGTCTGCTTCGCGCGGCGCGTGGCTAGCATGCGGCGCGTCCAGTTGAGCAGCGAATGCGGATCGCGGGTTTGCGCTTCGACGTTGATCGCGTCGTAGCCGTAGAGCGAGCCCATGAGCGGCGGCAGCACCAGTTGCTCGGGATCGGCGCGCGAGAAGCCGCCGTTGCGGTCCGACGACCATTGCATCGGCGTGCGTACGCCGTCGCGGTCGCCGAGGTGAATGTTGTCGCCCATGCCGAGTTCGTCGCCGTAATAGATGACCGGTGTGCCAGGCATCGAAAGCAGCAGCGAATTGATGAGTTCGATGCGGCGGCGGTCGCGCTCCATGAGCGGCGCGAGGCGGCGGCGAATGCCGAGGTTCAGGCGCGCACGCCGGTCGCTCGCATAGGTGTTCCAGAGATAGTCGCGCTCGGAATCGGTGACCATCTCCAGCGTGAGTTCGTCGTGATTGCGCAGGAAGATCGCCCACTGGCAACTGGGCGGCAGATCCGGCGTCTGTTTCATGATGTCGATGATCGGAAAGCGGTCTTCGCTCGCGATCGCCATATACAGGCGCGGCATCAGCGGGAAGTGGAACGCCATGTGGCATTCGTCTTCGCGGCCGAAATATTCCTGTACGTCCTCGGGCCACTGGTTCGCTTCGGCGAGCAGCATGCGGTTCGGGTAGTGCGCGTCGATGGTGGCGCGAATCTGCTTGAGGATCGCATGCGTCTCGGGCAGGTTTTCGTTGTTGGTGCCTTCGCGTTCGACCAGATACGGCACGGCGTCGAGGCGCAGCCCGTCGATGCCCATGTCGAGCCAGAAGCGCATGACCTGCAGCACTTCGCGCAGCACGGCGGGATTGTCGAAGTTCAGATCCGGCTGGTGCGCGTAGAAGCGATGCCAGTAATACGCGCCCGCGACGGGATCGTGGGTCCAGTTCGAGGGTTCCGAATCGATGAAGATGATGCGCGTGTTGGCGTATTTTGTGTCCGTATCGGACCACACATAGTAGTTGCGGTGATTCGAGCCGGGCCGGGCGCGGCGCGCGCGCTGGAACCACGGATGTTGATCGGAAGTGTGGTTGATGACGAGTTCGGTGATCACGCGCAGGCCGCGCGCGTGCGCCTCCTGAATGAAGCGGCGCACGTCGGCGAGCTGGCCGTAATCGGGGTGCACGTTGCGGTAGTCGGCGATGTCGTAGCCATCGTCGCGACGCGGCGACGGATAGAACGGCAGCAGCCAGACCGCCGTGACGCCGAGTCCCGCGATGTAGTCGAGCTTGGCGAGCAGGCCCGGAAAGTCGCCCACGCCGTCGTTGTTGCCGTCGTAGAACGACTTCACGTGCACCTGGTAGATGACCGCGTCCTTGTACCAGTGCGGATCGTCGGGGAGCGGCGAAGGCTTGCCGCGCCGCTGCGCCGCGGTACTCGCCTCGCGCGCTTCCAGCGCCGTGCTGTCGTGTGTGCCGTCGTGTGCCGCTTCGTGCGCGGCTTCGCGTGCTGACTGCTCGTGAGCGGGGCGTTCGCGTTTCACGTTCCGCCTCCGGGCGGGAAATCCGCATCGAGTTCGGGGTGGCCCTTCACGTGCTCCAGGTGCGCGCCTTCGGCTTCGGCGGGCGGCTCGTCGCGCGGCAGGCCGCGCAAGGGCTCGATGCGCCAGATCGCGAAGGGCCGCACGTGCGCTTCGAGGTGTGCGTGCTGCCAGCGGCCATGCCATTCGAAGCGCTGGCCCGTGAGTTCGTCGGTGACGGCGAGTGCTGCGCCGTCGTCGATCCGCCAGTGCTGGAACGTGTGCCACGAGAGTTCGAAATCGGCGCGCTGTTCGCCATACGGGTCGAGGCTGATCGCGACGACGATGACGTTGTCGCGCACCGGCGTGGCCTTTTCGAAGCAGAGAACCTGATCGTTGCGCGCGTGGAGGAACGTGACGCCGAGATGGGTTTGTAGCGCCGGATTCGCGCGCCGGATGCGGTTCAGCGCGGTGATTTCGGCGACGATGCTGCCGTGGCGGTTCCAGTCCCATGCACGAAGCTGGTATTTTTCGGAGTCCAGATATTCTTCGCTGTTGGGCAGTGCGTGCCCCTCGCAGAGTTCGAAGCCGCAATAGACGCCCCACAAACCGGAAAGCGTCGAGGCGAGCGCCGCGCGAATCATGAAACTCGCGCGCGTGCTGGTTTGCAGATGGCGCGGATTGATATCCGGCGTATTGACGAAGAAGTTCGGCCGATAGAAGTCGCGCACGGCGGTTTGCGTGAGTTCGGTCAGGTAATCGGTGAAATCGCGCTTCGACTCGCGCCAGGTGAAATACGTGTACGACTGCGAGAAACCGAGCTTGGCGAGCCGGTACATGAGGTGCGGCCGTGTGAAGGCTTCGGAAAGAAAGATCACGTCGGGATGGCGCGCGCGCACGTCGGCGATCATCCATTCCCAGAACGGCAGCGGCTTCGTATGCGGGTTGTCGACGCGGAAAATGCGCACGCCCGCGTCCACCCAGAACAGAATCGCGTCGCGCAGCGCGAGCCACAGGCCGGGCTTCGAATCGTGCGCGTAGAAGTCGGGGTTGACGATATCCTGGTACTTCTTCGGCGGATTCTCGGCAAAGCGCAGCGTGCCGTCGGGACGCCATGCGAACCAGCCTGGATGGGCCTTCAGCCACGGGTGATCGGGCGAGCACTGAATGGCGAAATCGAGCGCGATTTCGAGTCCGTGCTCGTGCGCGGCGGCCACCATGCGCAGGAAATCTTCGAGCGTGCCGAGCTGCGGGTGAATTGCCGTATGCCCGCCTTCCGCCGCGCCGATTGCATACGGGCTGCCGACGTCGCCCGGCTGCGCCGTGAGTGCGTTGTTGCGCCCCTTGCGGTTGGTGACGCCGATCGGATGGATCGGCGGGAAATACAGCACATCGAAACCCATGTCGCGAATGCGCGGCAGCTTCGCGATCACGTCGTCGAAAGCGCCGTGGCGCGATTCGTCGTCGCTCATCGAGCGCGGGAAGATCTCGTACCAGCTCGCAAAGCGCGCGGCGCGGCGTTCGGCGTCCACGCGGCGCACGCGCGCGTCGCGCGAGAGGAACGGGCGATGATGCGCGGCGCGCACGGCTGCTGCCGTCGCCGGGGCCGCGAGCAGGGCGCAGCGCGTGTCCGTATCCGCGCCGACAAAGCGCCGCGCAATCGCGTCGAGCGCGGCCACCACGGCGGCGTGTTCGCCGCCTGGTTTGTCACCTGCGTCGTTGTGTGCAGTTGGTGAGTCGTGAGCATCGGGTGCGTCGGACGTTTCGGCGGTCGCGAGCAACAGCGCGAGAAGACGGCTCGCTTCCTCCATCTCCAGATCGACGCTCTGGTTCGCCGCGCGTTTCTTCTGCACATGTTCGACGAGCGAAGCAAAGTCGTCGCGCCACGCGATCACGACGAATTCGTGGCGTCCGATGCGATCGAGCGGAAAGTGCCCGCTCCACAGGTCGGTGCCCGCAGGCGGCACGGGTGTCATCGGCGACTCGTGCCATGCGGTTTCGTCGGCGGCGCGCCACAGCACCGCGGCGTCGATATGGTCGTGACCATCGGCGAAGATCGTCGCGCGCACGTCGACGCGCTCGCCCACGGTGCGCTTCGCCACGAAGCGGCCTTCATCGACGGAAGGCGTCACGCTTTCGATGGCGATACGCGGCGCACTGAGCGCTTCGATCACGCTCTTGTGACCGCTCGTGCGCGTCTTCGCGACGTCTTCAGGCGGCGCAAGCTCGACGATGGGGGCCGCGAGCGCGCGCAACATCCAGCACGCGCCCGCGGGCAGCGTGAAGGTGTCGGGCACCGCGCTTGCATCGCGCGGCGCGGCGGCGCGTGCGCCACGCAACGTTTCGGCATCGAGCGGCGCAAAGCGCGTGAAGCCGCCGGGCACGCCGTCGAGCAGACGCGCCATGTCCACGCGCACGGGCGCGGCGAGCGCGGGGTTGATGAGCGTGAGCACGGCATCTTCGGCGTCGCGCAGGTCCGCGCGGTCGCCGCGCAGCAGCGCTGCGACCGGCGCGCCAGGGCCGTTTAGCGCGCGCAACTCGCCGTTGGTCTGCAAGGTCCACGTTTCGCGCTGCAAGGCGTTCGCGTGCGCGATGTCGGCGGACAGATCGAACGGCGCGCGCGCTTTGGCTGTCTCCCAGTCCGCTACGCTGCCGCCTGCATGCTCGACGATTTCGCTCACGCCGTATTCGAAGCCCATCGGCACGAGCCAGCCCGTGCCGAGCGCCGCCGCCGCGCGCAACATACGCCGGTATGCCCGCTCGATGGCGCGCGCATCGGCAGCGCCTTCCTGGTCGTGCACGTAACGCGTGCCATACGGGGCTTCGGGAAACGCCACAGGCGAGCCGACGTGCCGCAGCACGTCGTGTTCCTCGACCATCCAGCTCGCCGCATAGTCCCACCAGCGAAGCGATGTGAATGCGGCGTCGAACCCCACGCCTTCCAGCTGGGCGATGGCGGGGCGCGCGAGTCCAGGCGTGGCGGCAAGCCAGCGTGCGTCGGGATGGCGTTGGCGCACGGTGTCGAAGATGCTGCGCAACACGTCTCGCGGCGTGCAATGCGGCGAGTCGATGCGAAATCCGCCGATGCCGGCCTGCACGAGTTCGATCAGGCGCTGCGCCCACCACGCAGCGAGCGGCGCGCCCGCGCGGGCGAAGTCGGCGTAGGCGACATTGGCGTCGCTATGGCCGTGGCGCGGGTCGAGCCGCGCGTCTTCGGGCTCGAACGGATGAAACCACTCGTGATGCGCGGCGTAGAGCGCGCCATCGGCGGCGGTGCGGTCGAGCGTGAGATCGGCGAGCAGCGTGATGTCGCGCTCGCGTGCGGCTTGCGCGAGCGTGCGCAGCGCAACGTCGGCCGATTGCGACGTTCCGAAGGCGGAATGCAGGCGCGCATGATCCGCGACGATGCGGCCGTCGCCGGAGACGCCGGGCGCGAACAGCGCGCCGATCAGCACATGATCGAAGCCGAGCGAGGCGGCGTGCGCGAAGAGCGCAGGCCATGCGTCGAGTGGCCCGACATGGACGGAATGGACGAAATAGATCCGCGGCGCATAGGCGTGGGGAGGTTCCATCGGTCGTCTTCCAGATACGTCGGACAACGTGGATGCCGCCTGCTGCGATCACGTTGCCCGGAGGGTGCCGGAGCGTGCCGCGCTGCGCTCGCCGCGGCGCGTCTAGTTCAATGTAGTGCAGAAGACGGCCGGAGCCAAACCACGAAGTACGCCGGACGCCTTGCTCGCGAGGCGCGCAAGGGCCATGCCTGAAGGCGCAGCGAAAGCCGCGACGATGGGTATGCGCGAACGCTCAGCCCCCGACCATGCTTGCGACGATGTTCACGCACAGGCCGAGTACGGCGACGTTGAAATAGAACGAGAGGAGGGATTGCGCGAGGACGCCGCGCCGTGCGCTGCGCCCGCGCACGCTGATGTCGGCGGTCTGCGATGCGGCGGCAATCGTAAAGGCGAAATACAGAAAGTCCCAGTAGTTGGGCTGAAAGTTCTCGTCGGGGAACACGAGGACAGGCGCATTCTGGTCGGAGCCGTAGTAGATGCGCGCGTAATGCAACGTGAAGATGGTCGGGATCAGGAACCACGCGCCGATCAGCGTGAGGCCGGTGATGGCCGAATGCAGCAGCTTCGATGCCATGCCGAGATCCTTGGTCGTGCCCAGTTCCAGCACGATGGCGAAAATGCTCGCGACGGTTGCCACGCAGATCACGAACAGCACCGCAACCGCGTTCTCGTCTTCGCGCTGCGCGTGATGGAGCACGTCGTCTTCGGTTGCGAAAGCCATGTGAAACCAGATGAGCACGAGATAGACCCACACCGCGGCATCCCAGCCGAGCAGCGCGCGTGCCGAAAGCGACAGCGCAACGGGAGACACGAGGCCGACCGCGACGCCTGCGGCGAGACCCAGCATCAAGTGCGGGCGGTTGCGAAGCACCTGCGGATAGAGGTTCATGCGGTATCGATGTCCTGTGCGGGCCTGGGTGTGTGGGTCGGGGGTGTGTAATTGGGCGCAATTTTACCCGTTGCCTCCCGCGAATCGATGCGATGCGGGGTGCGTGCCGGGCGATTTGTCTAATGAAGCCGGCACGGGCTATATAGCTTGCGCGGCGAATCATTGTCGCCAGTCTCGCTTGTGAGACGCAAAGGTCGCGCACGTCGCGCGACACGATTGCAAATCTCGTCTACATTGCACTGCATTCAGCCGCAATATTTGCTTCGTCCGCTGCATCCGTATCGCCACGAAGCTCATCGGGAGTACCCATGACAGATGTGACGCAGGACGGGACACCTCAACCTTCGGGCGTACGGTCTGGCCGCCGGCAGTTCGTGATCGGCGCCTGCGCCGCTGCCGCGGCGCTTGCTTTCACGATGGCAGGCCGCGGCGGCCTGCCATCCGGCATCGACCGCGTGTTCGCGGCGCAGCCCCGCGACGGCGGCTACGACGCCTTTATCGCCCTCTCGCAGCACCTCACCGGACGTACGAGCTTCAACAAGCCGCTCGCGCAGCGCGTCTACGCGGCGCTTGCGAGCGCGAGCAGCCAGTTCGGGCAGAACGTGACTGCGCTCAATACGTGGATCGGGAGCCACGGCGGCGTGCCGTCCGATACCGTGACCGCAGCGCTCCAGGGTGAACGGCCCGAACTCGCGGCGACGGTCGGCGACATCATGCGCGCGTGGTATCTCGGCCTCGTCGGCGAACTGCCGCATGTTCAGGTGGTGGCTTACGAAAAGGCGCTGATGTTCGATCCGGTCAGCGATGTGCTGACGATTCCATCGTATTGCCGCGACGTGCCGTTCTATTGGACTCGCAAGCCCGACGGCGGCTAGACGCGGGCGTCGTGGTGCTGCGGCGCTCGCAGCTTGTCGCACGGCGGCGCGCGCCGCGTTCTCGCGTCAAACGTAGTCCGCACAACGAGAGCCTGAAAAAAGAGGACGACGATGCCAATACAGCATTCCGCCGACGTGGTCGTGGTCGGTTCGGGCGTGGCGGGCAGTCTGGTCGCGCATCAGCTGGCCGAGGCCGGTGCTTCGGTGCTGCTGCTCGAAGCGGGCCCGCGGCTCGCGCGCTGGCAGATCGTCGAGAACTTCCGTAATTCGCCCGCAAAAGCGGACTTCGCGACGCCGTATCCCTCGGTGCCCTACGCGCCGCATCCCGAGTATTCGCCACCGAACGACTACCTGATCCAGAAGGGCGAGTACCCATACAACTCGCAATATCTGCGGCTCGTGGGCGGCACGACGTGGCATTGGGCTGCCGCCGCGTGGCGTCTGCTGCCCTCCGACTTTCGTTTGAAGACGCTGTACGGCGTGGGACGCGACTGGCCGTATCCCTATGAGCAGCTGGAGCCGTGGTATCAGCTTGCCGAGGTCGAACTGGGTGTCTCGGGCCCCGGCGCGCCGTACGATCTCGGTTCGCCGCGCTCGCATCCCTACCCGATGAGCATGCTGCCGCTCTCGTACATGGACCAGCGCTTTTCCGACGTGCTCAACGCCAACGGTTTTCACGTCGTGCCCGAACCCGTTGCGCGCAACAGCCGACCCTACGATGAGCGCCCCACTTGCTGCGGCAACAACAACTGCATGCCGATCTGCCCGATCGCGGCGATGTACAGCGGCGTGATCCATGCCGACAAGGCCGAGCGCGCGGGCGCGAGGCTCGTCACGCAAGCGGTTGTCTATCGCATCGAGGCGGACAACAAAGGGCTCATCACCGCGGTTCACTACAAGGATCCACACGGCAACAGCACGCGCGTATCGGGCAAGCTCTTCGTGCTTGCCGCGAACGGCATCGAAACGCCCAAACTCATGCTGATGTCGACGAGCGAGCGGTTCGCGCACGGCATCGGCAACAGTTCCGATCAGGTGGGGCGCAATCTGATGGATCATCCGGGCACGGGCGTCACGTTTCTCGCCAACGAAGCGTTATGGCCCGGACGCGGCCCGATGGAAATGACCTCGGTCGTGAACTTCCGCGACGGTGCGTTTCGCTCCGACTACGCATCGAAAAAGCTGCATCTGTCGAACGGCGCGAACACGATGGCGGTGACCGCGGCGCTCATCAAGAGCGGCCTGACCGGCGCCGAACTCGACCGCCAGATTCACGAGCGCGCGTCGCGCAGACTCGCGATCAACAGCTTCCACGAGCATCTGCCCGAACCGCGGAATCGCGTGCTGCCTTCGGGCGATCACAAGGACGCGCTCGGCATCCCGCAGCCCGAGATCCACTACTCGATCAACGACTACGTGAAAAAGAGCGCGGCGCACACACACGAGCTGTATGCGCAGATCGCCGAGCTGTTTGGCGGCACCGAAATCGCATTCGACGATACCTTCGCGCCGAACAACCACATCATGGGCACGACGATCATGGGGACGAGCGCCGCCGATTCGGTTGTCGACGCCGACTGCCGCACCCACGATCACGCGAACCTGTTTATTGCGAGTAGCGCGGTGATGCCGGGCGCGGCATCGGTGAACTGCACGCTGACGCTTGCCGCACTGTCGCTGAAACTCGCCGACAAGCTGCGGCGCGAACTGTGATGCTCACCGGCCGGAGAATGACGATGATCGAACGAGCGTTCCAGTCCGCGCATACCGTGACGCCCAGACCTGGGCCCGCGCCCACGATCCGCAGGCGCAGCACGCATGCCGCGCTCGTGGCAACGGTTTTCTGCGCGTTCGCGCTTTACATTGCGTGGCACGCGTCGCATGACGGGCCGTCGCGGCTTATCGACGAAGCGCCGCTGACTGCCGCGCTCGGCGAGGCGCCGGGCGGCCAGCCAGGCACAGCGGCGGTGGCCGGTGCAGTGGGCGCTGCGGGCACCCTCGACCTCGTGAAGCGCGGCGAATACCTCACGCGCCTCGGCGATTGCATCGCGTGCCACACGTCGGACAAGAGCCGTCCGCTCGCTGGCGGCCTTGCGATCCAGACGCCCTTCGGCAAGATCTACTCGCCGAACATCACGCCCGATCGGGATACGGGCATCGGCCGGTGGTCCAACACCGACTTCCTGCGCGCGATGCACGAAGGCATCGGTAAAGGCGGCGAGCGGCTTTATCCGGCGTTCCCGTATGTCGAGTTCACGCGCGTGAACGAGCGGGACGTGCTTGCGATCCGCGCGTACCTGAACACCGTCGCGCCGGTCCACTACAGGCCGCCGCCCAACGAACTGCGCTTCCCGTTCAATCAGCGCTGGCTGATGATCTTCTGGAACCTCTTCAACTTCGACGAAGGGCACTTCGTGCCCGACTCGAAGAAGAGCGCCGAATACAACCGCGGTGCGTATCTCGTCCGGGGGCTCGCGCACTGCGAGGAGTGCCACACGCCGCGCAACTTCATGCAGGGTTTGAAGCAGCGCAACCGCTTTTCGGGGGCGGTGCAGGCGGGCTGGCAGGCGTACAACATCACGCCTGACCGCACGGGCGGCATCGGCGCCTGGCCCGATGGCGCGCTTGCCGCGTATCTCCTGACCGGGGTCGCCAACGGCCACGCGAACGCCGCAGGCCCGATGGCCGCAGTCGTGCAGAACTCGACGCAATATCTCACCGAAGAAGACGCGCATTCGATCGTGACGTACCTGCGCGCGCAGCCGCCCATCTCCGGCGGTGTGACGCGGTCGCGCGACACGTGGGGCCAGCCCGCCATCAACGACGTGACGGCGCTGCGCGGCACGCCGGTCACGACCGTGAACGGCGCGCAGCTTTTCATCGCGAACTGCGCGAGCTGTCACCACTGGACGGGCGCGGGCGTCGGTGCGAGCGCGCCGGGCGCGTATCCGTCGCTGATCCATAACAGCGTGGCGGGCGCGGCCACTGCGGACAACCTGGCGATGGTCATCCTGCACGGCGTCACGCGCACGACGAAGACAGTGGATGTGCGGATGCCCGCCTTCGGCAGCGAACTCACCAACGAGCAGATCGCCGCGATTTCGAATTACGTGACGCAACAGTTCGGCAATCCGCGCGCGGCGATCACGGCGGCCCAGGTCGGCGTGCTGCGCGCGATACCGCAATAAAGGCGCGCAATAAAGGCGCGCAGCGATGTACGGCGCATGCGTGGACGGCAAGCGCGGGACGTCGCGCATACGGGCGCCATGGGCCGGACTATGATGAACACATGACACACGTTTCCGTTCCCGTTGTGCAGCACCACGCGAGCAATTGTGAAGGCCGCGATTTTGTGATCGGCGACTTGCACGGCTGCGTCGATGCGCTGCGCTATCTGTTACGGGAGGCGCAGTTCGACGCCGCGCGCGACCGCCTCTTTTCGGTGGGCGATCTCGTCGATCGCGGCGACCAGTGCGAGGAGGCGCTCGGCCTCGTCGGCAAGCCGTGGTTCTTTCCGGTGCTCGGCAATCACGAGGATGCGATGTGCGCCGTCGCAGAAGGCCGCCTGCCGCGCTACCGCTGGTACGGCATTGGCGGCACCTGGGCCGAAGGGCTGCCCGAAGGCGAACTCGTGCGCCATGCGCAGCGGCTGCGCCAGTTGCCGCTCGTGCGCGTGGTCGGCGCGGGCGACGCGCGGTTCAATGTGCTGCACGCGGAATTCTTCGGCAACGACGACGACCTCGACGCAGGCCGCATCGACGATACCGTGCGCGAGCGGATGCTGTGGGGCCGCGAACTCGTGCTCGGCATGGTCAAGCCGCCGAAGCGCGCACTCTCGCTCACGTACTGCGGGCATACGCCCGTGCGCGATGTGCAGCAGATCGGCTCGCAGATGTTCATCGACACCGGCGCGTTCATCGCGCAAGGCCGGCTCACGATGGTCGAGGCATTGACGCCGCGGCGCTGGTCGATTTCGACGCTTGATGCGCGCGAGCGCGGCGCGGCGGGCTACTCGCTGCCCTGAGCGCGCGCTTCAGGCTTCAGACGATGCGGTTCAGCTCGAACACCATGTCGATGGTGTGCCCGTTCCAGTTGTATTCCAGATACGCCGCGTGATGGCACGCGTGCACGAGCGACGTGCGCAGCGCGGCGAGACATTCGCCGCCCGCGTCGCGCACCGACGGATACGCAATGCCGGGCGCACCCGCCTCGCGCACGGCGCGGCCGAGCGCCTGGCCTGCCGCATAGTCGGTCGGCGAGAGGACGGCGGGATCGAGCGCGGGCTCGCCGCGCAGATCGACGACATCGCCCTCGGCCGCGACGGTGTAGAGGCGCATCTGCTGGCGCAGCGGCGGCTCGCTGGTCGCGGCGAGAAAGCGCGCCGAGTGATAGCGCGTCTCCGCGATGGCCGTGGCGCGCGAGCGCGCGCAATAGAACACGCCATATGTACCGTCCGAAAAGCGGCTGCCCTGCGGATTCAGATGCGTGAACGCCGCCATGATCGGGCCAAAGCCGGGCCCGAAGCGGCGCTCTTCGCGCGGCACGAGATCGAGTTCGCCGGTTTCGGTGCGCAGACGGTCGTTGGTGAGCGCTTCGAGCGCGTAGAGCGCGTCGAAATCCTCGGACGAGGCCACGCGGTCGAACAGGTTCACAGCGGGAAAGCGTGTGGGAATCACACGGTACGCGGGCGTCCACGCGAGCGGTGCGCTGCGCCAGCGGTCCTGCCAGGTCGATTGCGTCACGCCCAGCCGCCTCGCATCGCATCGAGGTACTGACGCACGGCCACGAGATCGCTGATATTGCCGGCCAGCATGCGGTCGAGCGCGCGCCGGCCGCCGAACGGCGGCGCGCTGTTGGGCCGCTTGACCCACGCGTCGGCGGCGGAAGGTTGCGGCAGCAGGATCTGCAGCGCCTTGTAGATGCCGAGCAGCAGCGACAGACGCTCGAGCGTGTCGCGGCCGAGGCGTGCGCTTTCCGGTGCCTGCTTCCACTTGAAGAACGTCGAGCGGCCTGGCGAGCCGAGCAGCACGATCTGCTCGTCGGCGCTCAGATCCCAGTCGTGCGCGATCTTGAAGAAAGCGCGCAGACCGGCGGCGGACATTTCGGTGAACGTGGGTTCGGCGCGTGGTCGTCGGGCGGGCGCGGCCGACGAGGCGGCATACGCGTGCGTCATGATTGAGTCCTAATATGAACCATTTGTAAATGTTAGTCCATATATGGATTATTGCAAGTTATGGTTGGGTATAATCGCCGCCCGGTATCGAGCAGTAATTCAGCAGAAAACGAGACGAGTGTTCGGGAGGTGCGACATGCGGGCAGTAGCAGTGTGGGTTGCGGCAATGTGGGTATCGACGGCGGCGGTTGCGGCCGGTCAGGTCAAAGAGGTGTGGAATCCGCCGGAGGCGCGCCACGTTTCGTTGCGCGCGGGGACGCACGGCGCGCAGGCGCACACCGCGCACGCGGTGTCTGCGGTGTACGCGCGGCACAGCGGTGCGCAGGCTGTCGCGCACGGGGAGCGCGGCCATGGCGCCAAGGCGGGCCATCGCGCGACGGTTAAAACGCATGCTTTGGCGCGCCATGCCCAGCCAGCGACGACGGCACGGCACGCCGCGTCTCACGCCAGCGCGGCGCATGCGTCCGCACAACACGCTCATCGAGCCCACGCCGTCGCGGCGCACTCGACCCGGCAGGCCGCGCTTGCGAGTCCGGCTCATTCCGCACATGCACACGCTTCCACCGCCAGCATGGCGAAGCATGCGCGCACGAAGCCCGCTGTGGCGCATCCGGCGCCGCGTCCCAAGCTGATGGTGCAGGCGCAGCCCGCCGCAGCGGCTACGGCGCAGCACGCGGCCATGCCGCAGTCGATACAGCCGATGCAGCAGACGCAGCCTCAGTCGCTGCCGCCGATGCTTCGCTGACGCGACGGCGGCGCGACCCGCAGGCGTCGATGCGCGCGCGACACGCCGTGGCTCAGTCGTTCGAGGTTTTGCGCAGGATCTGGTAGATCGAATCCTTGAGCTGGAGCTTTTCTTTTTTCAGGTGCTCGATCGTCAAGCCGTCGGCAGGCACGAGACCCGCTTCCATGTTCTTGATCTGCTGATCCAGCTCGTTGTGGCGCTCGAAAGCCCGTGCGAAATGCTCATCCTCGTTTTTGAGGCGCGATATCAAATCTCTGTATTCAGGAAACACTCGCCACTCCTTAGAAATGTCCGAATGATCGGGAATATGGTCTAAACATTCTTTCACCGTCGCCGTCTGGCTCAATTGATAATAGTCAAGATGAGCGGGGGCGGGTGAATGAGTACGTGCACGACACGAGCTGGCGGACGTGGTTTTGCCGGTGCGCCGTATAATTTTGGGGACAGTAGCTCGGCTTGTCGCCGTTTCACTGTTTTTTTTGTACCTTATTTTCTGGCACCTTGATTTACCCGCTTTTCCGTCCCCGGAGCGTCCATGGTTCGCGTTCTCGAGATTGTGCTGGATATCGTTTATCCAGCAGCTTGCAACGAGTCAGTCGACACACGGCATCCCGGTGACCGAACCGCAGCGGTGCTCGCGAGGGAATTGGCTGCTGCGCTGCCGCAACTTGTCGCGCTATCGGCCGAAAGCGAATGCGTGACGGCAGTCACGTTCGATCGCGACGCAGCATTGGCTCGCGCAGGCTGGCGCGTTGCCGTCGAGACGCGCGGCGACGGCAATCGGGTCGTCGTATCGAACTGCCGGATCACAACGCCGGGCATTACCGCACGCACAGCCGTTTTCGACGCGCCGCTCGATGCGAACGGTTTCGCCCTTGCATCGCTCGACGCCGCACCGGTGCTGTTTCGGCACGCGCTCGCCGCAGCGGGCGAGCCCGTGCCCGCTGCGGCGCTGTGCGGCGAGCGTTGCCGCTGGCAGTGGATGCGCGACGGCATCGAGGTCGAACTCGTGCTCGATGCGGGCCTTCACGATCCGAACCAGCCGCCCGACGAAACCCGGTGTCTGCACGAGCTTCGCGTGCGTGCGCCGTGGCCCGAAGAGGCCGATGCCGCGCCGGTCGCCGACGCATTGTTCGCCTGTGCGCACGACCTCGTCGATGCGGCGCCCGCAAGTTTGCCGGCCTTCGTCCGGATAAACGATGTGCTCGACCGTATGGCCGCGGGCTGTCTCGCCGGCGACGGCGATGCGGTTCATGCCGAGCCGGTCGATCTGGGCGGTGTGGACACGGCGCAGGGCGCGCTTGTGGCGATTGCACGCAACATCACGAACCAGTGGCTCGGCAACGACGCGGGCGTGCGCGATTCGGCGAAGACCGAGTTCATCCATCAGATGCGCGTTTCGCAACGGCGGCTGCGTACGGCGCTGCGGCTCTTTTCGGGCTGGCAGGACGATGCATGGGCCACGCGCATCATGCCCGATCTGAAGTGGCTCGGGAGCATGCTGGGCGACGCGCGCGATCGCGACGTATTCGTCGATTCGACGTTGCCCGCGCTGGTGGATGCCGATACTGAGGCCGCGCGCTGGGACGCCTTGCGTGCCCAAGCCGACGCGATGCGCCTCGCCGCACGCGCGCGTGCGCGCGCGGCGCTGGCTTCGCCGCGTTACGCGCACCTCACGCTCGCGTGGCTGCAATGGCTCTCGGTGCTCGCGCAGCGCGACAGTGAGCGCGAAGCACACGCCCGCTCGCTGCATAAACATGCGGCAAAACAGGTGCGCCGCTATTACGCTCGTCTCGCCGGAATGCAGAAGCTCACGGCGATTGACGAAGCGAGCCGACATCGCGCGCGCATCAATGCGAAGTATCTGCGCTATGCGCTCGAGTTTTTCGCGCCGATCACGTCACGCCGCACGCGCACGGAGACGACGCGCACGCTGGCGCGGCTGCAGGCCGTGCTCGGCGACGGCAACGACGCGGCGGTCGCCCTGCGCTTTCTTGAAGCGATGGATGTCGAGCCGTATCAGCTTGGCTTTGCACATGGCTGGTGCGAAGCGGTCAAGCGCTGCTCCGCGAAAGAAGGCGAGCGGCTGCTGCGCGAACTGCGCAAACCGAAAGTCCAGGGCGGCTGACCTGGCCGCGCCCGCTGTCCCGATCATCGGACGCCCGGTCCCCCGATTTCACCTTCGCCCGGCCACGCCGCCATGAATGCTTCTTCTGAATTCAGTTCCCATGCCGCGCCCGAACTGGGTGTTGGCGGCTCGCTCTGGCTACAGTCCGGACAGCAGATGCTCGGCGGTGCGACGCGCATCGCGCTCCTCGCTGCAATCGGCGCAACCGGCTCGATCACGGGGGCCGCGAAGGCGGTCGGCATGAGCTATAAGGGCGCCTGGGATGCCATCGACGCCATGAACAATCTCGCCGGCGAACCGCTCGTGGAGCGCGCGACGGGCGGCAAGGGCGGCGGCGGGACGACGCTCACGGCGCGCGCGCTGCGCCTGATCGACACCTGGAGCGCAATCGAGCGCGAGCATCGCCGTTTCATCGAACGGGCCGCGGCTGCGGCCAGCGTGCTCGGCGGTGCGGATTGCGCGCAGACGTTCGACAGCGACCTGGCGCTGCTCGGGCGTCTTGGCCTGCGCACGAGCGCGCGCAATCAGCTTTACGGCACCGTGACGACGATCGTGCGCGGCGCGGTGAACGACGAGGTGTCGATCGCGCTGCCGGGCGGCCAGAAGGTGGTGGCGGTCGTGACATGCGAAAGCACGCAGACGCTTGGGCTTGCTGAAGGCGTGGCGGCCGTCGCGCTGGTGAAGGCGTCGTCGGTCGTGCTGCTGGCGGGCGAGGAAGTTTCGGCGATGCGGCTTTCGGCACGCAACCAGCTGGCCGGTGCGATCGGTCAGGTGCGGCGCGGTGCGGTGAATGCCGAGGTGACGCTCGATCTGCCGGGCGGCACGGTGATCGCCGCCATCGTTACGGATGCGAGTGTGGATGCGCTTGGCCTGGCCCCCGGCGCACAGGCGTGTGCCGTCTTCAAGGCGTCGAGCGTGATTCTGGGAGTGAGCGGCTGAGTGCCGCCCCGAGTGCCGCCCTCAGGCGGCATCGTGATGCGTGGGCAGCGAGAGCGTGGCGCGGGTCTGTGAGACCGGCGAAGCGGGCGCGCGCGGCGCGCGGTTGGCTTTCCAGCGGGCACGCACATAGGGCCGCTCATGACCCGAAACGGTCAGCGCGAGATGCGTGACCCAGCGGTGCGTCGGTACACGCACGTCGTGCAGCGCGAACGTCAGTGCGGCAAGACTCAGCGCGATGGCCGCCGCTGACAGACGTCCCGACTGCGCAGCCCACCAGTAGCGAACGAACGTGAGCGCCGTCGCTGCGCCGACGAGACAACCGGTGACGGCCTCGGACGGCGAATGCGCGTCCAGCACGACGCGCGAGAATCCCACCGCAACGCCTACTGCAAGGCCAATCAGCACGCCCGCGACCCGCAGCGGTGCGCGCGCGCCTTGCAGCATCAGGAAAAACGCCACCGGATAGACGGCCGTGGACAGCATGGCGTGCCCGCTGACGCCCGTGAAATCGAGATCGCGTACGCCCACGCCCCAGCCGAGAAACGCGATCTTGGTGACCATGACGAGACCGACGGACGTGCCGATCAGCAGCAGCCAGCTTGCGGCCATGCGCCAGGAATAGCCTGCGGCGAGCCAGAGCGCGATCGCGACCGCGAGCGGCAGCGTGAGGCCCGCGCCGCCGAGGTTCGTGATCGCATACCACAGGTGAAGGGGTAGATCCGGCATGACTTGGCGCAGCGACGGTGCATTGAAAAGGCGTGATACCCGGTTAACGCGCGGGCGGCCCGGCCGGCAGACACGCGCATTGCATAGATCTTCAGTATAGCGGCGCGTGACGGACACGGCCGAACCGTTATCCGTACGGTCTGTCGGTGCGCTGCACGATCCCGGCGCCTGGTTTTCTCCAGCCGATCTGCAGTGTCGGCGGTTTAGTGCTATTGTGCGTTGCACAATAACGCAGTGTGGCGAACTGCCACACAGTATTAGATCCAGCATTAAACCCAGCATCAGACCCCTTCAAGGGAGGCCGATGATGACGAAAGATCTGTCGAAACTGTTAGCCGGTGGCCTGCGACGTTTGCTCGCCATCCAGAGCCGGATTGCCGTTGAGGCTGCGCGCGGGGCGCGCCGGCACGCGCTGCATGCCAGGGCGCCGTGGCGGGCGGCGCAAACCCCGGTGGAGGCCGCCAGCCAGGCAGCCAGCGAGGCTGCCAGTGAGGCTGCAGCTTCAACTTCCCCGGCATCTGAGTACGTGGTGCGGCCGGTGCGCCAGTCGCGCGTGGGCCCGCGTGCAGCCGCCTGGGCTGCGGGCGAATGGCGCCGCGCCGAACACATGGTTGCGGCGACGCCGCAACGCGCGTCGCGCGCGCTGCCGTACGGCCTCTATCTGCCGGCAGGCCATGCCGTGGCGGGGCTGCCGCTCGTTGTCATGCTGCACGGCTGCAGACAGTCGATGGACGCGTTCGCCGAGGGTACGCGCATGAATCTTCTTGCCGACCTGCATGGTTTCGCGGTGGTCTACCCGGAGCAGTCCGCACTCGTCCACCCGCACCAGTGCTGGCACTGGTATGACGCGCGCGACGAGGCGGGCGGCGGGGAGGCGGCGGCGGTCGTTTCGCTTGTCGATGCACTCGTCGACGAACATGGCTTCGACGGCTCGCGTGTGTATCTCGCGGGCCTCTCGGCGGGCGCGGGGCTCGCCGCGCTGCTGGCGGTGCGCGCACCCGAGCGGTTCGCGGCGGTCGCGCTGCATTCGGGACCTGCATTCGGTGAGGCGCGTTCGGGCGTCGGCGCGCTCGATGTCATGCGGCGCGGGCTCTATCAGGATCCGGTGGAACTGCTGGAGCGGCAGCTCGGCGACGAGGCGCACCCGGGCATGCCGGCGATTGTCGTGCAGGGTGAGGACGATGGCGTGGTCGCGCCGATCAACGCCGAGCAGCTCACCGCGCAGTTCCTCTGGCTCAACGGCCTCGCCGACGCGCGTGGCGTCAGGCCCGGCGTTGCCTCGCGCGAAGCGGCGAGCGACGGGCACATCGTGCAGGACTACGCGCACCGTGGCGAGAGCGTCGTGCGCCTGTGCCGTGTGGCGAATCTCGATCATGCGTGGAGCGGCGGCGACGACACGGTGCCCTTCCATTCGGCAACGGGCCCGGATGCCAGCGCGATGATCTGGAGCTTCTTCAAAGACCATCGCCGCGATGCGGCCAACGACGCCTTTGGCGTTCAGCTGGCCAGGGGGGCAGGTTAGGTGCTACCCGACTCGATGCGACATTCGGCTACAGCCGCGAAAGACGATTGGGGTTTACCCTATAATTACTTCGTCCAATGTCAGCGAATGTCTTTTCGAAACGGGGCTGAATCATGTATCTGCTGAGCCGTCTTTTCCTCTTCCTCACGAACTCCGCCGACGCTATGCAAAAGGCGCGCGAAGAGGCCTACCTTGCTGAAGCGATCGATATCTACGATCTCGAGTTTCGCTTGAGCGAAATCGATCGCGAGAAGACGGTGCGTCATCCGGCCTGGATGGGGCAGCGCTGATTCCAGCGTGTACCTCGCACAATAGCAGCGACAGGCGCCGCAACCGGCTAATTCCGGTTGCGGCATGGTTTCGCGGATAGCCTGTGGAAATGCGGACGGCGCGCGGCGACGCCCGCTGTACGGCTTGATCGGGGCCGCCTGCTTACGCCTGTCTGCTGAAACCTGCCGCAATACGTCGCAATACGTTATGGATGGCGGTCAATCCGCTAACGGTATTCTTGTGACTAGAATGACACGCCTGACATCGCTCACACGCGGAAAACGTCGTGGCCGTCGTGGCAGTAGGGGCCGATCAGAAGGGGCCGTGCTGTCGAATGGTTTCCTGATATCGCTTCACGCCATGCCCGGCGCCGTCGGCAGATCCATTTTGCGGGTCGCGTGATGCTGCCGAAATATGGGCGCGCATTTTAATGCGCGTCATTGAAAGTGCTTGCGTTGAACTTTAATGGAAATTGCAAGATGATTAACCGATATACAATTATCGCCTTTATTTTGATGCTTGTTCCATTGACGTTCGGGCAGCTGACAAAAGCGTTTAATTTGTCTTTTAATCAAATACTGGTGGTTTCTGTAGTCTGGGTTCTGGCGATGTTGACCAACTTCGGCGCATTCCTGTTCGTGCACGGAAGGCTGTATTTCAAGCGCCGTAAGCTGGAGGCCGCGTCCCGTGCGTGACGTGTGGCGCTCAATGCGTGGCTGGTGAGCGTGGCCGCGCGGTTTCGAGCGTGCGGGCCGCGCCGAGTGAAGCATCACAAAAGATTTGCTGAAACCACATAGACGTAAAAGGCTATGTGGTTTTTTTCACACGTTTTCGGTGTTTTCCGTTTCTTGTACGCCGAAGCAGCCGCGATAGGTCGCGTAAAACGAGGCTGGGGTTGACGGGTAAAATACATTTTAAATCAATGGTTTGACGTCAAGTTTTCCTCGAAAGTTATCGGAAAGTGCAATTCTGCTGCAAAAATGAGGTGAAACATGGCAAGCATCATAAAGAAAGGTAGCAAGTGGCAGGCACGAGTGATCCGCAAAGAATTCCCTGTACAAAGCAAGTCCTTCGATACCAAAAAAGAAGCGCAGTTATGGGCTAACGAAATCGAAAATTCGATGTTCACAGGTGTCTTCGAGTAAGTGAAGGCTGATCTTGCTGTAACACTTGGGGAGTTAATCCAACGATGTCTGGATACTGATCCCAGGTTTCAATTATCTCCAAATGTTTTGCTGATAACGAAGAACGTGCTGTACCTGAAATATCGTTTAAAAAATATGAAAAAACGATTGAGAGCATATAGCGTGGAGAATCTAACGACGACAGTTCTTGCAAAGTACCGTGATGAGCGTCTTAAAGTCGTATGTGCAGGAACAGTGTTGCGTGAAATCTCAATTATTGAAAGTGTCTACAAGATAGCAAAACGCGATTGGGGCATGAGGCTTCCCAATCCATTTAAAGAATTAATACGTCCGGAATATCACGGGCAGCGTGATCGCATACTTACGGAAGCTGAAAAAGAATGTCTCTGGAATGCTCTTAGAAGCACCGATGAGTTGTGGGAGCCGAGAAAAGCGAAAAACAACATAAATCCGCACTTATTGCCGCTTGCCAAGCTGGCGCTTGAGACGACAATGCGCAGGAGTGAGATGCTGGAGCTTACTTGGGATCGCGTTGACTTGGAGCGTAGGGTTGTTTATCTTGAGATTACAAAGAATGGCAAACCTCGTACTGTTCCACTTAGTTCCGGCGCAGTAAGAATTTTTGAAGAAATTGCAGAGGCGCGTAAGAAATTCCCGTTAGAAGAACTGGAGCGTGCATCTAACCGTGTATTGCCAATTTCATACCGTGTTGTGGATCAGGCTTGGATGCGTGCAGTCAAGAGAGCAGGGATTAAGGATTTTAGATTTCATGATCTCAGGCACTGTGCTATTACACATATGGCGAAGAAAATCCCCAATGTGATTGAGTTGGCCGCAATTTCAGGGCATAGTAACCTGAAGCTGCTTCAGCGATACTATCATACTCGACCAGAAGAGCTTGCATTGAAATTGGGTTGATTATTAAAATATTGAAACGGCAGGGTGCGAAAACGCCTTGCCGTTTTTTATTGAATTTCACCCGTGGTGGATGCAGATTGGTGTACTGACGTATTCACTTCTCGGGCATGTATCGGCACTGTGCCGGTTTCGACGCTCATGATGCCGTCGGTGAGTTGGCGGCAGCGCAAGGCACGTTGCTCGCGCACACTCAGTGAACGTCGCAGGTGTCGTCAGATTGGCCGAAAGGCATAATGTCGGCTTCATGGCTGAAGCGCCAAAAGCGCAGGTAACAAGTACACATCACCACGCTCGAAAAACTGCTCGATCTCTACTGCGGCACCACTGTCTGGGTACGCAAAAGAGTGACATTCTGGGAAGATGTGAACGCCTGGTAAGATCGCGAACCGAGTGGCACCAATGAACAGAATCTATACATACAATGGTTTCTCGGTTGCGGTTGACCTTGAGCAAGTTTGGGAAACGTCAGGCAACGTGACACTACTGCCACCGCGCGGTTTTATCGCTGTAGTGCAGATTAGAAGGCTGGGTGATGCTCGCCCGATGGTCGCACCGATACGCCTGATGGCAGATAATCAGCAGCCATTCGCGAAAGAAGCCGACGCCCTCATGGCAGGGTTCAGCGCAGGACAGCGGATCGTAGACGACACGCTGATTTCATGAACGGTGGCGAGTTGGCTACCCTGTCGTAGACGTTCAACTGCGGCCAGTAGTAGCGGGATGTGCGCGGTGAAGTCGATCCAGTTTTTGCAGTAATGTCGAATCCTGTTCCGTAATATGGCAGGGAACATCGGGAAGTGCCAATACCTTGCGGATGCGCGCTCGCCAGTAGTTCGCTTCCGTCACGGCACTTGTCTGTGCGATCCTGCCGCTGACATGTAGACGCTCCAAGTGCGAAATCACGGCCTGGATGTGATCCAGTTCCCGCTGCGCATGGTCATGCAACGCCATAAAAGCCCCCGCTACTCAGACTCTGCGTTGTTTCGGTCGCTGGCCGGATGCGTTTGACACCGTGCGATCAAACTTTAGTAAATCGCGCATGCGGGGCACCAACGCATACCTTACCATCGATAGGCACCGTGTTAATGTCGGGAACGGGTCCAGCGACACCAGTCGTGGTGATCCAGATTTCTGAGCAATTCAGCACGATGATTTTCGCGCCGATGGTGCACAATCACCGAGACTGCCGCGATCACCAGCACCAATACAGCGAACACAGTCACAACCAATGACGCGTCCATAAAAGCCTCCGGCGTTGCATTCAAACTGGGGTTGTCGAATTCCATCCGCCGTACAGACGATAGAGCTCGCCGTTACGCTATATTCCGATTGCTTACTTTTGTAGAATTGATTCTCGTGTAATGGAAATGTCAACATTACTCAACGAATTCGCGCGACCGCTTTCAGAACGGCATGACCTTGCGGCGTAATCTGAAGTCGGTTTCCTGAAGCCGAATCGAAAGATATGAGTTGACGCTCCAATAGTGTATGAAGCTCGTCTCGGTCCTGTTCGACTTGGCTGGGTGCGTTCTTGATTATTATCAATGCGGCGAATTCATGTGGGCTTAGACATGCTTTTGTCATGGTGAAGTGCCTCATTTCGCAGTTGCGACATTGCCATGAAACGAATGCGTGCGATCACGACGACTTCAAAGCTAATAATCTATTGCTACACGAGCACCGTCACTGAGCGATTCGACAATCCGTTTGGCAGCTAGCCTTTAGGAGAGAAAAATCGAGTGTCGATCACAACCTATCGAAGTAGATATATTGCCTAGTTAGAGCGAATATTCTAACTTTGTTAAATTGGTGTCCAAACATTTTTGTAGGTAATTACCCTATAAAGGGGTGAGTGCTTTACTCCATTGAGATGGCCACAATTTCATGCGATGAATAGGTGCGTATGAAAGACAAAGCGACAATGGAATGTACGCAAGATGACAGGATGCTTCTGGTTGCCAGCTCGCTCGCCGCCAGTGTGTACCCGCCGACCAGCCTGCGAGCCCCGCGACTAATGCGAGATGCAGTCCCGAAATGGCTATAGTGGTGAAGAACACATAATGGCACTTCTGCTGTATAGCATTAGTCATGGTGCTGAGCGCACACAAGCACGCCGCATGTAACCGATGACTGCATCCTGTACGCTGAGAAACGAAGAAGTTATGCGTGCACTACAGCACTGTCCCACTGTGCATCACGTTCGATACTGCTTACTGGCCTAAAGTCAACCGAGGGCGATCATGCAGACGCGGAAATTGGGTCGGGCGGCTATCACGAGTGTTTTAGCTTCCTCAATCGGGGCGTTTGCGCAGGGGGTACCACAACCCGACCTGCCTGGGAGTGACCCGCATTGGATCAAGCTCACGGTTGGGGGGCAGGATTGTCGGACCTTTGACCCCAATCCGGTTCCCGGCGAGCATGTTACGTGGACTGGTGGTTGTTCACACGGACTTACGTCTGGCGCAGGGACTGAAACTTGGTACCACCCGAATGGCACTCTTAGCGGCACAGACACGGGCACGATGGTCGATGGATATCTCGAAGGTCGGGTAACGCAAGACAAGATGGAAAACGGCATGAGGCGTCACGACGTTGCGCAATTTGTCCATGGCATTCAAAATGGCTATGCAACGTTGGAAACTTACGACTCAAGCGGCAGAATAGTTGAAAGGGATACGGTATATCTCATTAATAATCTCGCCAATGGGGCGGGGAGTAAAATATTATATCGGGCAGATGGAACCATATCCCAGCAGTATACTGGCCCGTTTGAAAACGGGCACCCCATCTCGGGGCAAAGGATTGCGTCAACTGCATCGAAGAACACGCCGACTAATTCTCAGCAATCCTCGCAAGGTGCGCCGACCAATGCTTCAAAGGTAGGCTTCACTTTCATGGGAATCAAGCTGGGTGTTCCTATAGAAGCATCAGCGCCAAAATGCACACCTACCACCCCAGATAATCAGATGTGCTGGGTACAAGCACTGGGCATAATAGGCTTGTTTAACCCGCCTGATATTGGTTTTACTTACAGTATTGGTATTTTACCTCTTAATGATGACGTCAAAAATCCAATTTATGTGATTTCTATTAAATTCACGGGGAGCGACTATTCAGATGTTGTTTCAATGTTTGCGGTAAAATATGGAAAGCCAACATCAATAAAAAAGAACGTCTTGGATGTGAACGGTGAGGAGAGAGTTTATATGTCGCCAAAATGGGATATTGGAGGTGTGCAAATCGACATATCCTTGGAGGATGACGGTGGGTTGGGAATTATTCCTGTGGCGCAGATCATTGATAAGAAACTAAATTCTATGCAGAATGCTGAAAATGCGCGGCAGAAGGAAAAGCAGATTCAAGGTGGTGCATCAAAATTCTGATTATTATGCTTATTGTCGCTGAGACGAAAATTTCAGGAAATCGCTTTGAAAGGGTGATTTGTGACCGCTGACTCCATTTAATAATGCGTAGGTCGATTGGTGCGCTTGCCACTGCTGACTGGATTTCGTAAGCATGCCGGACTCGCAAAGTGATGTGGTACGAAATTGAAGGTCAATTTTCCGTGGTACTTATGTGTTGCTCCGCACGAAACACGTCAGTTTATGTTTGCGCAACTGGATCGTGTCGCCTATATAGAAGATAAAAAGGAAACCGGTAATGAGTATGGTGGCCGAAGCGTATGTTCTTACTTCGTACCTCTCTGATCCGAAACCCGTACCACAGCAGAGATCATGTTGCCTGTCACTGTTCAGCGCAGTGCCCCCACTTAATGTCAGTTGAGCTAATTGAGGAAGTGTCATTCAATTCGAAGAATGAATTTCTAAGAGCCTCTTCAAGGAGGAGTCAATGAAATATGCAATTATAATTTTTGTTATTTCTTTGGTTATGGGGTTTCACAATCAACGGAAACTTGATCGTCTTGAAAAGTATGAATTCGAACACAGGACTGACGGTGGGGTGGTTGGCTTTTCGTCATATAAAGATGCAAAGCGACATAGTCGAAAAAAAGAGTCGGCAGTCTCATCTATGTCGCTATGGTCTGTTTTGGCGGCGATGTCTCTTTTAGCAATTTTGGCAATTTGGGGCTGGGGCAAGCTGGCTACTGGCTAACAGAGCAGTGTCAGCACATTGCTTGGTGAAACTCCCTCCATCTTTCGATGTTCGTTCGGGGTTGACGCATTGTTACCCCAGGCGGCGCCACTGCTACCACTGACGATGGCGGATCGTGTCGCCAAGAGCGACAAGAGCTTCACGAAGAGTTCTCCGCACTGTTGCCGCTCATCTACACAGATGAGGTACTTTCACATCAATCCGATAACGGAAAGTTCATCGAAGGCGCAACGCGGCAAGTGCTTGTTAACCAGTACGAGCGTGATCAGCGTGCATCCGGAATTGGGGTACCTCCTGCTACGTGTGCGGATTCGACTTTCAAAAAGCCTGCGGCGACATGGGGCGCGGATTCATCCACGTGCATCACCTGACCGAAATCGCCAGCATCGGCGCTGAGTATGACGTTGACCCTTACGCCGACCTTCGGCCAGTATGCCCGAATTGCCATGCAATGCTGCATACGCAACGACCGGCTATCGATATTGACGAATTGAAGACAATGTTGACGGCACGGTGCAGTGGCCGAGAATCGAGCGAAGGTTGAACCGGATAGACCGGATGCAAATTCGGAATTTTGCGGAATAGCGTCCGGAAGAGTCGTGATTTTCGAGGGATATTCAAAGATTTAGGCGACATTGAAAAGTGGCCGCCGTCCGAATCACCGGATTTCAAGTGGCCTTTCTCCGATTTCGGCTGTTGTTTTTTAGAAACGATTTATCTTGACTTTTGTGGCGATCTTGGAGGTAGGATTGGCATAATGTTGCTATTTTGATTTTATGCTGAAACTGCCTGAAGCAGGCGGTATTAACGGCGCAAGCTGCAATGCGCTCGGAAAGCGGTTTGGATGTGGTCTGAGCCGATTGTTGTAAGTAGTGTGGCTGTTGATATAAAAAGCTCACTCTCAGGTGAGTCTATCGAGACTATCTCCTGTGTAGGCATTTTGCCTGCCGTCATCTACCTGAACACTTTACCGGTGTTCGCCAGGTTCCCCTAGATTTTCACTGATTCATAAAGCATTGCGTGGATTCGTTCGCCTGTGGGCTACGAATGTTCGCGGTGGGTACGCGCACGGCATCAGCTTGTTCACGCGGTCAGGCGAAGAAATTTGGATTCTTGGGCTAATTTTTATTATCTATATGAAATATTCAGTCAAGCAAACTCTAAGTTCTATCAAAATTCAAAATAATGAAAAACAATGCTATTTAATCAAAAAATGAAGTAATTTTCACACCTGCCAGCAGTAGACCTTGCTTCATCCACTGTGCGGAACGAATGACGCGGAAGCCGCCGATGACGCCGTTCGTGCAGCGCGCAGCAATGGCTTCACGCACGTCAGCACGAGGTTGCACGAAGAGAAATACCCCATTGCGGACAGTGCCGGGTAGCCCGGTCAGCAATACGTGGTTCTCAGGAGGATTCAGTTGAAAGCGGAAGCCGTCAAACAGGCTGTCCAGGGAGGGCAGAACGCCCAATAGTGGCTTTGTCATGTGTATCTCCCACCCCGATGGTTCCGGCGATCACCGGCCTTCGGGGGGAGAGGCATGGCGACGCTTTAGCAGAATTTGTGAGTCGCGCTGCAAGTTGTGCTTTAAATCCGCGACGTAAACGAAAAAAACTCGTTCAGCTAACGCTAAAACGGGTTCCCCTCGCTTTAGCTGCATGTTTAACGTCCCCGCAAGCTGATAATTCAAATCGGGACGAGCGAGACCATTTCATAATTCCGGGAGTCTGTCAAGTGGCGAAATCATGGGTCGTCTGGTACTCACGAAGAGTGAACTGGAGTCGTTGTTGGGTGTTGAGCAGATAAAGTTCGCACCGTCGGTAATGCCCAAAATTGCACCGAAGGAAGATATTGATCCCTCCCCGGCTTCATGTATCGTCGTTGACGTGCTGCTGATTGCATTAAGTTTCCATAACCATTTGTTTTTATTGATTTTTGCACGCTAAACAGGTCGTGAAAACGGTGCAATTTTGGTGCAAACGATCCCGGTACTGTGAGTGAAAGCAACGCTAAACGGTTGATGACCTTAACCCGATGGTCTTCCTGAGTTATTGAAAAGTCAGGATAAAGTTGTTGTATCCGTTTCTTGTACGCCGAAGCAGCCGCGATAGGTCGCGTAAAAAGAGCAATACATCATCGTCAACAGGACGATAAGCGCGGGCATCAGCAGGGCGACGCCGTATTCGCTCGCACCGAGTGCGCTCAGCAGCAGCGAAAGCCCCGCTGAAATGCCGATCGACACCGCCATCCACAACGCCCCGTACACGACGAAAGCGCCCTTGTTGCGCCAGCAGCTCACCACGCTGAAGAACATTGCCTTGACGGGTGGCACGTCGTGCCATGCCGTCAGCACGGGCGCGAACCAGAACATCATTGCCACCGGCACGTAGATCACCAGTGACACGAGCAGTGCGAGCGGCGCACCGCTGTTCTCGAACGAATCGCTGCCCGTCGAACCGCCGACGGTCATCAACTGCAGCAGCGTGCCGCCGTCCACGAGCGCCGACGCCGCGAGCACGAGCAGCATCGCCACCACATAGACGCCGCCGAGCGCGAAGAGGCGCTTCGTCACCGTCGTGCCATAGGCGCGGAAGCCGTCGACGAGAATCGTCGGAAAGAACGGCTTGCCCGCGATCGTGTCGCGGCAGGCCGCCATGAAGCCGACCGCCACGCCCGGCACGAGGACGAGCGGCAGCACGCCGCCCACCACCGGGATCGCGGAGATGAGCGTCATCCCCAGCAGATACGTGAAAAACAGCGTGAGGAACGCGAGCGGGTTGCGGCGGAACAGCCAGATACCCTGGCGGAACCAGACATAGCCCGTTTTCGCGGGAACTTCGATCAGTTGCATGAGCCTTGTTCTGCGTGAAGGGCGTCGGAGGCATCGTTCGCGCGGCGCTCGCGCAGGATGCGTTCGAAGTGGCCGGGATCGTGCGGCTTGAGCAGCTCCGCCGAGCGCGGCAGGTAGAAATCATACAGGCGCGACACCCAGAAGCGGTACGCGCCTGCGCGCAGCATGTCGCTCCAGTGGCGGATTTCGGCCGACGTGAACGGGCGCACCGTCTGGTAGGCGCGAAGCAGCGCTTCGGCGCGCGCGCGATCCAGCTGGCCTGTCGCGAGATCCACGCACCAGTCGTTCACCGTGACGGCCACGTCGAAGAGCCACTTGTCGCAGCCCGCAAAATAGAAATCGAAGAAGCCGCCGAGTCGCACTTCGTGGCCCGGCGCCAGATGCGCGTGCGCGAACAGCACGTTGTCGCGGAAAAGATCGCAGTGGCACGGGCCGCCCGGCATCTGCGCATAGTCCGCCGAGGCGAAGAACGCCTGGCTGTGCGCAAGCTCGCTCGTGAGCAGGTCGCGCTGCGCTTCGTCGAGGAACGGCAGCACCGTCGGCACGGTCTCTTCCCACCATTCCAGGCTGCGCAGATTCGGCTGATCGGCTTTGAAATCGCGCCCGGCGAGGTGCATGCGCGCGAGCATCTGGCCCACTTCGACGCAATGTTCCACACCCGGCGCGAGTTCGGGCGCGCCTTCCAGCTTCGTCACGATTGCCGCGGGCTTGCCATGCAGCGGGCCGAAGAGGGCGCCGTCGGCGCGCGGCATGGGGTCGGGCACCGGGACGCGGCGCGACGCCAGGTGGCGCATCAGGTCGAGGTAGAACGGCAACTGGTCCGCGGACAGCTTTTCGAAGATCGTCAGGACGTACTCGCCGCGCGTCGTCGTCAGGAAGAAATTACTGTTTTCGATGCCGGACTGGATGCCGCGGAATTCGACCACGTCGCCGAGATCGTAGTCGCGCAGCCATTGGGCAAGCTGGGTTTCGGTGACAGCGGTGAAGACGGCCATGCGAGAAATGTGTTGGTTGCGTGGTCGGGCGGCCGGCGTACGCGGGGGCGGCCGGCGTTTTATCGGGCTTTCGGCGGAATCTGGGCCGGTCTGCCGACGCTACATGGCATCCAGCCCGCACCGCGCGCTTGTGGTTCGAATTCATGGCTCGAACTCGCGGCCAGACTCACAGCTCAAGTGCGCAGCGAATCCGCAGCGCGGTGAAACGCGCGCCGTCTGCCTGCGCTGGGCGCGCGCGGACGGCGTTGCGGATCAGTAGCGCAGGTTGATCGACGGCAGCCGCGTGCTGGGCGTGCCGTTCGGGCGCACCTGCGGCGACGTGTCGGCGGGCGCGCTCATCGTGTAGCGCGTGCCGAAGTTCGAGTGCACGTTGATTTCGACGGGCTTGCCCTTGTCGCGATATTCGGTGATTTCGGTGCCGGTGGGGCTCACTTCGTGGAAGCTCGGCCGGCGCGGAACGTTGACGTCGACCTTCGAGGTGACCTCGGCAGCCGGCCGGTTGATCTTGGCGAGATCCGGCAGACCCGCCCGCTCATTGGCGGACTGGGCCTCGACGGCGGTTTTCGCGTCGTCGGCGGGCGCGGCCGTGGCGAACCCGCTGAACGCGAGTGTCGTCGCAGCAACGATGAGAAGGAGCGACTTCATGATGATCGGTGTTTCTCCGGTTTGATAGCTCGATTCTAGCAAATCCCGCCGCCGCGACCCACGGCGACTCCGGCGTCGGCCGCGGGTCGACCCCGGGGGTGACCAACGCCGTACCGCGCCGGCCAGCTTGACGTTGCAGCGAGGGGCACAGCAAGAATGCCCGGGTTCCGTGGTAAGGTGGTTCGACCGATTGGAGGCGAATGACGATGAACAACGATACCAATCTGCGGCCGCTCATGTTGCCCGCATACGATTTCCCGACGGGGTCTTACGAGGACGCTGCCGATGCGGTGGCGCGGCTCTCGACGATCTACGAGGCGAACACGTCGTTCCTGCGCGACGCGTTCGCGCGCTACCGCCGCGGCGAAGTGCTGGAGCGCCGCGTGCGCGCGTGCTATCCGTTCGTGCGCGTTCGCACCGAAGTGAACACCCATGTCGACTCGCGCCGTTCGTACGGCTTTGTGGCGGGCCCGGGCATCTTCGAAACGACGATCACGCGGCCGGACCTGTTCGGCGACTACTATCGCGAACAACTGCGGTTGCTCACGAAGAACCATCGTGTGTCGATCGACGTGGGCGTGTCGGATCAGCCGATTCCCATTCACTTTGCGTTTGCCGAGGGCATCCACCTCGAAGGCGAACTCGACCGCGAGCACCTCGTGGCCATGCGCGACGTGTTCGATACACCCGACCTCGCGCAGCTCGACGACCGCATCGTCAACGGCACATTCGAACCGGGACCGGGCGAGCCGCATCCGCTAGCGCTCTTCACGGCGCCGCGCGTGGATTTTTCGCTGCATCGGCTGAAGCACTACACGGCGACGTCGCCCACGCATTGCCAGAATTACGTGCTCTACACGAATTACCAGTTTTATATCGACGAATTCGTGAAGCTCGGGCGCGCGATGATGGCGCGCACCGACGACGCCGATCTGTGCAGCTATCGCAGTGAATACACGTCGTTCGTGGAGCCCGGCGACGTGGTGACGTACAACGCCAATCTCGGCGAACAGGAACACGAGGGCATGCCGCCCGTGCGCCTGCCGCAGATGCCGGCGTATCACCTCAAGCGCGCGGATGGCAGCGGCATCACGATGATCAACATCGGCGTGGGGCCGTCGAACGCGAAGACGATTACCGATCACATCGCGGTGCTGCGCCCGCACGCCTGGATCATGCTCGGCCACTGCGCGGGGCTGCGCAACACACAGCGGCTTGGCGACTACGTGCTCGCGCACGGCTACGTGCGCGAGGATCATGTGCTTGATGCGGATCTGCCGCTGTGGGTGCCGATTCCCGCGCTCGCGGAAGTGCAGGTGGCGCTGGAGCGCGCGGTGGCCCAGGTCACGCAGCTCGACGGCCCTGAACTCAAGCGCGTGATGCGCACGGGCACCGTGGCGAGCGTCGACAACCGCAACTGGGAATTGCGCGATCACCGCGAGCCCGTACTGCGTCTTTCGCAGAGCCGGGCGATTGCGCTCGATATGGAAAGTGCGACGATCGCGGCGAATGGTTTTCGCTTTCGCGTGCCGTACGGCACGCTGTTGTGCGTCTCCGATAAACCGCTGCACGGCGAATTGAAGCTGCCCGGCATGGCCGATTCGTTTTATCGCGCTCAGGTGGACCAGCATCTGCAGATCGGCGTGAAGGCGATGGAGATCTTGCGGACTAATGGATTGCACAAGCTGCATAGTCGTAAATTGCGCAGCTTTGCGGAGGTGGCGTTTCAGTAGGAAAGCCGTGCGAAACACAATGTGGAGCGCGCCCGCGCTTCACATTGCCACGCGATCATCACTGCCCAAAACCAGTCAACCCAATCAGGCTGCCCGCCGCAAGCAGCCAGAGCGGATGGATCTTCGTGCGAAACGCGAGCACCGCGCAGACCCCGGTAATCGCCCATGCGATCCACGCCGGATCGGACGCTTTCGCGATGAGCACCGCGCTCGCAGCGACAAGGCCAGCGGTCACCGGCACGAGTCCGCGCTGCGCAATGCGCCGCCATGGCCGGTCCTTGAAGCGGTCCCACGCGTGCAGCACCGCTATCGTCACAAGCGACGACGGGCCGAACTTCGCCACCGACGTCACGAGCATGCCTGCCCAGCCCGCCACATGCCAGCCCACCAGCGTGACGATCATCATGTTCGGGCCTGGCGCAGCCTGGGCGAGTGCGAAGAGCGCGCTGAATTCGCGGGCCGGCATCCAGTGATGCACGTCCACGACCTGTCGCTGCATTTCGGGCAGGATCGTGTTGCCCCCACCGAACGCCAGCAGCGAAAGCTGGCTGAAAATCGCGGCGAGCGAGACGAGCGTGGCGTTCATGACGCGTTGCTCGCGCGGCGCGGGCTGCGAACGCGATCCCGATCGGTGTGAGTACCAGCATGGTGAGCAAAAGCGGCGTGCGCAGTATCGCTATCGCAATGAATCCAGTGAGCGCAATGCACGCGCCAGCCGGATCGTGGCGCAGCGGTAGCAGGATCTTCACGGC
Organism: Paraburkholderia denitrificans; assembly: GCF_042655705.1. Taxonomy (NCBI): domain Bacteria; kingdom Pseudomonadati; phylum Pseudomonadota; class Betaproteobacteria; order Burkholderiales; family Burkholderiaceae; genus Paraburkholderia; species Paraburkholderia denitrificans. Next base: position 31,831 of record NZ_JBHSMP010000005.1, on the reverse strand, counting down.
CATGGCGACGAGCAGCCCGGCGGCCGCAGCGGCAAGCCCGACGAAAAGGTGCTGCACGCGCGGATCATTCTGCGTTTGTTCGTAGATCACGCCGAGCCCGATTACAACAAGCGACGGTCCGGCGATCAGCCCGAGCAGCCCGGCGAGTGCGCCGCGCCAGCCGTGAAATCGCACGCCAATTGCCACGGATAGGTTAATGACGTTGCCGCCCGGCAGGAACTGGCACAGGCCGAGCAGATCGGTGAATTCGGCGGCGGAAAGCCAGCGGCGGTGTTCGACGATGGTGCGGCGTGCGAGCGGCAGCGCGCCGCCGAAAGATGTGAAGCCGAGGCCGAGAAAGCCGAGGAATAACTCACGCACAGTGGGGGTGTGAGTCGTGGAGGAAATCTGTTTCATGCTGGGACGATCGTTGACGCAAGTAGCGAGCGTAGCGCCAAATAGCGCAAAACGGCGTCGTCACAAAGCAACTTCATGGCATCGCATGTGACCTGAAATTACAAGCCGCTACAAGCATCATGCGATCGCTTTGCAGATGCGCGCGCGGCATGGCTCTGCGCCATGCCGCGTGCGAACCGCAAGCTCAGAGATAGAACATCCGGTCTTCGTCGGGATCGGTGCGCGTACGCTGTTCTTTTTCGCTCTCTTCGCCTTCTTCTCCGGTGTCCTCGTAAAACTTGAGCACCGCTTCGAGCACTTCGTCGGGATCGTCGGTCACCTTCATCAAATCCATGTCTTCAGGATTGATGAGGCCCATCGGCACGAGCGCCGAGCGGAACCAGGCAAGCAGGCCTTTCCAGAATTCCGCGCCCACCAGAATGATGGGGACGTGCCGCGATTTTTTCGTCTGGATCAGCGTGAGCACTTCGGCGAGTTCGTCAAGCGTGCCGAAGCCGCCCGGCATCACGATCACCGCATCGGAGTTTTTGACGAACGTGACTTTGCGCGTGAAGAAATGGCGGAATCGCAACGAGATGTCCTGCCATTGATTGCCCGATTGCTCGTGCGGCAATTCGATGTTCAGGCCAACGGAAGGCGACTTGCCCGCGTGCGCGCCCTGGTTGGCTGCTTCCATGATGCCAGGGCCGCCGCCGGAGATCACCGCGAAGCCCGCGTCGGACACTTTTCGGGCGATTTGTGTCGCGAGCTGGTAGTACTCCGAGTCCGGTTTCAGGCGTGCGGAACCGTAGATGCTGACCGCCGGACGGATCTCGGACAGATACTCGGTTGCCTCGATAAACTCTGCCATAATCGTGAACATCTGCCACGATGCGCGCGCCTTCTTGGCCGTTGCGCGCTCTTGATCTGCGAGTGAACGCAGACTCGGAATCACTTTTCTCTTGTCCATAATGCCTGAAGAACTTCGCGTGGAAACCAAGCTACAAACTGAGCTGGAAGGAAAGACCCTGCTGCTGGTCGATGGTTCTAGCTATCTTTATCGGGCCTACCATGCGATGCCGGATCTGCGCGGTCCTGACGGCGAACCGACGGGTGCGCTATACGGAATCGTCAACATGCTGCGCCGTATGCGCAAGGAGGTTACGGCAGAGTATAGCGCGTGCGTGTTCGATGCCAAGGGCAAGACGTTTCGTGATGACTGGTATGCCGACTACAAGGCGAACCGGCCTTCCATGCCCGAGCCTCTAGCCGCGCAAATCGAGCCCATTCACGTGGCCGTGCGCGCGCTCGGCTGGCCGTTGCTGATGGTGGAAGGCGTCGAAGCCGACGACGTGATCGGCACGCTCGCACGCGAAGCGGAAAAGCGCGGCATGAAAGTGATCGTGTCGACCGGCGACAAGGATCTCGCGCAGCTCGTGACCGATCACGTCACGCTCATCAACACGATGACGAATGAAACGCTCGATCGCGAAGGCGTGATTGCGAAGTTCGGCGTGCCGCCCGAGCGCATCGTCGATTATCTCTCGCTGATCGGCGACACCGTCGACAACGTGCCTGGCGTAAACAAGTGCGGCCCGAAGACGGCGGTCAAGTGGCTCACGGAATACGGCACGCTCGACGGCGTCGTCGAACATGCAGCCGAAATCAAGGGCGCCGTGGGCGGTTATCTGCGCGATGCGCTTGCATTCCTGCCGATGGCGAGGCAACTCGTTACCGTGGCAACCGAATGCGATCTTTCGCAGCACATCGAGTCGATCGGCGGTTCGCTCGCCACGCGCGCCGAAGCGCGCGACGAATTGCTCGACATCTTTACGCGCCACGGTTTCAAGACCTGGACGCGCGAATTGAGCGAAGCGCTTGCGAATGGCGCTGCACCCGTGGCGGCGAGTGCTGACGCTAATGCGAACCAGCGTGAAGCGCGTGAAGCGCGCGAAGCCGAAGCGCAGCCCGCGCTGATGCTCGACGTGCCGCGGCATTACGAAACCATCCAGACGTGGGATCGGTTCGATGCGTGGCTGAAGAAAATCGAGGCGGCCGGGCTTACCGCGTTCGACACGGAAACCACGGCGCTCGATCCAATGGTCGCGAAGCTGGTGGGGATGTCGTTCGCAACGGAGCCGGGGCATGCCGCATATCTGCCGCTCGCGCATCGCGGGCCGGACATGCCCGAACAACTGCCGCTCGCCGATGTGCTCGCGCGACTCAAGCCGTGGTTCGAAGGCGGACAGTACAAGAAAGTCGGCCAGCACATGAAGTACGACGAGCAGGTGCTCGCGAACTACGGCATCGTGTTGAACGGCGTCGAGCACGACACGATGCTCGAATCGTACGTGCTCGAATCGCACCGCAGTCACGATATGGACAGCCTTGCGTTGCGCCATCTCGGCATCAAGACGATCAAATACGAAGAGGTTGCGGGCAAGGGCGCGCAGCAGATTGGCTTCGATGAAGTGCCGCTCGATAAAGCGGCGGAGTATTCGGCCGAAGACGCTGATATCACGCTGCAATTGCATCTCGCGCTTTATCCGCAGGTTGCGCAGGACAAGGGAACCGGCAGGGGACTCGACTACGTGTATCGCGAGATCGAGATGCCGACTTCACGCGTGCTGCGCCAGATGGAGCGCAACGGCGTGCTGATCGATACGGAACGGCTCGACAAGCAGAGTGCCGAAATTGCGGTTCGGCTCGTCGAACTCGAACAGGAAGCCTACGCGCTCGCCGGCGGCGAATTCAACCTCGGCTCGCCCAAGCAGATCGGCCAGATCTTTTTCGAAAAGCTGCAATTGCCGGTCGTGAAGAAGACGCCGAGCGGCGCACCGTCCACCGACGAAGAAGTGCTGCAAAAGCTCGCCGAAGACTATCCGCTGCCGAAGCTGCTGCTCGAGCATCGCGGGCTGTCCAAGCTGAAATCCACATACACCGACAAACTGCCGCGCATGGTCAACGCGCAAACGGGCCGGGTTCACACGAATTACGCGCAGGCCGTGGCGGTGACGGGGCGGCTCGCGTCGAATGATCCGAATCTGCAGAACATTCCGGTGCGCACGGGCGAAGGGCGGCGCATCCGCGAGGCGTTCATCGCGCCGCCGGGACGCAAGATCGTATCCGCCGACTATTCGCAGATCGAGCTGCGCATCATGGCGCACATCTCGGGCGATGCGTCGCTGCTCGCCGCATTCGCGCGCGGCGACGACATTCACCGCGCGACGGCTTCCGAGGTGTTCGGCGTCACGCCGATCGAAGTGAGCGCCGACCAGCGCCGCATCGCCAAGGTCATCAATTTCGGCCTCATTTACGGCATGAGCGCATTCGGGCTCGCGTCGAATCTCGGCATCACGCGCGATGCGGCGAAGCTTTATATCGACCGCTATTTCGCGCGCTATCCGGGCGTTGCGCGCTACATGGACGAGACGCGCATGGACGCGAAATCGCGCGGTTATGTCGAAACCGTGTTCGGCCGGCGCCTGTGGCTGCCCGAGATCAACGGCGGCAATGGCCCGCGCCGCCAGGCTGCGGAGCGCGCTGCGATCAATGCGCCGATGCAGGGCACGGCGGCAGACCTCATCAAGCTGTCGATGATCGCAGTGGAGAAGTGGCTCGACGAAAGCGGCATGCGCACGAAAATGATCATGCAGGTGCACGACGAACTGGTGCTCGAAGTCCCCGACGACGAGCTGGCCGAAGTGCGCAAACGTCTGCCCGAACTGATGTGTTCGGTGGCGACGCTCAAGGTGCCGCTCGTCGCCGAAGTGGGCGTCGGCGCGAACTGGGAAGAAGCACACTGATCACGCTCGCCGTGCCGCGCTTTTAAGCCGCGATGCACGCGAAAGCTTTGCCGTAACGAACCTGCAATACCCGCGCACGCAAGCGTGCGCAGGCGCACGGCTTGCTGCCGTGCGCTCCGTAAGCCGACATTGAGCGGCCGGCCGGCGCACCTTGCCGCCGTGCCGCGTACGCACTTATCGACACGCACGGAGAGTTTATGCATCGGTTTATCGTTGTGGGAGGAGGCGCAGGCGGTCTGGAACTGGCGACGCGGTTGGGCGACCGTTACTGCAAGGCGCGCAACGGCCGCGAGCCGCGGGCGAGCGTCACGCTGGTCGACCGCTTTCCGACGCATATCTGGAAGCCGCTGCTGCACGAAGTCGCAGCGGGCAGCATGGACCCGTTCACACAGGAACTCGAATACGCGGCGCAGGCACGCTGGCATGGTTTCGAATTCCAGCAGGGCGAATTGATCGGACTCGACCGTGCGGCGCGGCGCATCATGCTCGGCGCCGTGAAGGACGATGACGGCGGCGAACTGTTGCCGCCGCGCGAACTCGACTACGACACGCTCGTGCTGGCGATCGGCAGCACCACGCACTTTTTCGGCGTGCCGGGCGCGGCCGAAAACTCCATCGCACTCGACACCGTGGCGCAGGCCGAGCGCTTTCGCAAGCGGCTCATCGCGGCGTGCATGCGCGCCGAGCATCAGGCTCCGGAGCCTGCGCCCGCAGGTGCCGCGGTGAGCGGCGAGCCGCGCGTGCAGGTGGCGATCATCGGTGCGGGTGCAACCGGTGTGGAGTTGTCGGCCGAACTGCGCAATACGGCGCAGGTGCTCTCCGCCTATGGGCTCCACAAGCTCGATCCGCGCCACGATGTCGGCATCGTGCTGATCGAAGCGGGGCCGCGCATCTTGCCCGCGCTGTCCGAGCGCGTGTCGTCGGCGACCGCCGATCTGCTGCAGAAACTCGGCGTACGTCTGCTGCTTGCCGAGCGGGTCACCGAGGTCGCGCCGGGTGTCGTTCATACGGCAAGCGGCAAGGCCGTGCGCGCGGACCTCACGGTCTGGGCCGCGGGCATCACTGCGCCGCCGGTGCTGGCGCAACTCGACGGACTGCCCGTCAACAAGCTCGGGCAGCTCAGCGTGCGCCGTACGCTGCAGACCGAAATCGACGACAACATCTTCGCGTTCGGAGACTGCGCCGCCTGCGCGTGGCCCGGCAACGAACGCAACGTGCCGCCGCGCGCCCAGGCCGCGCATCAGCAGGCCGTATTCCTGCTCGGGGCGATGGGCAACCTGCTCGACGGACGGCCGCTGCCGGAATTCACCTATCGCGACTTCGGCTCGCTGGTGTCGCTCGGTCACTTCAGCGCGGTCGGCAATCTGATGGGCGGTGTGATCGGCGGGAACATGTTGATCGAAGGGCTGTTTGCGCGTTTCATGTACATGTCGCTGTACCGTCTGCACATTGCCGCGTTGCACGGCTACGCGCGCATGGTGCTCGACACGTTCGCGCACTGGCTGCGCCGCACCACGCTGCCGCGCGTGAAGCTGCATTGACGGCCGCAGGCGCCGTCGTCGAACGAGGAGCGTTGCATGCTCAAGCCCGATGTCGATTCCCTTGTACCGCACGTGCCGTTCGACCGGCGCACCTTCCTGAAAACCGCGCTTGGAGCCACATTCGGCGGCGGCTTTGCCGCCGCCGTGCTGCCGGTCTCCGCGCAAACCATTCATACCGATGCCGAAGGTCTCGATGCCGGTGAAGTCGGCTTCGAGTCGAACGGCACGCTGATTCCCGCGTATCGCGCGCAGCCGCGCAGCAAGACGAATCTGCCGGTGATCGTCGTCGTGCATGAGATTTTCGGCGTGCACGAACATATCGCCGATATCTGCCGCCGCTTTGCGAAACTCGGCTACCTTGCCGTCGCACCCGATCTCTTCGTGCGCGAAGGCGATGCGTCGGTGTATCCGACGATCCAGCAGATCGACCAGAACATCTTGAGCAAGGTGCCGGATGCGCAATTGATGTCCGACCTCGACGCGACGGTCGACTGGGCCGGGCAGCATGGCGGCGACCTGAAACGTCTGGGCATCACCGGGTTTTGCTGGGGCGGACGCGTGACATGGCTTTACGCCGAGCACAATCCGCATCTGAAGGCGGCGGTGTCGTGGTACGGGCGCGTGGCGGGGCCGCACACGCAGAGTGCGCCGGAGAATCCGCTCGATCTCGCGGGCGAGTTGCAGGTGCCGGTGCTCGGTCTATATGGACGCCAGGACACGAGCATTCCGCAGGACACGCTCGCGCAGATGAAGCAGGCAATCGCGCAAGGGCCGCAGGGCGGGCGTGGCTCGGAATTCGTCGTATACGACGACGCGGGCCATGCGTTCTTCGCCGACTATCGCGCGAGCTATCGCAGGGCCGACGCCCAGAATGGCTGGACGCGCACGCTCGCGTGGTTCAAGTCACACGGCGTCGCGTGACGCTGCGTGACTTGAAGGTTGGAAGGTTGGAGGTTGGATCGGGCCTGGGCGTGCTCAGGGATTCGGCCCTGTCGCGACTGGACGCGACGGGTCGGCGCACCACTCGCTCCACGAACCGGCGTAGAGCGCCGCGCCGTGCAGTCCGGCGATTTCCATCGCGAGTGCGTTATGGCATGCCGTCACGCCCGAGCCGCATTGCAGCACGGCATGCTCGGGCGTCTTGCCCGCGAGCACGGCTGTGAAGTCCTCGCGCAGCGTGTGCGCCGGCTTGAAACGGCCATCGGCGGTGAGGTTGTCCTTGAAGAAACGGTTGCGCGCGCCGGGAATATGGCCGCCGACCGGATCGATCGTTTCGTTCTCGCCGCGATAGCGGTCGGCTGCGCGTGCGTCGAGCACGACGAGTTCGTGCGTCGAAAGATTGCGCACGACGCCCTGCACGTCGATCGTCACCTGTAGCGGCGCACCCGCCTTGAAGTTGCCTTTGACGGCGTGCGGCACGTCCGTCGACAGGGGATAGCCGGCTGCTTCCCATGCCTGCAGGCCGCCGTCGAGCACTGCGACCGAGTCGTGACCGAGCCAGCGCAGCAGCCACCACAGACGCGCTGCGTAAGAGCCGCCTTGCGCGTCGTACGCGACAACCTGCTGGCCTTCGTTGAGGCCCCGGGCCGCGAGCGTGTTCACGAGCGCTGCGCGATCGGGCAGCGGATGACGGCCGTTCTTGCCGGTCTTCGCGCCGGACAGATCGCGGTCGAGATGCAGATACTGCGCGCCCGGAATGTGACCGGCTGCCCAGGCGGTTTCGCCCACGTCGGGGTTGACGAGGTCGAAGCGGCAATCGAACACGAGTGTGCTGCCGGGCGCGGCGGCCAGACGCTCATGGAGATTGGCGGCGGAGATCAGCGTGGTGTGATGGGTGTGCGGCATGACGACGGCTCCTGATGGATGCGCGGCCGGCAAGGCCGGCCCGATGTCTTCAGTCTAAACAAAAAGACGGACTGAAGCCCGTCTTTCGTTCTGGCCGGTCATTACCCGGGCCGAGGCATTCCGAATGTGCCTGGATGGTGCCTCGAAGATGCCTGGATGGTGCCCAGTTCGCGGCGCAAGAACGCGTGGAAGTGCTGCATGCCGTCTTCCATCGGGCTCTGGTACGGGCCGACCTCCGATTCGCCGCGCTCGAGGAGCGCACGGCGGCCGGCGTCCATGCGCTCGGCGATCTCGTCGTCTTCGATGGCCGTTTCCATATAGGCCGCGCGTTCGGCTTCGACGAACTCGCGCTCGAAGAGCTTGATTTCCTCGGGGTAATAGAACTCGACGATGTTCATCGTCTTCTGCGTGCCCTGCGGAATCAGCCACGACAGGACAAGCACGTGCGGATACCACTCGATCATCAGATTCGGGTAGTAGACCATCCAGATCGCGCCGAACTCCGGCGGCACGCCTTTGCGATAGCGCAGGACCTCGTCGTGCCACTTGCGGTAGGTCGGGCTGCCGGCCTTGTCGAGATGGTTGTGCACGCCCACGGTCTGCACGCTGTACCACTCGCCGAATTCCCATTTCAGGTCGTCGCACGACACGAAATTGCCGAGGCCCGGGTGAAACGGGACGACGTGGTAATCTTCCAGATAGACCTCGATGAAGGTCTTCCAGTTGTAGTTGCACTCGTGAATCTCGACGTGATCGAACATGAAGTCCGTGAAGTCGAGATGCTGCGCCGGGCCGAGCTGGGCGAGGTCGCGCGCCACGTCGCGGCCAGCGGCTTCGAACAGCAGGCCGTTCCATTTCTGCAGCGGCGTGCTGCTCAGGTTCAGGCAGGGGTTGTCCGCGAAGTGCGGCGCGCCGAGCAGGTCGCCCTTGAGGTCGTAGGTCCAGCGGTGCAGCGGGCAGACGATATTGTCGGCCGTGCCGCGGCCGTTCAGCATGATGGCCTGGCGGTGGCGACACACGTTCGAGAGCAGCTCGACCTGATCGTGCTGGTTGCGCACCAGCACGCGCCCCTCGTTCTCGCTCGGCAGGGCAAAATAATTCCCCGCCTCGGGCACCATCAGCTCGTGCCCGACATAACGGGGACCTTTCTGGAAAAGCGTTTCGATTTCGCGCTTCAGTAGCGCATCGTCAAAATAAGCGGTGACTGGCAGCTGGCAGTGGGTGGAATGCAGCTGCAATGCATTGCTCAGATTGGACATTCCCACTCCCGATGAAGACGTGAAAGCAGTGAACAACCCAACCATCGAAGATTCGATTTAGGGAGCCGGGGATTATACCCGTTTACCCCCCTGCGCGATAGCTAAGTCACTGATTTTTGCCAAAATTGCGCTCCAGCAACGGTGTAATTTCGCCATCGGGATTAATTTCGGTCAGCATCCGATATAACGTGCCCACGGCTTATGCGTCTGCGAGCGGGGCTATCGGCACGCTTTTGGCGTAGAATCTCCGCCTTGTTTCAATTCTGCGACCACTCATGGCTAAACCCGCATCCAAAGATAGTACAGCGGACAGTGCGGCGGACCGTGCTGCGGCCGCTGAAGGGGCCAACAGCGGGGCCGAAGGCGGGCATCAAGCCGGCAGCGACGGTTCGATGCGGCCCGAGAGCTACGAGGCCGCGCTGGCGGAACTCGATACGCTCGTGGCGCGCATGGAAGGCGGCAGCCTGAGTCTCGAGGAATCGCTGGCTGCTTACCGGCGCGGCGCCGTGCTGGTGAAGTTCTGCCAGCAGCAACTGGAGAAGGTTGAACAACAGGTGCGCGTGCTCGACGGCGAAACGCTTCGGCCCGTGCCCCTTAATACAACAGGCAGTTCCGCCGAGGGCGGAGACAACGATCTATGACATTTGAACAATGGACCCGGCTCGTACTGGACCGGGTCGAAACCGCGCTCGAACACTATTTGCCTGCAGCCAGCGAGCTGCCCGCGACCTTGCACGACGCCATGCGCTACGCGGTGCTCGGCGGCGGCAAGCGCGTGCGCCCGCTTCTGTGCCATGCCGCGGGCGAGCTGACCGGCGCGACGCCCGAAGCGCTCGACGCGGCTTCCTGCGCGCTGGAGATGATCCACGTCTACTCGCTCGTGCACGACGACATGCCGTGCATGGACGACGATGATCTGCGTCGCGGCAAGCCGACGGTCCACGTGAAATACGACGAACCGACCGCGCTGCTGGTCGGCGACGCGTTGCAATCGCAAGCTTTCATTACGCTGACGTCGGACGTACCGGGGCTGCGCGACGCGGCGTCGCGCCAGGCTGCGCTCGTGCGCGAACTCGCGCTGGCGAGCGGCTCGATCGGCATGGCGGGCGGTCAGGCCATCGACCTCGCGAGCGTCGGCCGTGCGCTTTCGCGCGAAGAACTGGAAACCATGCATCGGCTGAAGACCGGCGCGCTGCTGCGCGCCGCGGTCCGCATGGGTGCGGTGGCGGGCGAAACGCCTTCCGCCGAGACGCTGCGCGCGCTCGACGCGTACGCGGCAGCCGTGGGCCTCGCTTTTCAGGTGGTGGACGACATTCTCGACGTCACCGCCGACTCGGCAACGCTCGGCAAGACCGCTGGCAAGGACGCGAAGGACGGCAAGCCGACCTACGTGTCGATCATCGGTCTGGACGCGTCGCGTGTGCTCGCGCAGCAATTGCGCAGCGACGCACATGCCGCGCTCGAACCGTTCGGCGCACGCGCGCAGCGCCTCGCCGAACTGGCTGATCTGGTTGTCAACCGGGTGAGCTGATTACGCTAATCCGCCCGCGCGCATGAAAGGGGAGTAATGCGCTGCAGAAGTGCGGGAGCGACCGATTTCCTACCATGGAACGACGATGTACGACTTGCTGAAAACCATTGACGACCCGGCGGATTTGCGCCGCCTCGATCGCCGGCAGTTGCAACCGCTTGCCGATGAACTGCGTGCCTTCGTTCTCGACAGCGTCTCGCAAACGGGCGGCCACCTGTCGTCCAACCTCGGTACGGTCGAACTGACGATCGCGCTGCACTACGTGTTCGACACGCCGCGCGATCGCATCGTCTGGGACGTCGGTCATCAGACCTACCCGCACAAGATCCTGACCGGCCGCCGCGACCAGATGCACTCGCTGCGTCAGTTCGGCGGCATCTCGGGTTTCCCGCGCCGCGACGAGTCGGAATACGACACGTTCGGCACCGCGCACTCGAGCACGTCGATTTCGGCGGCGCTCGGCATGGCTATCGGGAGCAAGCTCAAGGGCGAAAACCACCTGGGCATCGCTGTGATCGGCGACGGCGCGATGACGGCCGGCATGGCCTTCGAGGCGATGAACAACGCGGGCGTCGAAGACGATGTGCCGCTGCTCGTCATTCTCAACGACAACGACATGTCGATCTCGCCGCCGGTCGGCGCGCTGAACCGCCACCTCGCGCGACTGATGTCGGGCCGTTTCTACGCAGCCGCGCGCGCGGGCGTGGAGCGCGTGCTGCGCCATGCGCCGCCGGTGCTCGACCTCGCGCGCAGGCTCGAAGAGCACGCGAAGGGCATGATCGTGCCGGCCACGCTGTTCGAGGAATTCGGCTTCAACTACATCGGACCGATCGACGGTCACGATCTCGATTCGCTGATTCCGACGCTGCAAAACATCAAGGAACTGCGCGGCCCGCAGTTCCTGCACGTCGTGACGAAGAAAGGCCAGGGCTACAAGCTCGCAGAAGCCGACCCGGTTCTCTACCACGGCCCCGGCAAGTTCAACCCGGCCGAGGGCATCAAGCCGTCGGCGACGCCCTCCAAGAAGACCTACACGCAGGTCTTCGGCGAATGGCTGTGCGACGCGGCCGAGCTGGATGCGCGCGTGGTCGGCATCACGCCGGCGATGCGCGAAGGCTCGGGTCTCGTCGAGTTCGAAAAGCGCTACCCGGATCGCTACTACGACGTCGGCATCGCCGAGCAACATGCGGTGACGTTCGCGGGCGGTCTCGCGGCCGAGGGCCTCAAGCCCGTCGTCGCGATCTACTCGACCTTCCTGCAGCGCGCCTACGACCAGCTGATCCACGACGTGGCGCTGCAGAACCTGCCGGTCGTGTTCGCGATCGACCGCGCGGGCCTCGTCGGCGCGGACGGCGCGACGCATGCGGGCGCCTACGATCTCGCGTTCATGCGCTGCATCCCGAACATGATGATCATGTGCGCGTCGGACGAAAACGAGTGCCGCCAGATGCTCTACACGGGGCTGCAGCAGGATTGCCCCACGGCCGTGCGTTATCCGCGCGGCGCAGGCACGGGCGTCGCAACCGTCAAGCAGATGGCCGCGCTGCCGGTCGGCAAGGGCGAAATCCGCCGCGAGAGCAATGCAGCAGCAGGCAAGCGCATTGCGATCCTCGCGTTCGGCACGATGGTGCCGCCGTCGCTCGCCGCCGCTGAGGAACTCGACGCCACCGTCGCGAACATGCGCTTCGTGAAGCCGCTCGACGCCGAACTCGTGCGCGAGCTGGCGGCAACCCACGACTACCTCGTGACCGTCGAGGAAGGCTGCATCATGGGCGGCGCGGGCTCGGCCTGCGTGGAAGCCCTGCTTGCCAGCGGGGTTATCAAGCCCGTACTACAATTGGGCCTCCCCGACCGCTTCATCGACCACGGCGACCCGGCAAAACTGCTGGCGCTTGCCGGGCTCGACGCGGCAGGGATTGCGAAGTCGATTCGCGAGCGCTTCCTCGATCACGTGACGAACGCGTCCGGTAAGTCGGTGATGCGCGTCGCGTAAGCGCCTCGCGGCGCACGGCCCGGTGTCGTTGGCGGCACCGGCTGCCACGATTGCCCACTTTCCGTATGAACCGGCGGCCGGGTTTTCGGACCTGGAACCGCCAGCCAGCGCCGGCTTTTGCCGGCGCTTGTCATTGCGCGCTACGTTGTGTGCAGCCCAAAGGATAAGAACATGAACCAGATGAGCACGGATTTCTTGATGCCGGACGTGCAAAGCTCCGTCGATCTCCGCCAGATCCCGATCCAGCGCGTGGGCGTGAAGTCCGTTCGTCATCCGCTGCTCGTGAAGACCGGCAATGGCGACGTGCAGCCGACGGTCGGCACGTGGAACCTCGACGTTCATCTGCCCGCCAACCAGAAGGGCACGCACATGTCGCGCTTCGTTGCGCTGCTCGAAGGCAACAAGGCGCCGCTCGAACCCGCGACGTTCCGCACGATGCTGGCCGCGATGCTCGACAAGCTCGAGTCGCAGGCAGGCCGTATCGAGGTGTCGTTTCCGTACTTCGTGAAGAAGGTCGCGCCGGTATCGGGCGTCGAAAGTCTGATGGACTACGAAGTGACGCTCGTCGGCGACATGCGCGAGGGCGCTGCGCGCCTGTTCCTGAAGGTCGTTGTGCCGGTGACGAGCCTGTGCCCGTGCTCGAAGAAAATCTCGCAGTACGGTGCGCACAACCAGCGCTCGCATGTGACGATCGATGCCGAACTCGCGGACGATCTGCCGGTGGAAGACCTGATCCGGATCGCCGAGGAAGAGGCTTCGTGCGAGCTGTGGGGACTGCTCAAGCGTCCGGACGAGAAGTTCGTGACCGAGCGTGCGTATGAAAATCCGAAGTTCGTCGAGGATCTCGTGCGCGACGTGGCCGTTCGCCTGAACAATGATCGCCGCATCGTCGCGTATGTGCTCGAAGCCGAGAACTTCGAGTCGATCCACAATCACAGCGCGTATGCCGTTATCGAACACGACAAGCGCGTGCAAGGCTGATTGCTGCCGGAATCGGTGTAATGAAAAATCGCCCCGAGTGGGCGGTTTTTTTTTACGTCATCAAGCCGCCGATGCGGCCGATGTAACAACAGTCAGCGCGCGAGCGACGACAGATCCCAGCGAGGCTTGACCGTGAACGCGTAGTCGCGCGTGGCCTGTTCGGGCCAGCGTTGGAGCCGCATCGCGCCCGCGAGCGCGATCATTGCGCCGTTGTCGGTGCACAGCTGCAGGTCCGGGTAATGCACTTCGAAGCCGCGCTTTTGCGCCGCTGCCGACAGCGTGTCGCGCAACTGCCGGTTCGCGCCTACGCCGCCCGCCACGACGAGCCGATTGAGTTTCGTGCGCTTGAGCGCGGTGATGGATTTCGCGGCCAGCACCTCGACGGCCGCATCGACGAACCCGAGCGCAATATCGGCCTTGCCCTGTTCGCAGATGTTCGTGCCGATTCGCTTAACATGCGTAAGCACCGCGGTCTTGAGTCCGCTGAAGCTGAAGTCGAGGTCGCCCGAGTGCAGCATCGGCCGTGGCAATTCGATGGCGCCGGGCACGCCAAATTCGGCGAGCCGCGATACTTCCGGCCCGCCCGGATAGCCGAGTCCGAGCAGCTTGGCGGTTTTGTCGAAGGCTTCGCCGGCGGCGTCGTCAAGCGTTTCGCCGAGTGTTTCGTAGACGCCGACGTCGGTCACGCGCATCAGTTGCGTGTGGCCGCCCGAAACGAGCAGCGCGACGAACGGAAACGGCGGCGGCGCATCGACGAGCAGCGGCGAGAGCAGATGCCCTTCGAGGTGATGGATGCCGATGGCCGGCCGGTCCCACGCCATCGCGAGCGCATTGGCGATGCTCGCGCCGACCAGCAGCGCGCCCGCGAGACCCGGGCCCTGCGTGTAGGCGATGGCGTCGATGTCGCTGCGCGCGACGCCGCTCTTGTCGAGCACTTCTTCGAGCAGCGGTAGCGCGCGGCGGATATGGTCGCGTGACGCGAGTTCGGGCACGACGCCGCCGTACTCGCGGTGCATGGCGATCTGGGAATGCAGTGCGTGTGCGAGCAGGCCGCGCTCGGTGTCGTAGAGCGCGAGGCCGGTTTCGTCGCAGGAGCTTTCGATGCCAAGAACGAGCATGGTGGGGCGTGCAACGGCGCCGGTTGGGTGGAAAACCACGACCGAAAACCGTTGTGAATTCGAAATGTAAAAGTAGCTTGGGAGTATATCAGTGCGGGCGATGGGCGGCTGATGGGCTCCGGGGCCGGAGTCAGGCGCAGCGGCGTGCCGCCGCGCACAGGTAGAATGCGCGCCATGGAATCATTCGACATCGCCGTGATCGGCGCAGGCGCGGCCGGCATGATGTGCGCGGCGGTCGCCGGACAGCAGGGACGCCGCGTGGCGCTGATCGATCACGCGCCACGGCTCGCGGAAAAGATCCGCATTTCGGGCGGCGGGCGCTGCAACTTCACGAATCTGCACGCGAGCCCGGCCAACTATCTCTCGAACAATCCGCACTTTTGCCGCTCGGCGCTCGCGCGCTACACGCCCCGCGATTTTCTCGCGCTGTTGCGTCAGCATCGCGTGACCTGGCACGAAAAGCACAAGGGCCAGCTGTTCTGCGACCAGTCGAGCGAGGCGATCATCGAGATCCTGCGCGCCGAGTGCGACGCCGGGCGCGTTGCGTGGCGCAGGCCGCTGCCGGTCGAAACGGTGAGCCATGCGGAGGGCCCGGGCTTCACCCTCGGCACACCGCATGGGACGATTGGCACACGCGCGCTCGTGATCGCGACCGGCGGATTGTCGATTCCGGCGATCGGCGCGACCGATTTTGCGTACCGCATCGCGAAGCAGTTCGGCCACAAGCTCGTCGATACGCGTCCTGCTCTCGTGCCGCTCACGTTCGCGCAGCAGGACTGGGCGCCCTATGTGCCGCTTTCCGGCGTGTCGCTCGGGGTCAACGTGGCGACCGGCGAGCGCAAGACGGGTGGCGCATTCGACGAAGACCTGCTGTTCACCCATCGCGGGCTGTCCGGCCCGGGTGTACTGCAGATTTCGAGCTACTGGCAGCCGGGGCAGCCGATCCGCGTGAACCTGCTGCCGGAGCACGACGCCGCGGCTGCGCTGGTCGAGGCCAAGAGCACCACGAAACGCCAGATCGGCAACCTGCTCGCCGAATGGGTGCCCGCGCGGCTCGCACACGCCTGGCTGGAGGCCCACCAGGTGCCGATCGACGCACGCCTCGCGGATCTGCCGGACAAGACTTTGCGCCGCATCGGCGACGGTCTCTCGCAATGGACGCTCACGCCCACCGGCACCGAAGGCTACAAGAAGGCCGAGGTGACGCGCGGCGGTGTCGATACCCGCGAGCTTTCGTCGGCCACCATGATGAGCCAGCGCGTGCCGGGGCTGTATTTCATCGGCGAGGCAGTGGACGTGACGGGTTGGCTCGGCGGCTACAATTTTCAGTGGGCCTGGGCTTCGGGCGTGGCGGCTGGCGAGGCCGCTTCGGCGTTCGCGATGGCGGGCCCTGGCGGGGCTTGACCCGCTCCTTTATTTGCGAAATCGCTCTGCTATACTCAGTTTTCTTTAGCCCAGATCCGTTATTGGAAAATGACGACCATCCGCCTAAAAGAAAACGAACCCTTTGAAGTGGCCATGCGGCGCTTCAAGCGCACGATCGAAAAGAATGGTCTTCTGACCGAGCTTCGTGCGCGTGAGTTTTACGAGAAGCCGCCGGCCGAACGCAAGCGGAAGAAGGCGGCGGCGGTCAAGCGCCACTTCAAGCGCCTGCGCAGCCAGATGCTGCCTAAAAAGCTGTACTGATTCTGGCGGCACCACGGCTCGCATCCCGGGCGCTACGGCGGCCAGGCCTGTCCACCCGTCGGCAGCGCCGCTTGCGGCCACATATTTTGAAAAAAGCGCTGGGTAAAGCGGCCGTTGCCGCCTCTCTGGTGTGGTCGCCACCATCAAGCATCTGCGCCGACCCGCCTGGAAGCGTTTCCAGGCGGGTTTTTGCATTTGATATGATGTTTGCTCGCGCACGCTGAGCGAGGCATGCCGCCCCAGCGTCTGGGTTTGCCCAGGTATTCGAAACCCTCAACGTATTTCAGGTGAGTAATGAGCCTCAAGGACCGAATCAACGACGACATGAAAGCCGCGATGCGCGCGCGCGAAACCGGGCGCCTCGCCACGATTCGTCTGCTGCTCGCCGCGATCAAGCAACGCGAAGTCGATGAGCGCGTGACGCTCGACGACACCGCCATCACGGCGGTCATCGACAAGATGATCAAGCAACGCAAGGATTCGATCAGCCAGTTCGAGGCGGCGGGCCGCATGGACCTCGTCGAGAACGAAACGGCCGAGCTGAAGGTGCTCGCCGGCTACATGCCCGAGCAGCTCTCGGAGGCCGAGATCGCCGCCGAGGTGCAGGCCGCCGTGGCCCAGTCCGGCGCCGCCGGCCCGCAGGACATGGGCAAGGTGATGGGCGTACTCAAGCCGAAGCTCGCCGGCCGTGCCGACATGACGGCCGTGTCCGCGCTGGTCAAGGCAGCGCTCGCGAAGTAACGGGGCGCGGCCCGGCAACGGGCAACGCCCATCGTGCCCCTCGCGCAGCCGGAGCGCCTCCGTCCCGATGATTCCGCATTCGTTTTTGCAGGATCTGCTGAACCGCGTCGATATCGTCGACGTGGTGGGACGTTACGTGCAGCTCAAGAAGGGCGGCGCGAACTTCATGGGGCTGTGCCCGTTCCACAACGAAAAGAGCCCTTCATTTACCGTTAGTCCAACGAAGCAGTTCTATCACTGCTTCGGTTGCGGCGCGCACGGCACCGCCATCGGCTTCCTGATGGAGCATGCCGGTCTCACGTTCCCCGAGGCCGTCAACGAACTCGCGCAATCGGTCGGGCTCACGGTGCCGCAGGAGCCGTCGCCGATCCGCGGCGGCGGTGCGGCTGGGGCGGGCGGCTACACGCCGGGTCCGTCGAAGGCCGTGGCGACAGCGTTGTCCGACGTCATGCAGACGGCGTGCGATTACTACCGCAAGCAGTTGCGCAGTGCCCCGAATGCGATCCAGTACCTGAAAAAACGCGGTCTAACCGGCGAGATCGCGGCCCGCTTCGGCCTGGGTTACGCCCCCGACGGCTGGCAGAACCTCGAATCCGCATTTTCCGACTATCGCGACGAATCGCTTGTCGAAGCGGGGCTCGTGATCGTCAGCGAAAAGCAGGACGCCCAGGGACAGGCGCGCCGCTACGACCGCTTCCGCGACCGGGTCATGTTTCCGATCCGTAACGTCAAGGGTCAGGTGATCGGCTTCGGCGGACGGGTGCTGGACGGCGGCGAACCCAAGTATTTGAATTCGCCGGAAACGCCACTATTTAACAAGGGCAGCGAATTGTATGGGCTGTTCGAGGCGCGTCTTGCGATCCGCGAGCAGCAATATGTGCTGGTGGTCGAAGGGTATATGGACGTGGTGGCGCTCGCGCAACTCGGGTTCCAGAACGCCGTGGCGACGCTCGGCACCGCGTGCACGCCGATCCACGTGCAGAAGCTCCTCCGTCAGACCGATACGGTGATCTTCAGCTTCGACGGCGATGCGGCGGGCCGCCGTGCGGCGCGGCGGGCGCTCGACGCGTGCCTGCCCCATGCCGCGGACAACCGGACCATCCGGTTCCTGTTCCTGCCGACGGAGCACGACCCGGACAGCTACGTCCGCGAGTTCGGCGCCGAGGCGTTCAAGGAGCAGGTCGACCGGGCGATGCCGCTGTCGCAGTTCATGCTGAATGAGGTGCTGACGGGCAAGGAGCTGGATCAGCCGGAAGGGCGCGCCCGCGCGCTCTTCGACGCCAAGCCGCTCATGCAGGCGCTGCCGGCGAACGCGTTGCGCGCACAGATCATGCACATGTTCGCGGACCGGCTCGACGTGCCGTTCGAGGAAGTGGCGGCGCTGTGCGAGGTCGACGCGCGGATCGCCCGGGCGGTGCGTGGAGCGCCTGCCCGCAAGGACCGGCATCTCGTGACCGGGATCGAGCGCAAGGCGCTGCGCAACCTCGTGATGCACCCGCGGATCGTGGTGCAGCTCGGCGAGGAGGCCGAACAGGCGCTGATCACGCTCACGCGGCACGGCGAACTGTTCGAGGAAGTCGCGACGCATGCCCGCGCGCTGGGTGATGCGGCGGAATTTCAACTGCTTTCAGACCTCTTGCGAAACGGGGTCAATGCCCCGACCTTTGAAGAGATTTTTCGTGAAATTCTGGACTATGATGAAAACGTCCGAGATTTACTGATGAAAAATCCAGAAGATGGCGCGGTGGTGGAGGAGCGGCGCGAGCAGGAGCGGCTGGTTGGCGAGGAGCTGATGGCGGCGATCCTCAAGATGCGTTACGACGCGTGCTGCGACCGGCTCGATGTGCTGTCGCGTCAATCGCGGCATACGCCTGAAGAACTGGCGGAACTGATGAGACTGAATCAGACACGGGCTGACATGAAACGTCAGCTCGGTTTGTAAGGAGGACCGCGCGGAAGGGCTGGTGCCCCACGTGCTATAATAAAAGGTTCTCAGCGGTTTGTTTTTGTTTTTTTCCGGGCGGTTACCCAGCTTCCTGCAAGGACGGAATGGCAATGGCAAAGACTACAGGCGAAAAGAAGGCGACGGTCACGGGCTCGACGGAGCCGTCCACGAAGGTCACAGAGACCAGTGCCGCCCGCTCCGCCAGAACGACGTCCGCTACCAGCACCGACCCTGCTGCTCCAAAGAAAACCAAGTCTGCTTCGGCCGTGCGAGCGGCGCCGACACGCGCGGCGAAAGCTGCAACGCCGGCCACGAAGCGGTCCGGTTCGAGTAGTGCAAGGCAAGCGCCTGCCGGCGCGGACGATTCGGTAGAGCGCGAGGCTCCAGTATCCACGGTTCAAGAGGCTGTTGTCCCACAGCCGCGAATCGAGACTAAAGCCGGTACGGCCACCTCCATGACGAAAAAGCTGAACGAAGTATCCGTCGATGACGACGCGAGCCCGAGCGAAGAAAGCGCGCCCGCCACGGGCAAGGTCGAAAAGGCCCGTGCGCGCGACCGGCGAGCGAAGGAAAAGGCGCTGCTGAAAGACGCGTTCGCGTCGTCGCAGCCCGGTACCGTCGAAGAACTCGAGGAGCGCCGCTCGAAGCTGCGCGCGCTCATCAAGCTGGGCAAGGAGCGCGGCTTCCTTACGTACGCCGAAATCAACGATCACCTGCCGGACAACTTCACCGAAACCGAGGCGATCGAAGGCATCATCAGCACCTTCAACGACATGGGCGTGGCTGTGTACGAGCAGGCGCCCGATGCCGAAACGCTGCTGCTCAACGACAACGCGCCGAATGCTTCTTCGGATGACGAAGTAGAAGAGGAAGCCGAAGTCGCGCTGTCGACTGTCGATTCGGAATTCGGCCGCACGACCGATCCTGTGCGCATGTACATGCGCGAAATGGGTACGGTCGAACTGCTCACGCGCGAAGGCGAAATCGAAATTGCCAAGCGCATCGAGGACGGCCTCAAGCACATGGTCATGGCGATCTCCGCGTGCCCGACCACGATCGCCGACATCCTCGCGATGGCCGAGCGCGTGGCGAACGATGAGATTCGCGTGGACGAACTCGTCGACGGCCTGATCGATCCGAACGCCGAGGACACCGATGGCTTCTCGGCGCAGGAAGCGGAAGAAATCGAGAACGAGGCCGAAGAGGAAGAAGAGGAAGAAGAAGAGGAAGAGGAAGAAGACGAGGGCGCGGCGCAGGCGACGGCCAACGCGGCCCAGCTCGAAGCGCTCAAGCGCTCGTCGCTCGAAAAATTCGCGCTCATCAGCGAATGGTTCGACAAGATGCGCCGGGCGTTCGAGAAGGAAGGCTACAAGTCGAAGTCCTACCTCAAGGCGCAGGAAACGATCCAGAACGAACTGATGTCGATCCGCTTCACGGCGCGCACCGTCGAGCGTCTCTGCGACACGTTGCGTGCGCAAGTAGATGAAGTGCGTCAGGTCGAGCGCCAGATCCTGCACACCGTCGTGGACAAATGCGGCATGCCGCGTTCGGAATTCATCGCGCGCTTCCCCGGCAACGAAACGGACCTCGACTGGAGCGACAAGATCGTCTCCGAGAGCCACGCGTATAGCGGGATCCTGTCGCGCAACATTCCGGCGATTCGCGAGCAGCAGCAACGTCTGCTCGATCTGCAGGCGCGCGTGGTGCTGCCGCTGAAGGACCTGAAGGAAACCAACCGCCAGATGGCGGCCGGCGAACTGAAGGCGCGTCAGGCGAAGCGCGAGATGACCGAGGCCAACCTGCGTCTCGTGATCTCGATTGCGAAGAAGTACACGAATCGCGGCTTGCAGTTCCTCGACCTGATCCAGGAAGGCAACATCGGCTTGATGAAGGCGGTGGACAAGTTCGAATATCGCCGCGGCTACAAGTTCTCGACGTACGCGACATGGTGGATCCGCCAGGCCATCACGCGCTCGATCGCGGACCAGGCGCGCACGATCCGCATTCCGGTTCACATGATCGAGACGATCAACAAGATGAACCGCATTTCGCGGCAGATTCTGCAGGAAACCGGTCTCGAGCCGGATCCGGCGACGCTGGCCGAGAAGATGGAAATGCCCGAGGACAAGATCCGCAAGATCATGAAGATCGCGAAGGAACCGATCTCCATGGAAACGCCGATCGGCGACGACGACGATTCGCATCTGGGCGACTTCATCGAAGATACGAACACGGTTGCGCCTGCGGACGCCGCGCTGCATGCGTCGATGCGCGACGTCGTGAAGGACGTGCTCGATTCGCTCACGCCGCGCGAGGCGAAGGTATTGCGCATGCGCTTCGGCATCGAGATGAGCACCGATCACACGCTCGAAGAAGTGGGCAAGCAGTTCGACGTCACGCGTGAGCGAATCCGCCAGATCGAGGCGAAGGCGCTGCGCAAGCTGCGTCACCCGAGTCGCTCGGACAAGCTGAAGTCGTTCCTCGAAGGCAATTGATGTGCGTCCGGCGCACGCACTCCAGGCGTGTGCCGTGGCCGGGCCGCCATTGTTTCGCGTTGTTTCGTATATGATGTCGGCCTGTCGTCGCAGTCGTCAGTCAAATATGGCCCGGCCTTTTGATAGACCGGGCTTTTTTGTCGATCAGGACGGCAAGGGCGATGCAGAGGTAACAAGCTGGCTAAAAGCGAACCTTGGTCGCGCATGGCCAAATGCAGTAAAATTGCAGGTTTTGGGCCTCTAGCTCATGCTTGGTTAGAGCAGCGGACTTGGCAAGTGTCATCCTGCAACTCGCAAGAGGATGGACGGCACTGATTGGGTTGCCTTGGGGTAAGTTCGCTCTGCCCCTTGGTAGAACTGCTCAAATTCGGGGAAACCTCTGCTGCCTCGGTAGCGTGGCAATCCCGAGCGAAGCTCTCTTTGAGAGAACGTGTAGAGACTGTACGGGCAGGTCGTAAAGACAAGAGACAGTCCAGACCACAAACCCGAAAGGGGTGGCGAAAGCCATAGCTGGTACGCATAATCCGTTGGTGCCGGGTTCGACTCCCGGGGGGCCCACCAAAATTCTGTCCGAGGAAATCCTCTGAAGTTGTGCCGTTAAGCATAACCTGTCGTAAACGACAGGTTATGCTTGATTGCACGATGCGCCATCTTATGGTTGATTGCCCGTTTGGCGGGCTTTTCGGCCAATCAGTGTAGTTATCTTCTTCAATCCCGCCGCTAAATAGCCTGCTTCTCCGGACAGGTTATGCTTGATTTTGATCCGTTGCGACAGCTTATGGTCTACGGCTTCTTATGGGGTCGTTGGGGCGGCTTGGTTGTGGCTAACCGCATCGGGTAGTAGTCGGCCATTTTCGGACGTTTGATATATTGCGCAGTCAGCCATGGGAACGACCGCTGCCCGCAGGGAGCGGTCGAACGGCCGAGTCCGCAAGCGCGGCGATGATGTCTGCCCTCATCAACTATCCACCTTCGCTCAGAGGACAGGCCAGATCATCGTCACGGCACCGGAGCTAGTGCGACTGTCTTACGGCGACCAGCTCAAATCTCATCGCCTGTGTAAGTCCACAGCCTGTTCGCCATCACTGGGCCTGCTGACCTGCTGCCTCGAGTATCAAATCAGCAACCTCCTCGGGATGTGAAATCAAGGAGACGTGACTCGATGCGATCTCGATAGTACGGGCGTTCATACGCTTCGCCATAAACCGCTCGAATTCAGGGTTGATCGTGCGATCTTCGGTCGCTTTCGTTATCGCGACAGAGCTCATCCGGGTGGAGATGACGGGGAAGTAACACGATGGCAGACTTCGGCAGTGGCTTGCTGTAGAGGAATCCCTGGGCGACCTCACAGCCATGGGCCTCGAGAAACGCAGCCTGCTCTGTCGTCTCGACGCCCTCAGCGACGACCCGCTGGCCAAGACACCGTGCGATCGAAAGGATGGCTTTCACAAGCTCGGCGTGACGACGGTCAGTCGTGACCTGCTGCACGAACGTGCGATCGATTTTGAGCGTGTCGATCGGGAATCGCGTCAAATAGCTGAGTGCAGAATAACCGGTGCCGAAGTCATCTATTGCAATCGAGATCCCGATGCTCTCGAATGCCAGCAGCGCGCTCATGGCCGATTCATCCTCGGCCAGCAACAGACTTTCGGTAATTTCAAACGCCAACCACTCCGGTCGACACCCGGTTTCCGCGAGAATATCTTTTACGAGTATCGCGAGATCGCGAGACTGGAACTGTCGGGCAGACAAATTGATTGACACCCTGTGACGTCTGCCACTCACGGTATTCCACTGGGCGGCTGAACGGCAAGCCTCACGAAGCACCCATCGCCCGATATCGACAATGAGGCCCGTCTCCTCCGCAAGCGGTACGAACTGCGCCGGATGAATGAAACCCACTCCGGGGCGATTCCATCTCAACAATGCCTCCGAGCCGATTACCTCTGCGTCGCGCAGCAAAACCTGTGGCTGATAGTGCACTTCAAGCTCACCCTGATCGATCGCACGACGCAGTTCCGACTCGAGTGAAAGACGCGCAGTCGCTTCGATTGTCAGGTCTTTCGTATAGAAACGAAAACCGCGACGCCCCGAGCGCTTCGCGAGGTACATGGCCGAATCTGCATATCTCAGCAAATCCTTGGGTTCCCTGCTGTCGTCAGGAAAGAGCGCAATTCCGACGCTGCATGAAATGAAGACTTCTCTTCCGTCGAGCAGGAAAGGCTCGTCGAGCCGACTGATCATCGTGGCGGATATCTGCTCAAGGACGTCACGGTCTGAAACCTCGGGCATCAGGACAGCGAATTCGTCGCCACCAAAACGGGCAACAGTATCGCCCGGACGCACGCAGGCAAGCAGACGACGCGCTGCCTCGCATAACAGTTCGTCTCCGACCGCGTGACCCATCGTATCGTTGACGCCCTTGAAGCGGTCCATGTCGATCATCATGACGGCGGTAACGTGATCGGGCGAGCTCACGGAGACTGCCTGGCGCAGATGCTCGTTGAACAGGACGCGGTTCGGCAGTGTTGTAAGCGCGTCGAAATACGCCATTCGGTGGATTTTCCCTCTTGAAGCCTGCAGCTCCGAGATATCCCGTCCCACGGCGAGGACGGTTTCCACCGTGCCGTTCGCGCCCAGCTCCGGCGTCAGCCTGATCAGGTGGCATAGTTGCCTGCCATCGGTCGCCGGCCAGGTCAGCTCGAATTCCCTGTCACTCGCGGTCGCGAACACTTCCCGGATCTGCTTCTCGTAGAGTACGGTGCCCGGACCACCTGGAAACTCACTCGGCGCCCTGCTGAGCAATGCGTCTGCACCGCCGATAGAGAGCGATGCAAAAGTCGGATTGACGTAGATGCGCCGGAAGTCCCTTCCGTAACGAGCCACCGTATCAGGCGAGTTTTCAACGAGTGTTCTAAACTCGTGCTCCCGACGGGCGAGCCTTTCGTTGAAATGGTGCCGTTCTGTTATGTCCCTGGCCACACCGAGTACGCTCGCCACCATCCCCCCGGAATCGAACACCGGTAGCAGCCTGGTTTCGAGCAGGGTACGTTCACGGGTCGTTGGCGCGATCACCCATTCGTCGTTGACCGATACCTGCATGACATCGATTGCCGCCCTGTCGCGCTGCCGAAAGAAGTCAGCCAGATCGGCATCGAAGATGTCGTGATCAGTTTTTCCGAGAATTTCGGCTTTCGATCTTCCAACAAACCGTTCAAAGCTCTGATTGCACAGCAGGAAGGTGCCTGCCGTGCTCTTCAGCCACACGATGTCAGGGATGGTATGAAGCACGGTCATCAACTGCGTGCGCGCTTCGGACAATTGACTCGCCTTGTCTTCGAGGGTCCTGTTGAGCCGAAGGATTTGCTCGAATTGCGCCCGCTGCTCAAGCTCGGCCCGCTTGCGTTCCGTGATGTCCAGGATCGCACCGATCAGGCCGGCCTGGCGTCCCTGATCGTCGTGAAAAACCGCCTTGCTGAATTCGACGTCACGTACACCGTTTTGCGCGCTTTTGACCTTGAATTCATAGCGCTGGATCCCGCCCCTGGCGAAGAGCTCCTCGTCCATTTCAAAATAGGTTTGCGTCAGTTCGTGAGGACCTGTCTCAAACACGGTCTTGCCAACAAACCGCTCCCTGGGCACACCCAGAAATTCCTGGAAGGCCCGGTTGAGATGGAGATACCGTCCCGCCCTGTCCTTTGAAAAGACGGGAATGGGGATGGTATCGAGCAGCGATTCAAGGAACGACTCGCGCTCACGGAGCTTTGCCTCCGCGAGTTTGCGCGCGGTGATATTGAAATAGATCGCGAGTACGCCGGCTGCGCCATCCTGAACCGGATCGCTTACGAACTGCACGAGATAGTGCTCACGCTGGGCCTCGGGCAGGCCATCGAATGTGAGCTCGAGTTCGCAAGCCGTACCCGTGGTTGCCACCTCGCGGATGGCATTCAGGTATTGCCGCCGCGCCGCCGCTACAAGTACTCTCGCTTCGACGTCCGGCGCGCTGGAGCCTCCGGACGCGGCCATCATCATCGCGTGGGCTGCGTGATTCATGTAACGCCGTTGGCCGTGCGCGTCGTAGCGAATGACGGGCATGCGCAGGTCTGCGACCGGTATGCTGTACTCGCTTTCTGCTTCTGTTCCAGGGTTTTTCATATTGTCAAAAGACTGTTTTGCCGTACAACGCCATCGACACACTCGTTCCCGAACCCGGCAACGTCAACGACGCGCGAGACGGCCTGACATCTATCCGCTGACGGCAGGCTACCGGATTTCTTAAGGCTTTTTCGCAATAGTGGCCGATAAAAATTGCCGCCCAAGACGCACAGGATTCCTTAAGTAGCCAATGAATAGAATTGCTCGGCGGATGTCCGGTCCATGCAGGTATCCTTCATCTGCCCTTTGACGATCATGTGCATCGGGGATCATCGTTTACATCGTCAATTCTCGCCCGGCCAGCATATCAGACCGCCTTGCTGCGACAGAACCTGCTTTTGTGTGGCTGACGCTCAACTGGACTGGGTTATCCTGCTTCGCAACGACGACAGCGATGAGCTCTGGGCGGAGGTCAACCGGCAGCGCAGCGCGCTGGGAATCGGTGAAGTGTGCGGAGACCTCTGACTCACACGACGTCCCACCTGCGCGTCAAAGAAAAAGCTCCCCGAAGGGCTAATGCCGGCGTGATGTTCAGCGCTGCACGATCAGTGTCACGCGCCGATTCAACGCGCGGCTCGCGGTGTCGTTGCCCGCCACGAGCGGATAGTTGTCGGCGCGCCCAATCGCGGCGAGCCGGTGTGGCTCGATACCCCGTTCAACCAGATAGCGCACCACCGCGCCCGCGCGCGCCGACGAGAGTTCCCAGTTCGACGCATATTTTTCGTTTGAGATGGGCGTGCTGTCCGTATGCCCTTCCACGAGAATATTGCCGGACGGCGCCTCGCGCAGCACCTCGGCGATACGGCCCAGCACGCCGAGCGATTCGGGCAACAGGGTGGCATCGCCCGCATTGAACAGGATCTTCGCGTTGATACCGATCTCCACGCCGCGTGTTGCCGGCACGATCGTGATCTCGCCACGCTGGCGCAGCGTTTCGAGCGATGCGAGCAGCGCCTCGTCTACGGGCATTTTGGTCGTAGACGCCGCTGCACTTGCGCGTTGTGCAGCCACACGAATTTCGGCGTCCTTATGCCTGGCAAGCTGCATCGCGTAAAGCGCAAGGAACAGCACCATCAACGTCGTGATCAAGTCCGCGTAGGAAATGAGCCAGCGGCCGGAACTCGATTCGCCGCCTTCGTCCTCGCCGTGATCGAATTGCGCCATGAGCGGCACGTCTTTATCGGAAGGCATGTGCATGCAGATTGGCCCGGTTGCGGGTCAGCTCGCGCTCGTCGTGTCCAGCGCCCGAACGTCCGCTTTGTCCCGTAAGCCGCCGGCGTTGCCGCCCACTTCGCCTGCGAGGCGCGTGGCGATCGTATGCGGCGATTCTTTGCGGGAAATGGCGAGCAAGCCGTCCAGATACAGCTTGCGCAGACGCAGTTCGCTTTCAATATGCGCGCGCATCTTGCCGTAGAGCGGCAGAAATACGAGGTTCGCGAATGCAAGGCCGTAAAGCGTGGCGACGAACGCCACCGCAATGCCGGGTCCGAGTTCCGCGGGCTCGATCAAATGCCCCGTCACCTGAATGAGGCCGAGCACCGAGCCGAGAATGCCGAACGTGGGTGCATAGCCGCCCGCCTGCTGCCACACGCGCGCCGCTGCCATGTGGGTACGTCCGCAGGCTTCGAGCTCGCGATTGAGAGCATCTTCGAGTACGGGGGGCGAGACACCGCTGGCAAGCAGTTCCAGCCCGCGCCGCGCAAAAGGATGAACGCCCTGCAGGTCCATCGACTCGAACGCGAGCAGACCGTTGAGCTTGGCCTGATCGCCCCATTCCAGCACGGCGGCAAGGCTTGCCTCATCTACGCGCGGCGCTTTCACCAAGGCCATCCGCAGATGCTTGAGCGCGTCGAAGAAACGCGCCCACGTGTTCTGAATCATCACGGCGCCGAGCGTGCCGCCCAGCACGATGGCGAGCGCCTCGGGCTGGAGCAACGCGGCGAAGTGACCGCCTTCGAGCGAGAAGCCGACCACCACGGCCAGCGCCCCAATGGCGATACCGATCAAGGTAAGCAGATCCATGCAGGTTTCCGGATGAATCTGTCCGCTCAGCGCGCGGGAGGCGACTTGAGTTTGCGCACCGCGTCAAGCAGCCGCTGCTCGATCTCTTCGACTTCCGCGGGATCGATCTTGATGTCGCGGCGCATGACCCACGACACCTCATTCTTGCGCGTGTCCGACATCACCGAGAGCAGATGCTCGGATACGGCCTGGTCCTCGATCGAGGCGAGCAGTTTAGCGAGATCGTAGGCGTCGAGCATGCTCACGGCTTCGAACAGTGTGCGCTGATCGACGAACATCAGGTCGTCGAGCGAGTTCAGTTCGCCTGACCCGCGGTTCGTGCGCCTCGAGAAATACGCCACGCCCTTTTGCTCGACGAAGTTGAGCACCTTCGACTTGCGGAACGCAAACACCTCGTCGGCGATTTCGGCGTGCGAGAGTTTGTTCAGAATGACATTGCGCTCCACGCCGATCAGCGCTTCGAGATCGGCCAGTTCAATCAGTTCGAGCTCACTGTTAATTGACACGTCGAGATCGCTGTCCGCCACCTGTGCTGCGCGATCCACGATGCGCACCGGGTCGAACGTCACCAACTGGCGGCCCAATGGGCCCTCTGCCGACGGCACGGCATTGGCGAGGTGCGTGGCCTGCGCGCTTTGCACCGTGACGAGATTGAGCTTCTCCATGCGGCGGAGCATTGCCATCACGTGCGGGCGCGAATGTCCGGCGACGGCGCGGCATTTCTGCACGACATCGGCGAGCGGCACGCTCACTTCCGCAGCAGCAACGCCGTGCCGCGACCAGCTATCGCCGACATCGGCGCGGGCATTGCCGCCTGCGATCAGCGCGAGCACATGTGCGTAGGACAGCACGCCTGGCATGAAGTCGGCGTGAGTATAGGTGGCGAGCAGATCATCCTTCGCCTTGACGCGGCGGGTCAGCGTGCGCACGACATGACGCAGCAGTGGCGAGACGTGTGCGAGTTCTTCTTCGATGAAGCTCGCGGGCACGACGGTCAGTTGGCAAAAGCTGAGCGCCTTGGCAGTGTTCGGCCGCGGTTCAGCGCCGAGCAACGCGGTCTCGCCAAAAAACTCGCCTCGACCAAGCGTCGCCATCACGACCTTCTTGTCTTCGCAACGGGTGGATATTTCGACCTTGCCGTCGGCGATCACAAAGATCAGCCGTTCGCCTGCAAAACCTTCCGAATAGATGATCTCGCCCGGCGCCGCGGCGCGCGACCATGTTTGACTGCGATTCAAGTTTTATCCCTGGAAATCGATTCCATCGCGCACATGAGTCGTTCTCGCTCATGCGTTTGCGAAGTGAGTTCTACCAGCTGCGTTTACGGCGGTTTCCGTGTGTTTCTTGAACCAGATTGCATGAACGGCGTAAGCGGAAAGCATGCCGAAAGGCAAGCGCGAGAGCTTGAGCGCAGACGCGCCATTCATGCTTTGCAGTCGCAAACGATTGCGATCGTGAAAATCGTCTCGAAACGCCAGTAAATTGCGTTGAACCGCAAATCACCCTTAACGTCTGGTGGAAAATCTTCAGACGGATGGAGCAGCTTTTTTTAATCCGTCTGACCCGTCCTGCGGGGGGTTGACACTTTTTAGCCGCAAGGCGGAAGTGTCAGATGGGGCAAAGGATCAAGCGGACGCAGCGAGACTACAGCCTGGCTTTTAAGCTATCGGTGGTCGAACAGGTAGAAAAAGGCGAGCTGACGTACAAAGAGGCGCAGCGCCGGTACGGAATTCAGGGACGCTCGACGGTACTGGTATGGTTACGCAAGCATGGCTTGCAGGATTGGGCCGATCCATCCGGCCGTGCGCGATCGGGTTCCACCATGCCGAAACAGGACTTAAAGCCGCTCACACCGGAGCAGCGCATCAAGGCGTTGGAGACGCAGCTGCGAGAGGCGCGGGAGAAAGCCGAGCTGTTCGAGGCGGTGATTGACGTGATGCGCAAGGATTACGGGATCACCGTAAAAAAGCGTTCGGGCAGGTCGTCGCGCAAAAGTGGATCGAAAAGCTGAGCGTTGAGCGAGCCTGCCGATACATGGGTATCAGCCGCCAGGCGTATTACAAGCGTTGCCAGAGCGAGACGCGTCGTTGCGCTCAAGCCGGGACGGTGACCTCGCTGGTGCAGCACATCCGGCTTCGACAGCCGAGGCTGGGCACGCGCAAGCTGCATCATCTGCTTGGGCCAGCGCTGCGCGAACAGGGCATCAAGCTGGGACGGGACGGGCTGTTCGACGTGCTGCGTGCCGCGCGCCTGCTGGTCGTCCCTTACCGGGCGTATCACAAGACCACGCATAGCCACCACCGCTTCCGGCGCCATCCGAATCTGCTGAAAAGTGGCCCGGACCAGATCGTGCCGACAGCGCCGGAGCAGGTCTGGGTGGCCGATATCACCTATTTACCAACGGCTGGCCGATTCGCTTACCTGAGCCTGGTGACCGACGCGTATTCCAGAAAGATCGTCGGTTACCACGTCCACGACAGCCTGCAGACCGAACAGGTGAGCGAGGCGCTCAAGATGGCCTTGCGCACCCGGCGCACCCGCCAGCCTCTGGTGCATCATTCGGACCGGGGCATCCAGGGCGAATTCAACCGGTCGTCGCAACACCTTTAATCGAGGAGGTGTTGCATGGGTCGGATTGCAGGATGGGTGTATCAGATAACCGGACGAGTCGCGATGCACTCGCCAGGCGCGCCGTCGCTTCGGCATGAGATTGAGCGTCGATTTTGGAAGCAGATCGCTACCGGCATTACGAGTGAGAAAGCCGCAGAAGCGATTGGTGTGTCCTCTGCGGTGGGCTCGCGCTGGTTCCGCTATCGTGGCGGCATGCCACTTTTCATGTCGAACCCTATATCTGGTAGGTACTTGTCGTTCACCGAACGTGAAGAGATCGGGTTGCTCTCGGCCCAAAACATAGGGGTGCGCGAGATTGCTCGCCGCATCGGACGTAGCCCATCAACCATTTCGCGCGAGCTTACGCGTAACGCAGCGACCCGTGGTGGCCGCCTCGAGTATCGTGCTTCGGTCGCGCAATGGTAGGCGGAGCACTTTGCCAAGCGACCCAAACCAGCAAAACTGACGACTAACCGGCGACTGCATCAGTATGTGCAGGAGCGCCTGGAGGGCAAGGTGTGTGACGCTGGTGGCCGTGAGATTGCCGGGCCCCAGCAGGCACCGTTCAAGAGGCGGAATAAACCGCATCGCGGAGACCGAAAGTGGGTCAATGGTTGTTCCCCAGAACAGATCGCCAACCGCCTGCAGATCGATTTCCCTGATGATGAATCCATGCGCATTTCTCACGAAGCCATTTATCAGGCTCTTTACATTCAAGGACGCGGCGCGCTCAAGCGCGAGCTGGTTGGTTGCCTGCGCACCGGGCGCGCTTTGCGCGTGCCAAGGGCCAGGGCGCGAGCCAAGGCATGGGCACATGTCAGCGAGAATGTGATGATCTCCAGCCGCCCCGCAGAGGCGCAAGATCGTGCTGTGCCGGGCCATTGGGAAGGCGACCTGCTCATCGGCCTAAATCGATCTGCTATCGGCACGCTGGTGGAGAGGTCAAGCCGTTTCACCATGCTCGTACGCTTGCCTTGGGAAGCAGGCTACGGATTGATTCCTCGGACGAAGAACGGCCCCGCGCTGGCTGGCTACGGAGCTGTCACGATGGCCAATGCGCTCAAGAAGACGGTGGAAGACATGCCAGCCCAGTTGTGGCGATCATTGACTTGGGATCGAGGCAAGGAGCTGTCTGATCATGCCCGCTTCACTATCGAGTCCGGCGTAAAGGTATTCTTCGCCGATCCGCACAGTCCATGGCAGCGTGGAACGAACGAGAACACGAACGGCCTATTGCGACAATACTTTCCGAAGGGCACAGACAGATCCCGGTGGAGTGCCCGAGAGATCCAGGCCGTTGCCAATACACTGAACGCCAGGCCCCGGAAAACGCTTGGCTGGAAGACGCCTGCTGAAGCTCTGGACCAGTACCTAAAATCTGTTCAACAATGCAGTGTTGCGACGGCCGGTTGAATCCGCCCAAAATGCAAGCCGGAAATTCCGTCAGCGCCTCTGGCGCTATCGGATACAGCAGAGTATGAGCCGTCGAGGAAATTGCTGGGATAACTCCCCGATGGAGAGGCTGTTCCGCAGCTTCAAGACGGAATGGCTGCCGTCAGTGGGGTACATGTCGGCGCAGGAAGCACACCGGGATATCAGCCATTACCTGATGCACCGATACAACTGGATACGGCCACACCGGTTCTTGTTATCGCGACACAACCTAGTGTTCCGTTCTGTTGTTAACTGATCTATGTTCACGTAGCATGCTTGTATCGACGGAACGGG
>NZ_JBHSMP010000004.1:0-23929 GCF_042655705.1 Paraburkholderia denitrificans | reverse complement strand
CGCGCGAGCCACGACGGCGGCATCGGCCGCGCGTAGCCGCCCACGCCCTGCGCCGCATCGCGTTCTTCGTCGG
This sequence comes from Paraburkholderia denitrificans, assembly GCF_042655705.1. NCBI lineage: Bacteria > Pseudomonadati > Pseudomonadota > Betaproteobacteria > Burkholderiales > Burkholderiaceae > Paraburkholderia > Paraburkholderia denitrificans. The sequence continues at coordinate 23,856 of NZ_JBHSMP010000004.1, read as the reverse complement.
TTTCGAACGGCACGTCGAGAAACTTCGCGCCGAGCGATTCGATCTGCTCCTTCACGGCGGGACGCACGTCCGAAGCCTCGATCACGGCGCCCAGACGCCGCGCCGTGGCAATCGCCTGCAGGCCCGCCACGCCCGCGCCGAGAATCAGGACGCGCGCGGCCTTGACGGTTCCGGCGGCGGTCATGAGCATCGGCACGAAGCGCGGATAGAGATTCGACGCGACGAGCACGGCCTTGTAGCCCGCGATGTTGGCCTGCGACGACAGCACATCGAGGCTCTGCGCGCGCGTGACGCGCGGCGCGGCTTCGAGTGCGAACGCGGTCACGCCCGCCTCGGCGAGCTTCGCGGCGTTCTCTGCGTTAAAGGGATCGAGCATGCCGACCAGCACGGCGCCGCGCGTCATGAACGGCAACTCGCTGACCGTCGGCGACTGGACCTTCAGCACGAGCTCCGCGCCGAAGGCAGCAGCCGCGTCGGCAATCCGCGCGCCGGCCGCGACATAGGTTTCGTCGGGAAAGCTGGCGGGCAGGCCCGCGCCGCTCTGGATTGTCACGCTATGGCCCTGGGCGACGTATTTCTTGACTGTCTCCGGTGTCGCGGCCACGCGGCTTTCGTTTGCCAGCGTTTCAGCGGGTACTCCGATATGCATGATGTATGGAGAAATTTAGGTTGATTCGACAACGGCGAAACCGAACGACACGTCATCCTCGACACCAGGTCCCAGCAAATACCCTCGCCGTGACTGTGCGGGAATCGCGGTCCGCGATCGGCCGCATCAAGTGAATTTCGCTCGGAAGTTTGCACGCGAGAATGACCCGCTCACGCTAGTCCAGGCTGTTGACTAGCTGAGGCAAAGTCGAAAAGAGATCGTCTACGAGGCCATAATCGGCGACGCTGAAAATCGGCGCTTCTTCGTCCTTGTTGATCGCGACGATGACCTTCGAGTCCTTCATGCCCGCGAGGTGCTGGATCGCACCCGAGATGCCCACCGCGATGTACAGCTGCGGCGCGACGATCTTGCCGGTCTGGCCGACCTGATAGTCGTTCGGCACGTAGCCCGCATCCACCGCCGCGCGCGAGGCGCCGAGCGCTGCGTTGAGCTTGTCCGCGAGCGGTTCGAGGATCTTCGTGTAGTTCTCGCCGCTGCCAAGACCGCGGCCGCCCGAGACGATGATGGCAGCACTCGTGAGTTCCGGACGGTCGAGCTTCGTGACTTCGCGGCTCACGAACTGCGTCAGGCCGCTGTCGGCTGCTGCGTCGAGCTTCTCGACCGCTGCGCTGCCGCCTTCGGCCGCAACCGCATCGAACGCCGTGATGCGAACCGTGATGACCTTGACCGGATCGGCCGACTGAACCGTCGCGATGGCGTTGCCCGCGTAGATCGGACGCTCGAACGTGTCGGCGCTATCGACTGCGGTGATATCGCTGATCTGCGCGACGTCGAGCTTCGCGGCGATGCGCGGCGCGACGTTCTTGCCCGCAGCCGTAGCCGGAGCCAGGATGTGCGAGTAGTTCGTTGCGATCGCAAGAATCGTCGCCTCGACGTTTTCAGCAAGGCCCGCTTCGAGTTGCGGCGCATCGGCCAGCAGCACCTTCGAAACGCCGGCGATTTGTGCCGCTGCATCAGCAGCATTCTGTGCGTTGTGGCCAGCGATCAGGACATGAATATCGTCGTCAAGGAACGTGGCAAGCATAGCGGCGGCGGCTACCGTGTTCAGCGTTGCGGCCTTCACGGACGCATTGTCATGCTCGGCAATAACCAGGATCGTCATTTCGTAATCTCCTTGAACCCTTACAGCACCTTGGCTTCAGTCTTCAGCTTCTCGACCAGCGTCTTCACGTCCGGCACCTTCATGCCGGCGCTGCGCCTGGGCGGCTCGACCACTTTCAGGGTCTTCAGGCGCGGTGCGACGTCCACACCGAGGTCTTCCGGCTTGACGGTCTCAAGCGGCTTCTTCTTGGCCTTCATGATGTTCGGCAGCGTCACGTAGCGCGGCTCGTTCAGGCGCAGGTCGGTGGTGATCACCGCCGGAAGCTTCAGCGACAGCGTTTCCGCGCCGCCGTCCACTTCGCGCGACACCGTAGCCTTGCCGTCTGCGACGACAACCTTCGAGGCGAACGTCGCCTGCGGCAGGTTCGCGAGCGCGGCGAGCATCTGGCCGGTCTGGTTCGAATCGTCGTCGATAGCTTGCTTGCCGAGGATCACGAGTTGCGGCTGTTCCTTGTCGACGAGCGCCTTCAGGAGCTTCGCCACGGCGAGCGGCTGCAGGTCTTCATTGGACTCGACGAGGATTGCGCGATCCGCACCGATCGCGAGCGCCGTGCGCAGCGTTTCCTGCACCTGCACGACGCCGCATGACACGGCGATCACCTCGGTTGCGACACCCGCTTCCTTCAGATGCACCGCCTCTTCCACGGCGATTTCATCGAACGGGTTCATCGACATCTTCACATTGGCGATGTCGACGCCCGTGCCGTCCGACTTCACGCGGACCTTCACGTTGTAGTCAACGACTCGCTTCACTGCCACCATGACTTTCATGTTGTCTCCCTTTATTTCCACCACTTCGGTGCAAATCCGCACACGCGACCTATTCGCTGAGGTACTCAGCGCGCACTTTCAGAGTGTTAGACATCTGCCTCGCTTCGCCTTCCCTCATGACAAGACGCCGCTCCACCACATTGCCGCTCTTCGCCACCTGCGGCACACGGCATGCGTTCCGTTCGACGAGTTGCACCGTCACATCCTCCTACGAGATCGTGTGCGCCCCTTCGAAGATTTTCTCAACCATGGTCAGCGAGAGGCCCATCGACAGCGCATCGAGCGGGAAAAGCCTCGACCTGGCTCACCTCATTACAGAGATCTATCTCACGGACCTGTCGTTACACGCGCACATATCAGTCAAGCAACCAGTTGATGGCCGATTGGCAGATGGCTTACAAGCCCGGAAAGTGACTTCTCTCGTGTGACGACAACTGAGGCAGCGTCCGTTTCGGCAAGCGTAAACACCGCCACCGCATCCTTGAGGTGCTTCGCCTGCTCCTCGAGCGATCGCGCCGCCGCAGCCGCCTGCTCGACGAGCGCCGCGTTCTGCTGCGTAAACCTGTCCATCTGGTTCATGGCCTGATTGACCTCCTCGATACCACGACTTTGCTCGTCGGAAGCCGTGGCGATTTCTCCTACGATACTCGCTACCTGCTTGATAGCGAGCTTGACCTCGACCATCGTCTCGCCGACATCTTCGGCCTGCTTCGCACTTTCCTGGATCGCCCTCACCGAAGTGACGATCAACTCTTTGATTTCCCTCGCCGCCGTAGCCGAGCGCTGGGCGAGACCACGTACCTCGCTCGCGACAACGGCAAAACCGCGTCCCTGTTCACCAGCGCGCGCAGCCTCGACGGCCGCATTCAGCGCGAGGATATTCGTCTGAAATGCGATTCCTTCGATTACGGCCGTAATCTCTGAAACTTGCTTCGAACTGTTGCTGATCTGCCTGATCGTACTGACCATGTCCACTACGGATTCGTTTCCCGCCTCGGCCATGCGCGTCGCGCGCGAGGCCAGCATATTGGCCTCGCGCGCGCTACCGGCGTTCTGCATTACCGTCTCGGTTAGCCGCGTTATGCTCGCCGCCGTCGCCTCCAGCGAGCTCGCCTGCTGCCCGGTGCGCGACGAGAGATCGACGTTGCCAGCCGCGATCTCGCTCGACGCCGCAGCAATACTATCCGTGCCAACTCGAACGCCACCCACAATCCTCGCAAGACTCCGGTTCATGGCGTCCATGCCCCGCATGAGCTGTCCAGTTTCATCGGCTGAAGAGCCTTCGATACGTGCAGTCAAATCACCATCAGCAACGCGGGTCGTCATTATCACAGCTTCCTTCAGGGGACGTGACACCCTGCGCGCGAGCCAGGTAGCAGCGAGCATCGCCGCAACTATCGCAATCACGGTCGATGCCAGGATCGTCATGTAGATTCTCGCGCGCAGCGCGTCCAGTTCGGCGCCACTTTTCTGCACGCGACCTCGCTCATAGCCGCCCAGCTTGTCGACGGCGGCAATAAGCCGGTCAGTTCCAAGATAGGAGCCGAAGCTCTCCGTGAGCACGGAGAGGTCACCCTCATTCACCGAAAATGCGTCCACCTTATTGCGCATGCTCACGAGCGGATCAACCGCCGTACCCAGCCAGCGGGTATATTCAGCCTGACACGCGTCAGCCAGTTGCGATGCTTCCTCTGAGTCGTCGATGATGCGCAGCGCCGCGAGTCTCGCGCGAAAATCATTACGGTGCCTGTCAATCCACGCCTTGTGCTCCTGTTTGCCGTTCAGGTTGTTTGCCAGAACTGCCCAGATGATATTGAGATAGTCCGCCGTTCCATCCTTCAACAACAGTAGCGCCTGCTCAGATGATTCGAATTCCTTCTGTTTTCGCTCTATCTCACTGACACTCGAGAGGCAGATGCATGCACTTACAACGAACGCGAAGATGGCACATGCAAATGCGACGCCTGTCTTCCCCGCAATGGGCAGGTTTTGAATCAGTTTCATGATCACTCTGGTCGGAATGAATGTTTCGAAACGGCAATCGCAATCACGAGGTCCTCACCAGCAAACGCGTAGAAGTTCCATGGCGATGGCACACACGTTTGTGTCAGTACGCCACAGGTCAACGTCCCCACGACCACATCGAACTACCCGATTCTCGACACCGAACCTTTTCTATCGGCTTGATATGCGACGGATAGTGGTGTGCGATATAGGCTGTCAGGCAGCCTGGTGTCGCCAATCGCTCCACACCGACAATGCCAGCCAGAACGGACGTTTGCGCAGTGCCAGAAGCAAACGACGACGCGCACAAACTAGCCACCGAAAACAGATAGAGCACGCTCAACACAAGCCTTGAGCATCGTCGGTCGTCCATGACGGTGCCGATCGGAAAACCCAACGTCGCACAGGAATTGAGCATCACACTCAATGTGAGTCTTGATGAGAAAGGCGAGCCTGTCTTTCGCATCCGCCGCTGCAATGAAGTTCTTTCGCCGTGCGCGCGCCATGCCGCCCACGCGGTATGGCCGCCGCAATGGCCCTGGCCGTTTCGGCTTTCCCCATCAAAGGAACGTTGCCGAGCCAGGCGCCCGTTACCGGGCCGAACGCGTCGAAACTCGCGCCCGAGTCGGCGGGGCACCATTGCTCAACGACAAGCAGAAGCGCCGCGTCCTTCAACAGGCTCTTCAATTCCACGATACTTTAATTTAGTGCAACAAAGAGATTAATGCCATGCTCCGCCGAAGCGACGTCCACCGCGGCGGAGCGCTCTAACGATCAGAACTGATGGTACATGCCGACACGCACTGCGATCTGATGATTGTTGGACGACGCCGATCCCACTGCACCATCGAAGATGTCGGCAGAGGTTGCCGAGCCGGCCGCCTTCTGCCACACGCCCATGGCATATAGCGCCGTCCGCTTCGAGAGGGAGTACGACGTCGTAAGCCCCACCTGGTGATAGATGGGAACTTGCTGGCTGTAGCCGATGCTACCGTGCGTGTAGACGTATTGCGCTCCGACGTACCACGACGGCGTGATGCTATAGCGACCCCACGCCTCATAATTGGCAAAGATCACCGTGCCGTCTGTGCCGTTGGCGTCGTTGAACTTCGTGTTCGTGTAGTCGAGGCCGAGCGTGGCTGAACCGAGCGCGTAGTTCACGCCCGCGCCGAACACCTGCTCGTTACGCGGATTGCCAACGTAGCTGAACGGGCCGTTCGCGCCGATATCCGTGCCAGTCGTATTACCTACATAGTTGCCGTCGGAGAGGAGCAGTGCGGGATCCTTCGCATACAGGTAGGCGCCAGCAATGGTCAAGGAACCGAGCGAGTAACTCGCTCCGAGGCTCCACAGGCCCGTCGTACCGCGCCCCGGCGCGTTGGTGTTGGTGAACGAATACACGCCGCCGAAGGTCAGGCCGCCGATCTTCGGGCTCGCATACTTGATCGCGTTATCCACGCGGAACGAGTTGTCCGTGTTGTCGATGTCACCCGCGTGTACTAGCGGTCCACCCAGTTGCCCCGGCGCAGTGAGCGGCTGCAGGTAATCCACCACGGAATCGTACTGGCGGCCCAAGGTGACAGTGCCCCAACGCGTGTCGGACAGACCCACGTAGGCCTGACGGCCGAACAGGCGCCCACCCTGGCGACTTTGGCCATTCTCCAGGCTGAAGCCCGATTCGAGCTTGAACAGCGCGCTCAGTCCTCCGCCCAGATCTTCCGTTCCTTTCAGTCCCCAGCGGCTCCCGTATACGCCGTCATACGTACCGTCACGCATGCGCCAAAGTGCATGCCCGCCACTGTTGCTGACGTAGTCAATCCCTTCGTCGATCACGCCATAGAGCGTAACGGACGACTGTGCGTGCGCGGTCGCGACCATAAGTGAACCTCCCAACAGCGCGAACACCAATCTTGCGTTATACCGTCTACTCTTCATTTTTCCTCCTTCTTTCTTCTATTAAGTAGTATGACTAATTAATCGCAACACTCTAACCACATATGCCAGGACGCCTGGCGATTTATCGCGTCAAGCGCTACAAAGCAACTTCGCGCCTCTCGGCGAACAGCTCTCGCACGATCTCGGTCACCCTGTCTGAATTCTCAACCACAGCCCTGTGCACACATGACGTGCTGTCCGCGAGAACAGCCGAACGAATCGGGAACATTTCGTTGACGGTTTGACGGCCCCGGTGATCGGAAGCGATGGTGAGCGCGCTGACCATTTGACGGTCCTGCGCCTCGAAAGACCGCTGGATCTCGCGCACCAAGATTCGGCGCAAGCCGAGAATCTCACATAGCGACCGCCCGACGCGCCGCTCACCTGGATGAAAATGCGCTTGCAGGATGGTCGCGCTCATTTTCTCAAGTACGATTTTTCGCATGGCGGCTGTGGGGCGTTCAACGTACCGCGATGGAGGGGCGTTGTTGCTCATGGCTGTTGCCGTCAAGCTTGTGCGAAGAGGCGCACGTCGCGAGCGTCCCAATCGACAAGCGCTTGCGTGCCAATCGCAATAGTGCTGCTGTGGCGATGCGCCGCCGGCATGCGAATCGAAATCTCCTGCTGCCAGGGCGTTGCCACCGCATAGTGCATGGCGTCGCCGAGATAGGTGATGTCGCGCACTGTCACGGGCAAGCCGGCACCGCTTGCGCCTTGCAGCGAACTGATACGCATCTGCTCCGGGCGGATCATGAGTGTGCCTTCGTCGCCCGCAGTGAGCGTCGGATTGAACGCGTCCGCGGCGATTTCATGGCCGTTCGGAAACACGCCGTTCATGCGGCCGTCGCCGTTCTTCGTCACCTTCACCGGCAGGAAATTCGAATTGCCGATGAAGCTCGCGACGAAACGCGACGCCGGATTCCCATAGAGTTCCTCGCCGGTACCGACCTGCTCGATGCGGCCATTGTTGAACACGGCGATGCGGTCCGAGAGGCGCAGCGCTTCTTCCTGGTCGTGCGTGACGTACAGGATCGTCACGCCGGTTTCCTGGTGAATGCGGCGCAATTCGAGCTGGATCTCTTCGCGCAGCTTCTTGTCGAGCGCGGAAAGCGGCTCGTCCATCAGCAGCACGGGCGGATCGTAGGCGAGCGCGCGCGCAATGGCGACACGCTGCTGCTGGCCGCCCGAGAGCTGCGCGGGCATGCGGTCGCGGCACTCGGAAAGATGCACGAGCTTCAGCATCTTCTCCACTTTCGCCTTGATTTCCGCGTCGGGCCGGCGGCGCACGCGCAACGGGAACGCCACGTTCTCGCCCACCGTGAGATGCGGGAACAGCGTATAGCGCTGAAACACCATGCCGATATTGCGCTTGTTGGGTGCAACCGAAAGCAGCGGCTTGCCGTCGAGCAGCACGCGCCCCTCGGTCGGTTCCTGGAAGCCCGCGACGATATACAGGGTCGTGCTCTTGCCCGAGCCGGACGGCCCGAGGAACGTCATGAATTCCCCTTTGCGCACGTCGAGCGACACCTGGTCGATCGCGACGACATCGTCATAGGTCTTGCGCAGACGCTGGATTTGCAGGAATGCAGTCATGGCTTGTTTACCTCAGTTAGCACGCGCGCGGCGCAGCACAGCACCGGCAAGCATCAATACGGTCGTCAGTCCGACGAGCAGCGAAGACGCCGCCGCGATGACGGGCGTCAGGTCCTGGCGCAGCGTCGACCAGATCCGCACGGGCAGCGTCTGCAGGGTCGGGCTCGACATGAAGATGGACACGACCACTTCATCCCACGAAGCAAGAAACGCGAAGATCGCGGCAGCGAACAGGCCCAGCCGGATCGCCGGCAGCGTGACGCGCAGCTTCACCGTGAGCGGCGACGCGCCGCAAATGAGGGCTGCCTCCTCCAGCGCCGTATCGAAGCTCACGAGCGAATTGCTGATCGAAATGATCGAGAACGGCAAGGCGATGATCAGATGCCCGATCACGAAGCCGGTCATCGTGCCGTTCAGGCCGATGCGCAGGAAGAACGCGTAGAGCGCAACGGCGAGAACGACGACGGGCAGCACCATCGGTGTGAGGAAGAAACCCTGCACCGCCTTGCGGCCGTGAAACTTGCCGCGTACGAGTGCAAGCGAAGCGAGAAAACCAATCGCCACCGAGAGCACCGTGACGATCACCGCCAGCTTCACACTGGTGAGCAACGAGTCGATCCAGCCCGGATCGGTGAAGAGCTGCCGGTACCACTCGAGCGTCCAGCCCGGCGGCGGGAAAATGAGCCACTGCGAATCGCCGAACGACAGCGCGACGATAAAGAAGATCGGCAGCAGGAGAAAGAGCGCGACGGCAGCACCCACGGCCACCAGAATCCAGCGCAATGCACCCAGGCGATCGAAATCGAGCAACATGTCAGCGCCCTCCCATACTTGCGTTTGCACCGCCCGTGAAGCGCAGTTGCAACGCATAGAGTGCGAGCGTCACGGCGAGCAGCACGAAAGCTGCGGCGCCAGCCAGGCCCCAGTTCAGCAGTTCCTGCACAAGCTGCGCGATCAGTTCCGCCAGCATCATGTACGAGGGACCGCCGAGCAGCGCGGGCGTGACGAAGTAGCCCAGCGCCATCACAAACACCATGAGTGCGCCGGAGGCGACGCCCGGCATGGCGAGCGGCACGAGAATGCGCCAGAACGCCTGCCAGCGGCTCGCACCGCAGATCGCCGCGGCGCGCAGCGTCGAGGGGTCGATGCTGCGCAGTGTGGCGTGCAGGGGCATCACGAGGAACGGCAGCATGATGTACGTCATGCCGATCGTCACCCCGGTGAGATTGTTCACGAGCGACAGCGGCTCGTGTATCACGCCGATTGCCATCAGCACGCGGTTGATCGGCCCCGTCGCCTGCAGCAATACCATCCACGCGAAGGTCCGCGCGAGCAGGTTGGTCCACATCGAGAGCAGCAGGATCGCGAACAGCACGGAGCTGAGCTTGCGTGGCGCGATGGCGAGCAGCCACGCCATCGGAAAGCCCACGAGCAGCGTGACCAGCGTCACGACCGTCGCCACGAGGAACGTATTGCCGAATACGCGCAGGTACGTCGTCGAGCCGAGCAATTGCTCGTAGTTGTGCAGGCCCGGTGTCGGTTCGAGCACGCTGCGCAAGAGCAGCGAGAGCACCGGCAGCAGGAAGAAGATCACGAGCAGCAGCATGGCCGGCGCCAGCAGCCGCATGCTGCGCCAGTCGCGCCGCTTGCGTGCGGCAGCTGTCTGTGAGTGCGCGACAGTACTCAGTACGTTAGGCATGATGTCTCCAATGTCTCCGGCTTGCCATGCCGCCGGTTACGTCCAGCCTCTATCGGGCCTTGCCTACTTCGATTGCCACGCGTACCAGCGCTTGGCGATCGCGTCGCGGTTCTCGGCCCAGTACTTCATGTCGAGATTGATCTGCGAGTCCTTGTATTGATCGGGTAGCGTCTTGGCCATGGCGGCCGGCATCAGCGCGGCCGACTTGACGTTGATCGGCGCGTAGCCCGTGTCCGCTGCGAATTTGGCCTGCGCCTGCGGGCTCGTCGCGGCGGCCAGGTACTTCATCGCCGCGTCGCGATGCTTGGCGCCCTTCGGAATCACGAGCATGTCGGCGGCAGTGAGGTTCTGCTTCCACGAAATGCCAACGGGCACGCCGGTCTGGGCCAGCGCGTGCAGACGGCCATTCCAGAACATGCCGATCGGCGCTTCACCCGATGCGAGCAACTGCTGTGACTGCGCGCCGCCGCTCCACCACACGATGTCGCTCTTGATCGTGTCGAGCTTCTTGAACGCGCGGTCGAGGTCGAGCGGATAGAGCTTGTTGGGCGGCACGCCGTCGGCGAGCAGCGCGATTTCCAGCACGCCCGGTGCCGACCACTTGTAGAACGTGCGCTTGCCGGGGAAGCGCTTCGTGTCGAAGAGATCCGCCCAGGTCTGCGGCTGCGCGCCCGTGTACTTCGCCTTGTTGTAGCCGAGAACGAACGAGTAATAGAAGCTACCCACGGCGTCAGGCGTCGCGAAGCGCGGATCGAGCTCGTCCTTCTTCACCACCGAATAGTCGATCGGCTCGATCAGCCCGGCCTTCTGCGCGGCGTAGGCGAAGTCCCCTTCCACGTCCACGACGTCCCAGCTCACGTTGCCGCTGTCGACCATCGCCTTAAGCTTGCCGTAGTCGGTCGGGCCGTCCATCAGCACGTTGATGCCGCTCGCCTGCGTGAACGGCTGCGCCCAATCCTTCTGTTGCGACGATTGCGTGGTGCCGCCCCAACTCGTGAAAACGATCGTATCGGCCGCCTGGGCGCTCGCCGCCGCGAAAGCCGTCGCGCATACCGCGATCAGCGCTGCCGTCTGAAAAACGTTTCTGCTCTTCATGTGTGTCTCCGTACACCGGTCAAAGCCGGCGAGTTGTTGTGGATGAAAGAGTCGTACGTTAAATCCCCTGCCAGCTAAAGCAGCTCCAGGGTCACGCGCAATCCCTACCCAGATCGGCATCCGGTCGTCAGCGCCCAGGTCAGAAGCCGTATAAGGCAATTCCGTACGCAAGGATCTGTGGCGGGGATGGGGACTGTCATTCCTGCTCCGGCTGTCAATTCATACTCGTTTGCTCATCATGCGATCGGATTCCATGCAAAACCTACATGTAGATCGACCCATGTGCGAGACCTTCTGCGCTGGTTATTCGATACGTCCGTCAACCGGCTGACGTCATTTTTCTCAGGTTCTGATTCCGATTCGTGAACAGCGTGAACATGACTCGTATCCTCAAGTTCCAGGTCGATGGGTTTTCATCCGCATCGTGAAGCAAAGACATCGTCCGGAACGACAACGATCTTCCCGAAACACGAACGCCCTTCCAGTTCACGCATGGCATCCTGTATTTTGCTCAGTGGAAATACCGCGTGGATCACCGGTTCGAATTCATTGCCAGCCACGATCTCCAGCAACTGACGCAGGTCTTCATGTGCCCACCCGTCCGACCCCCTGATATCTATCTCTCGCGTCCACAAATAGCGCAAATCGGTCATTGCCTCGAATCCGGTGGTTGCGCCACAACACAATAACCGCCCACCATGCTTCACCGATCTCAGGGATTGAGGCCAGGTAGCAGTTCCGGTGAAGTCGACCACGACATCAGCCCCCTGCTTGCCGGTCAGGTTCCAGACTTGCTTGCCGAATTGTCCGTCCGGAGCTACGACGCATTCACTGGCGCCGATTGCCTTTAAGCGCCTGGACTTGTCTTCGCTGCTGGTGCAGGCGATGACATGCGCGCCCGCCCTCGCCCCCAGTTGGACACAGGCGACCCCAACACCACCACTGGCGCCCACGACCGCCAAGGACTCGCCCGCCGTCAAGTGTCCCCGGCTATGGAGCATGCGGTAAGCCGTGCCATAGGCCGTGGGCAAACAGGAATATTCAACAAGTCGCTTGTCTTCGGGAAGCTTCAATATGCCTTTCGCAGACACGATGACATACTCGGAGAAGCCGCCCCAGTAAGCCTCGCCCAGCATTTCGCCATTCCAGAACGGGTTGATCAGGACCGGGGCCCCAATTTGCAGATCCGACACATCCGGCCCAATCTCTTCGATCCAGCCCGCGACATCACACCCGCCAACATGCGGCATCTCGATGACACGGCCCGGCATCCCATCGCGAATGAAGATATCGAGTCGGCTGAGTGAGCATGCCGCGACTTTTACCAGGACCTCGCCTGCATCCGGTACCGGCCGCGCGACAGCTTCCACGGAAAGCACCTCGGGTCCACCATGCACGCGCATGATGGCTGCGATCATCGTATTGCTCATCTGACTCATCTCCTTCCCAATTCAAAGAGTCGCTCGACATTGCGAAGATATCTTCGTGAACACGTCACCAGGTGGTTCATCGATGCGGGCCATGCTTGTCGACGAAACGCTCATGCGCCTGCTTGATGGCAATATGCCTTTGCTCTGAGTCAAGCAGTTCAATTCGACGTTTCTGCCAATGATCCGTGTCAGCCTGCCCGGCCTCCAGATCCGACAGAAGCTGTTTTGTCGCCCGAACCGCGTCCGCTTGCCGCCAATCGAGTTTCCGCAAATCCCGGACCGCCACGCTAACGGATTCGCCGGTAGGTACGACTCGGGAATACAGCCCGGCGCGGCGCGCTTCATGAGCATCGAACCGCTCACCCGCCAACAACAGGCGCCTGACGGTATCCCGCGGATAGAGCCGCCTGATGCGTTCGATCGCCGCCGGGCTATACAGAAGCCCCAGACGCACGGCGGGGATTTGCATAAAGCTTCCAGCACCGGCGACCCTATAATCACAAGCGAGGGCAATATCCGCCGCGGCGCCCATGCACGGCCCTTCGATCGCGGCGACAATCACTCGGTCTGAAGCCAGAATCAAGGCGACGACTCCGGAAACCGCATCATCGTAGTCAAGGTCCTCACTGGTACCCTTCAATTCACGGAAATCGCCCCCCGCGCTGAAGCAGTCAATACCGCCGGTGATCACGATGCTGAGAATGTCTGCACCGACATTCCCGATCGCAGCGGACAGACCGGACAGCATGTCGCGGGACAAGGCATTCCTGGCGGCGGGATCATTCATCTCCAACACCAGGACTGTGTCTTTGGTCGTTTTCTTGACGAGGTTTTCGCTCATGAGCTTACTTTTAGAGTCCTAAGACCACATCGAATCCAGCTTGCCACGATCAAATGCAATAGCCTCCTCAAAATCCTGCGAAATGTCCAACAGAAGACGTTCCGCCCCGGCCGCGGCCACAACCTGCACACTCACGGGAAGGCCACCGACCAGACCACAGGGAACAGCCGAAGCGGCAACCCCACCCACATTGAACGGCGCCGCGAACGGGAACGCGCCCCATAGCCAGTCCACAGCGACGTCATGGATGAACTCCGGCCTTTCTCCCAGCGGGAAAGGCGGTACGGCCGTTGCTGGTGTAAGGACAATGTCGTATCGCTCGAAGAACGCGGCAAGTCGGCTGCGGAAACCAGGAAGAAGCTCGCGAGCGCGCCGGACTGCGGCGGGGTCCATTGCCAAAGCTGCCTCGAGGGCGGATCGCTCATACCGTGTGAGTCTCTCTGAGCAAAGCTTCAGAAGATGTCCTCGCTCGCGATGCTCCTCCTCAAGGACCAGCGGACCAAAAATATCCCCCCAACCCTCGATGGGCGGATGGTCTTTCTCAACGTAGTGGCCCAAGCTCTCAAAAGACCTTGCGGCACTTTCCACCAGAGCCGCTACGCCCGGATCCACAGGACGATTTTCAGGCGCCGGGCAATAGCAGACACGCAAAGGCCTTTTGTCCGTCCCGCGTTCGAACGTCGCGTCCGCCAGGACACCCAGGAGAATCCGCGCATCGGCCACGGACCTGGCCATCGGCCCGGCACTGACGAATTCCGTCATCGCGCGAAAACCGCTTTCATCCTTGCATAGGCCAGGGGATGGCTTGAGGCCGAATATGCCCGAGAACGCTGCAGGTATGCGAATCGACCCGCCCCCGTCGGATCCCACGGCAACTGTGGTGAGCCGTGCCGCGACTGAAGCTGCGGCCCCGCCACTCGATCCCCCGGAGGTACGAGTAATATCCCAAGGGTTTGCGGTATCCGGACCGAGCATATTATCGGTCGTAGCGGATTGGCCAAACTCCGCCGTATTGGTCTTGCCCAGGAAAACAGCACCTGACGCACGCAACCTACGCACCAGACCGGAGTCACCCTTGGCAACCAGGCCGCGATACATGTCAGAACCCAGCGTGGTCGGAACCCCTGCAATATGAAAGGCATCCTTGATCGAGATCGGGACGCCTGCCAGTGCGGCGCTCGTGTTTCCCGACGCATAGTTGCGCTCGGCCTCTCTGGCCTGCGCAAGTGCCAGATCGCGAGTAATTTCGACGTAGCTGTGCAGTTCGCCGTCAAGCCGTTCGATACGCCCGAAAAATGCTTCGGCCACATCGACCGGGCTGAGTGAGCGATCCCTGTATGACCTGATCAATTCCGCGATCGAGAGAAAACTGACATCGTTAGCCATGGGGATGGACTCCTCCACTGATGCCATATACTTCTCCGGTTATATACCCGGCCTTGTCGGACAGGAGGAACGACACCAGCGCTGCGACATCCTCGGGGCGCCCAACCCGGCCCACGAGGGATCTTTTTTCCGCGTAACCGGCGAAGAATTCGTCCGGATAGATCTTGCGAAGAAAATCGTTATAGATCAGGCCGGGCGTAATTGCATTTACACGAATGCCGTGCCTTCCGTTCTCAGCCGCGGCGACCCGTGTCAGAGCTAGAACCCCCGCCTTCGCCGCGGAATAAGCAGCTCCATGCTCGGTGGACGTTTCATAGGCCGCGATCGAGCTGATATTCACAATCACCCCGCTACCTCGTGCAATCATCGAAGGCAGAGCATGGCGCATCGTCAAAAATGTGCCCGTCAGGTCGATATCGAGGCAGCGCTGCCAGTTTTCGAAAGACAGCTCCGCGACGGGCGCGATTGTGGACCAGCCGGCATTGTTGACCAGCGCATCGATTCTGCCTTTCTCATTCACAATCTTCGCGACACATTGCTCAACCGCATTCGGATCGCTTACGTCGAGCGGAATTGCCAGAAAAGGACGCTCATGCTGCCTCGACAATTGCTCCGCGAATTCGCGGCAGCGGCGCTCATGCGCATCTGTGATCACTACGTCGTAGTCGTCGTCCGCAAGCTGTCGAGCAATGGCGCTGCCAATACCCGCACCCGATGCAGCCGTTACGAATGCCACCTTGCGCTCAACCATTTCACCATCTCCTTAAGATCAAATTTTTTAACCCGTTATTATCCGCACAACTAATAATTACGGGTTTCCACTTACGCGGGAAAGGCAAACAACTCATGACGCTAATGGTTGATAGCCCTGCGCAAAGCCTCGGTCACCGCAGCCGGATTATCCGCATTCATCAGGTGCCCGGCTTCGGGTATGGCCACGAATTCAGCCGCCGGCAGGGCATCGAGTATGATGGATGCCGCCTTCTGCGGACAGAATGCATCGTATTCGGCGCCAATTACTACAACAGGGGTTTTCACCCGTGACAAGCGTGGCGTCAGCGGTTCGGCACTCAATCTCATCATTGCTCTGGCGGCGTTAATATAGCCAACACCATCCCCAACCGCAGCAAGGCGTGTCGCGACGATCTGATCAAGAAGCCCATGCGCCCTGAACAGCCCCGCCGCTGTATCGGCGCGCATGGCGTCCTTGAATGCGGCTGAGTTGGTATCCGCGGCCTTTGCAATCCGATCTTCATAAAACTGCACCGCCGATCGCCCTACAATTGACGAGGTGCCCAGGACGACCGACCTTTTTATCAGGTCCGGACGCTCGGCAGCCGCCCAGAGGGCAATGGTCCCACCCAACGAGAACCCGACGACAACGGCAGGCCCGGTGACTTCCTCGATGAAAGCAAGCAGATCAATTCCCAACTGCGCCAAGGTCCCGTTACCTTGACCGGAAGTCGTCGATCCATGCCCACGCAAATCAGGGGCAAAGGTGTGAAACTGATCCAGCGCCTGCTGCTGTACATGCCAGGTACAATGGTCTTCGGCCAGGCCGTGAATAAATATGACTGGATCCCCGGAACCATGCTCGGCATAAGCCGTATCAATGTCATTGACAGTCACTCGTTTCATAAGAACATACTCGTCAACGGGTCAAATCAAATTGGCGGGTGAATCGGCTTCTCTCGTTTTGCACGGCAACCAGAACACCTAACGCCCTATACACAGCAGATACGATGGCCTCATATCAGCCAAAAACGGCCTTGCCATTTCCCAGGACTACCGTGCCTTTTGAGAGTGTCTGGAAATAGATTCCGTCATTGTGTGTCCCGGATTCCACCGTTAGCGAATCGCCGGGAAGCACAGGGGATGTCAGTCGAGCTTCCAGATACCTGAGCTCAGCAGGATGGATATCGTGCTGACGGGCAACGATGCGCGCAGAAATCCCAAGGGTGCACAGGCCATGCAGTATCGGCCGCGGAAAGCCATTGGTACTGGCAACTTCGGGGTCGATATGAACCGGATGTAAATCGCCCGTGAGGCGATAGAGTGCTGCCAGTTCGGGAGTAGTTCCCGTTTCGGTGGCATACGTGAATGCTACATCAGTAGTCGAGGTTGTCGATGGACCCCGATCTCCACCCCAGCCACCCATTTTGGGCAGGAAAATCGTGTAGGTGGCCGTAAAAAATCCGGAGGTGACCTCAACCTCGACCAGCGCCGCTTTTCCTTTGTCGAAGACGTTCGCGATCCGGCCGTGCATTTCGATGCTTCCGGATGCCGGCAGGGGCTGATGGACCTGAATTTTTTGCGCCACATGCAGGGATGACCTGGGGTCGTACGCACCGAGCCTGCCTGCCGACTCGACAGCCCACAAGCCCAATGCGCAGCCGAATGTCGGCAGGACACGCAGATCGCGTTCGTAGACCAGATCGAGATCCGATGCAGTCGCACCAACCGCAAGAGCGTACAAGATCACCTTGTTCGCATCGTACGTGGACACGTGGGATCCCAGGTCCTTTCCGGCCAATTGAGAAGGGTGGTTGAGCAAGGTCGCCTCCAAGATCTTTGAGCGGGGTCGTCCAGATTCAGACGCTACTTGACCCATTCCTGTACTTCGACAAGTACACCGTAGCAACTCGCCGGGTGGATGAATACGATTCGTACCTCGGAGAATACTTCTCCCCGATATTCGTAATCCTTCAGGATATAAGGCTCATCTCGCGTAAGCCGGACGCCCTTTTCCTTGAAATGCGCAATTGCTTTATTCAGGTCTCGGGTTCTAACGCAAATTTCATGGATGCCCTCGCCCCGTTTCGCGATCGACTGCGACAAGGGGCCGACGCCGGTTGAATCGGCAACGATGGCAATTCTTTCATTGCCTATCCAAACCCCTCGCTGGATCAGTTCGATGCCGTCAAGGGGCTCCGAGGCAACGTCATCCGCGGGCGCCGAGAAGATCTCACTGAGCCTCTCGGTCGCCTTGTTCAGATCCTTTACGGCAATAACGACTTCTTGCATGCTATAAAACAGCGGTTCCATTGCTCTCTCCCCATTTTCCTGAATTGGAATCAAGATAAATTACAGCCATTAACCGGCATCCCGGGACGCCATCTGTTCCCAGATCGCTATCAATTCTTTTCTTACGATCTTGCCAAACCCGCTTCTCGGCAATTGATCGACGAAATAGACCCTACTGGGCACCTTATTGCGTGAAAGTCTGTTTTGGCAAAAATCCCGGATATCCGTTTCGGTAAGTGCGCGACCTCGCTCCCCTCCGGATTCCACCACGATCGCCACGAGATCCTGACCCAGGATTGCATCCGGAATGGGCAGGACTGCCGCATCGGCCAGCCCCTCATGGCCCAGAAGCACTTCTTCAACTTCAGCGGGATAAAACTTGAACCCGCCTCGATTGATACGCTGGCTCTTGCGCCCGGTGATCCTCAGCAGGCCGTCTTCCTGACCTATGAAGCCGATATCTTCGGTATGCACCCAGCCGTTCCCGTCGATTCGCTTCGCTGTCTCCGCCTCATTCAGGTAATAACCCGTCATCTGTCCCGGAGCCCTGAGAAGTATCTCGCCGGATTCTCCCGGCGCACACGGATTCCCGCTATCGTCGACGATAGCGACTTCGGTCGGCCAGATGGGCTTACCTACGGCTGTGGCATCGAGATTCATGTCCTGGCCGAAATTGAGTGTCTGTCCGACCATCGTCTCATTCAGGGCATACCAGTTGGCAACGGCAACCCCGGGCCAGCGCTCCAGCATC
Source organism: Paraburkholderia denitrificans (assembly GCF_042655705.1). NCBI lineage: Bacteria > Pseudomonadati > Pseudomonadota > Betaproteobacteria > Burkholderiales > Burkholderiaceae > Paraburkholderia > Paraburkholderia denitrificans. The sequence goes on along the minus strand of NZ_JBHSMP010000004.1, from coordinate 5,556 downwards.
GACCGATAGAGCGCCGCGGTCATAGGAGCGCCACTTGCCGTCATAACCTGAACCTTGGCGGCCCTGGAGTCATCGCTTGCCGGTCGCTGACACATCATCGCGTAGTGGGCTGGGGCGCCTGCATAGACCGTTGTGCCGGCAAGCACCATTTCCTTTTCCTCGGCGACGGGATCGAATCTGCGTCCCCTGTAGCTCAGAGGGCACCCCGCCAATACCGCCGCATACAGTGTATTGACGATACTGGTGGGCAAATAGGATGGCACTGGCGACTGAATCACATCATCCCGCCCAATGGGCCGTCCTCCCCGAGGCGCTGCAAACACGTCATTGACCATCCTTTCGGCCAATTGGACACAAGCGCCGTGCGTGATCATCGCCGCCTTCGGCCGTCCAGTCGTGCCAGACGTGAAAGCGAGCAGTGCACAGTCATCCGGTCCCGGGCGCGCGTCATCGGAACGACTCATGTCTGCGGGTTGCCTCATCCCTTCCTCCACGGAAGCGAAAAAGCTGAAAGCATCGCCCTCGACAGAAAAGACGATCAAATCCAGGGGATCCCCGTCGGCCGCCACCCCTTCGAGGGCGAATTCCTGCAAGTCTTCATTCTTGCGGGACGACAGCAATCCGCGGCTGACAATCGCAGCGGTCGCCGCGACGTCCTGGGCGAATCGCTTGACTTCCGCCACACTCAGGCGATCGTCCAATGGAGCGACGATACAACCGCTGTCCAGAACCCCGTGTTGCGCACTGACCACTTTACGGGCATCGGCCGTATCGACCCATACCAGGATCGGGGTGTTGGGCCGGTGCGTACCCGATCGTTTGAGAAGCGCCGAAATGGCCCTGGCGTTGTCCAGCCATCCACTGAAACTCATGTTGCCCGCTGGCGACCGGACGGCAATAGCATCCGGCGTTGCCTGCGTGCGTTTTTCGAGGAGATCCAGCAGGGTCAGTTCCCCTGCCCCCCCAAAATCAAGAGTCCTTAAATACTCACTGATTTCAGCACTGCCCATTTTTCACCCCGGCGATCACTTGCGGCTCGTCAGAAGATCAACCAGAAGCGCCCATTCGTCTGGCCAGCTTTCCGGTGTCGTGTAATTCTCTTCACTACGTATGCGTTCGACGTTGCCAGCCACGTCCTCGATCGTCAGCCCGCCCTGGCTGATGGGATGCTTGAAAAAGCCCGGGGAACGCCCAACGAAAAGTCTTGCAACCGAGCCGGACCCCGCGGACCAGGTCTCGCCAGAGTAGGGACACTCACGTGACGCAAAATAACCCACGACGGGCGCCACGAGTTCGGGAACCACCATTTCTTCACTGACCTCGTGATACTGAGGCATTTCGACGTCCTCAGTAAGCTGCGTGGATGCCATAGGCGCCACTGCATTCACCTTGATACCGTGCCTGGCGCCCTCGAGCTTGAGCACCTGCAAAAGGCCGAATACGCCACCCTTGGCCGCCGCATAAGGCGAAATTCCGCCATTGCCAAAAAGCGCGACCCCAGAGGTAGTGAATACGATCCGCCCATATTGCTGCCTGACCATTTGCTGATAGCACGGCTGCGTCACATAAAAGGCTCCCCACACGTGCACATCGAATATCGGTTTAGCGTCAGCGAGCTCGAGCTTGTTGAATGACGTCCGCGAGATGTTCCCGGCATTGTTGACAAGGATATCGACGCGTCCATATTTCGACATCGCCAGATCAACGATCGACTGTCCCCCCTCGCGTGTGGCGACCGAAGAAGCGTCCGCTATGGCCTCGCCTCCTTGATCCCGGATCTCCTGGGCTGTGAGTTCCGCTGAACTTACGGAAGTGCCATCAGGCTGCGTCCGAGTGCCAATGTCGTTCACCACGACCCGGGCACCCCTGGCGGCCAGCAATTTCGCATAAGCACGTCCAAGCCCGCTTCCGGCGCCGGTCACGATCGCGACCTGACCTTCAAAGCAGAAATCCGAATACGACGACCAACTCATATGCACTCCTCCATGATCCAGTCACGCCGTGGCCCAAGACCACAATCGAATCCATCGATCAATATGCTGCATAGCAGCAGCAAAACGTTCGTGGGTATCTGCATCCGGGCACTGGCCGGATGCCGGCCGGCCGTCGTTCGATGTCCGGATTCCAGCTCGCGGCGGCCTGGGCAAACCCATGAATGAGCACAACGGGTTCGCCATCGTCGGCAGGGCGTGAAGGCTGCTCGTATCGCCAGGCCGCGCCCGTTCGACGCCGGCGGTCACCTTCGCGCACTTCAGGACGGTTTGATCTACCATGCCACCACCTCTGTTAGGCCGATTGACCGACTTCCCACTCTTTTTCCTTGTGTGTCTACACTCTAGGGGACCATAATGAAAAAAACAATAGTGATGTCACTTTTTTTAATATCTCGAACACCGTTGAAGGCGGGGACGGCCTGAAGAGGCAACCTTTCGATTAAGCAAACGTGCGATCATGGCCAATGTTCGATTTCGACGGCAGACGCTTCAAGGCAGCGGCGAGTATCCAGGGCTCGCTCACGTTGGGGATCTTGCGGAACTGTTTCCTGGTTTCGGGGGATCCGGCTTCCGACCGGTGCACAGCCATGTCGGCGTGGCGGTAGCGCTTCACAAGCCCCGCACTGCGGCGTACCTCACCGTTCGTATTCTCGATAATGCTGGTCGTGGATCGGCCGTGCATGAGGGGCGGCGCCAGTCGCAGCGCGATCTCCGTGAACGTCTCGTCCAGCCCTTCGAGCAATGTGACCGAGGTATCCGGGCGCCCAGACCGGAGCCCTACCGCATGCATCTTGAGCGTGGCCATACCGACCCTCTCCGGAAGCTTGCAAATTGCTTTCATAACCACCTCGGTTTGCGAGATGCTTGCTGTCAGCGAACGCACAAGAATTTTGCGCAGCTTGCGCGTTCGACAGTGCCGCACGTATGCATGCACGCAGAAGAGTGCCGCGATCGCCGAACGCCGCGCCTTGGAGTCGTCGATCACGAACAGGTATTCCCTGCCCGTGGACAAGTTTCAATCGATCGACTCGCGCAACAGGCCCTCGACGACCTGCACGTTTTCGTGCGAACCGCCCACGAGCTCGATCGGATGATTCTTGTCGACGCTGTCCACGCCGATGGCCGCGACATCGTAGCTGTGGAAGCGCCGGCCCATCAGCTTGGTGAGTGCCGTCTAACTGGAGTGAATGAACTTGCGCGAGACACTGCGCCTGGAGATCCTGAAAGTGCCAGCCATCTCGGGCAGCAGCTTGGCGTATTTGCACGTGGACGCGCCCGTGACCATGATGTCGTGTACACACTCGGCGAGCCGCGGATTTTGGCGCAATTAATCTCAGGCGGGGATCGGCGCTTGGCCGCCGCCGCGACGCGGCAAGCATGGCGGCTTGACGTTCAATATGCACTCGTCCATCAGGATCTGGCCGCGCTGCGCGCCATATCAGCGGATTTTTTCGCCCTTGCCGCCCAGATGCTGCCCGCCAGCGACTTCAGTGGCCGCGACGACCAGGCCGCAGCCGGCGCCGTACATCAGGTCGTCGATGCTCGCATGAGTGTGCTGAATCAAGTCGAGCCGGAGCAGACTGCTCTCGGCGAAACAGGCCCGCAGCCCGTCTTCGTTCTGCGTGGCGACGGCGTTGAACGGCGCGCTGGCACGGGGGGCTCTCTTCTTGGTACGCTTCATTTATTACAAACGGAATGCTGCCGCCTTCGACCTTCAACTACGCCCAGGGCATCGCACTTTTTTAAAAACAGGAAATGTTGAAGAAAGCACCGCAACCGAACATCCCGCAGCCCACGACCCCAAAGGGGCGGGCGACCCTTGCCCGCATTCTCTCGAGCGGACGTGAAATCTTCGGCGAAGCCGGCTACGTCTCGATGCGCATGAGCGACCTGGCTGAAAGATCCAAGCTGTCGATGGGCGCCTTGTACCGCTACTTCGATAACAAGGACGACGTTTTCCTGGCGATCATCCACGACGTCCACAATGAACTGTACGCCGCCAGCCGGCCAAAAGAGCGCCAGATCTTCGGCTCCCACCCCTACGAGGCGATCTTCGAATCCAACCGCGGCTACCTGGCCCACTATCGCAACCATCGCAAAGTGATGCGGGCCTTCATGGAAGCGACCATGGTGGATCAGCGCTACAACGACATGTGGTGGTACATGCGCGAGCGCCACATCATTCGGGTCGCGGCGGCGCTGGAACGGGATCACGGCATCACCGAAATCAACGGGATGCCTGCACGGATCTCCTTGGAAGCGCTTGCCTCGATGACGGAACAGTCAGCCTATGTCTGGTATGCGCATCCCGATACCACCGCGCACATGCTGCCTGTAGACAACGCGGCGCGCATCGTCAGCGAAATATGGTGCTGCACACTCTTTTCGCGGGGCGGGCTAAACCGTTAGACATAGTGGTCGCTGCTGACCAAACAGACGTGGCCACACAAATTCAGAGAGTCGGATCAGTGGATTAGTCGGGGCCAGAACCGGCGATAATGCTGGCAAAGGAACCTGAAAGGCGATGACGGGAACCCGACTAACGCACTCACCGGCGTTCAGAGCGAAAGGCTTCTCGAGGAGCCACCCTGGCTCCGTGCCGAATCCGATGCACCAACCTGGGCTGCTGCCGGTTTCATGGACGTTAAATTAAGGTGGACAATGGAACCGGAGGAAGTAAATGAGAACAAGAAGGCAGTTCAGCAGGGAATTCAAAGTCGAGGCGGTGAAGCTGTGTTGATTTGCACCGAATCCTGACCCACCCGTTGGACCAGCTTTGCGGGTTATTCAGTGGGTATCTGAAGCTTCTTTCTCTCCTTTTTTGACGTCGTCGAGCAGGCAGCACCTTGCAGCGGATCGTCAATTCACTTCACTTCACTCATGGTTATGAACGGCGCACCTCGGCTGACTCTCGTTGGCAAGACCATTGATCTTCGCGTCCTTGAACTCGAAGACGCGCCACGGCTCATCGACGCTGCGGCAGACGGCGAGTTATGGAACTTGAAAGTGACTGTCGTGCCGGGGCCGTCGACTATCGACCCATACATCGCTACAGCATTGCGGGGGCTTCACGAAGGCCACGTGATCCCGTTCGTGGTTATCACTCGGCACAGCGGCCGCATCGTCGGCAGCACACGCTTTTGGAAGATCGACAGGAGCAATAGGAAGCTCGAAATCGGCCACACCTGGCTGAGCAAGTCCGTCCAACGAACGGCTGCAAACACTGAGGCGAAATACCTACTGTTGAAATATGCGTTCGAAGTAATGCAATGCGTCCGCGTGCAGTTCACAACCGATGAGCTGAACGAGAAGTCGAGGGCGGCGATATTGCGCATCGGTGCAAAGCAAGAAGGCATCGTTCGCCATGAGCGGATCATGCCTGACGGCCGCAAGCGGAATTCGGTGCGATTCAGCATCATTGATACCGAATGGCCTGATGTGAAAGCAACGCTGGAAGCCAAGCTAGCGCGCTCAACAGTAGCGCCGAATACGGTTATCTAGTGTTCCGTTCTGTTGTTAACTGATCTATGTTCACGTAGCATGCTTGTATCGACGGAACGGG